>NZ_JBHVJX010000003.1:0-349854 GCF_042798755.1 Streptomyces sp. NPDC057743
TTGGGACGTGAGACATCCCGCTCAACAGTCCGAGAGCCTCGCCTGTTACGGGCCACCAACCATCCCCCGATCAGTGGCCGAGTTGAAGAAGTTCAGTAGATCTTTTACGGGACACCCCTTAGGGACCGCGGGGTGTCGACTGTTGGGGCTCGGGTGGGCTTGTGCGGCCTGCGGTGGAGTTGAGGGGGGAGGCCAGGGCACCGAGGCCGACGAGCAGGCGCAGGCCGCCCGCGAGCGCGATGATCAAGTACATGTTCTGCCAGTGCTGTTCCAGCACACCGCCCAGCACCGAGGCGATCGGGATCGTCAGAAAGGCGACCATCCGGGTCGTGGCCACGACCCGGCCCAGGAGTTCGGGCGGTACGGTGCGTTGGCGCAGCACGAACCAGCTCACCATGTTGACGATGCCGACTCCGTAGACCAGGGCCCACAGCACCGCGATGCCGGTCACGTCGCGTACCGCGGCCAGGACGACGATGCCGGCACCGGCCAGCACCGTGCCGGCGATGACGACGCGGCCAGGGGCAAACCGGCGGCCGATCCAGGGGCAGAGCGCGGCCCCCAGTACCGCCCCCGCGCCCTGTGCCGCCAGGACCACACCGACACCCGCGGGGGTCACACCGTGGTAGTCCCTGAGGTAGTAGACGAGGTTGGCCTGCACCATCCAGGTGCCGAGGTTGGCGAGGGCGAAGAGGACGGCGCCGCTCAGCAGGGCGCGGTTGTCGCGGCAGATGTGGGTCAGGGTGTCCCGGATCTCGCCGAGGAAGGTGCCACGCGGCGGCGAGTCCGCGGCGGGCCGGGCCTCCGGCAGTGGTGCGGGGAGTGTGGAGAGTGCGTCGGTGGGTGTGGGTGCGGTCCCCTGGTGCCGTCCGATGGCCAGGATGGCCAGGGCCGACACGGCGAAGGTGGCGGCGTCGGTCCAGATGGCGCCCTGGTAGCCGAGGGCGGCGATGAGGACGCCGGCCGCGGCCGGGCCGGCCAGGCTCATCACGTTGTCGCCCATCTGCAGCCAGGCGTTGGCCCGTTCCAGGTCAGTGTCGCGAACCAGGCTCGGCACCAGGACCTGGAACGCGGGGTAGTACAGCGGCTCGACGCAGGCCAGCAAGAACGCCAGGACGTAGACCACGAGGACCGGCGCGGCGCCCGAGGTGACCACGAATGCCAGGAGCCCGGCCAGGACCGTCGCCGCCAGGTCTCCGGCGACCAGGATGCGGCGGCGGTCGAAGCGGTCGGCCAACACCCCGCCGGGCAGCGACAGCAGGAGCAGCGGCGCGTACTCCAACGCGTAGACCACGGCCGTGTTCAGGGCCGAACCGGTCAGCTCCAGGACCATCAGCGGCAGGGTGAGCCGGTAGGTCCAGTTGCCGAGCCCGGAGACGACGAAGGCGAACAGCAGCATTCCGTACCGGGCGCCGAGCCCCCGCACGGCGGGGGCTCGGGCGGCCGCAGTCACCCCGCCACCTCGCGGACCAGGTCGAGGACGGCCGTGCGCCACGGGCGCAGATAGAAGTGGTCGCCGGGGAACATGCGGACCGCGAACGTCCCCGTCACCTGCGGGCGCCACGCCTCCAGTTGTGCGAGCGGGATCGGGTCGTCGGTGCCGCCGAGCACGGTCGCGGCCACCGGGAGCGGGTCCGCCGCGGTGGCCCGGTAGGTCTCCAACACCTCGTAGTCGGCGCGGAAGTAGGGCAGCACCAGTTGGCGCAGCTCAAGGTGGTCGCGCAACCGCGCGGGTACGCCGCCGTGCCGTTCGGCCACGACGTCGAGGAAATCCGCCTCGGGTAGGTCGTGGAGGCTGCCCTCGTAGGCCACGAGGCCGGGTGCGGGGCGGGCGGAGAGGAACAGGTGCCCGGGGCCGGGCAGGCCCGCTGTCCGCAGCGCGCGGGCCGCCTCGAAGGCGACCAGGGCGCCAAAACTGTGCCCGAAGAACACGGTCGGCAGGTCCGTGCGGAGGTGTCCGATGAGCTCCGCCACCAGCGGGCCCATCCGGGTGTGCGGACGCTCCCGGGCGCGGGCGCCGCGGCCGGGCAGCTGCACGGCGCAGACGTCCACGCTCTCCGGCAGATAGCGGTGCCAACTGCTGAACTCCGCGGCGGTGCCGCCCGCGTGGTGGAAGCAGTACAGGCGAGTGCGGGCGTCGGGGCGCGAGGCACCGCGGACCACCGCGGTCTCGTGTCCGGCCGTCACCGGCTCTCCCCCGCCCGTCGGCGCAGTTCGCCGGCGAGCGCCTCAAGGGTGGGAAACGCGAACAGCTCGCCGATGCCCATCTCGACGCCGAGCCGGTCCCGGACCTCGGCGATCAGGCCGACGGCGCTGAGCGAGTCCCCGCCGAGGGCGAAGAAGTCGTCGGCGGGTCCGATGGCGGTACGGCCGAGCGCGGTCTGCCAGATCTCCTTGAGGATCGTGGTGGGGTCCGGGGCTTTGCCGCGGTCCGGTGCCGGCAGCGAGTCCGGGGGCGCGGGAGCGGGGTGGGTGGCGGCGGTCGGTTCGGGGTCCGGGGTCGGGGCGGGAGGGGGCTCCGGCGGTGCGGTGGGGAGGGGTGCGGGCGGCACCGGTATGCCGTCGCGGTAGGGGCGGACCGCGACCTGCCGGCCGGGGCGCGCCGCCAGGATGTCGAAGAGCAGCGCCACGCCCTCGGCGGGCGGGATGCCGTCCGCCGACGGCAGGCCAGCCGCCGGGGTGCCGCCGCCGTCGGGTTCCACCCCGGCCCCGTCGTCGGCCTCGGCTTCGGTGGCCGCCGACGCGAACGGGCGGTCCGCCACCGCGCGCATCGTGAAGCCGCGGACCGTGACGGCCGGCGCCCCGTCGGGGTGTACCAGGTCGAGGTCGGCGACGAGGACGCCGCTGCCGCCGCGCCGGTGCCGCACATGGGCGGCGAACGCGCCGGGCAGGTCGTCGTAGACCGTGATCTCCTCGTACAGCAGCGGCAGATGGTGACCGTCGGTGCGGCGCCGGGTGAGGGCGGTGGCGCTGTCCAGCAGGGCCGGGTGCAGTGCGTGGTCGCCGAGTTCGGCGTGGAAGCGCGGATCGAGGCGGAGCCTGGCGAGCTGTTCGTCCGCGGAGTGGCGCACCTCCGCCACGGTGTGCCAGTGCGGGCCGAGTTCGGCCAGGCCGGCCGGGTCGTCGTCCTCGGCAGGCCCGGTCAAGCGCGCGGCCACCACGGCCAGATCCACCCGGGGCGGGGCCGCGTCAGCGGGCCGCTCCACCCGCCCGGTGGAGTGCACGGTGGAGCCGCTGGTGAGCGTGAACTCCCAGTGGCTTTCCCGGGGATGGAGCAGGATGCGGATGCGGCGGGTGCCGTCGACGAACAGCGGACGGTGGAAGACCACGTCGCGCAGCCGCACCGGCGCACCGGACGGTTCCGGGAGCAGTTCCCGGGCGGCTCGGACCACCAGGTCCAGGTGGGCGGTGCCGGGCAGAACGGCGCGCCCGTCGAAGCGGTGCTCGTCGAGCATCCACTGCCGTTCGGACAACTCCCGCTCGTGGACCAGGGGCTGCGGTGGGCGGCGGGTGGTGGACCAGTCGGCGAGCGGGTCGCCACTGCCGGGGTCGACCGTGGCGCGGGCGGCCATCCCGACCGCGGCCCAGCTCGGCCAGTTGACGCTGACGCAGCGCTGCCGGGAGGCGGTGGCGTGGGCGTCGAGGAAGGCGTTCGCGGCGGCGTAGTCGGCGCTGCCGACCAGCCCGGCGAGGGCGGCGCGGCTGGAGAAGTGGGCGAGGAAGTCGAGCGGCGGGCGGTCGGCGAAGACCTGTTCCAACACGAGGGTGCCCAGGGTCTTCGGCCGCAGCACCGCCCGCAGTTGCTCGACGGTGCGGAAGGCGATCAGGCCGCCGCCGGGCAACCCCGCGGTATGCAGTACGCCGTGGATGCGACCGGCGGTGCGCTCCACGCGGTCGGCGAGGTCGCGCACGGACGCCTCGTCGGTGATGTCGGTGCGCTCGGTGAGCACCCGCGCGCCCAGCCGGGTCAGCTCGGCGAGGTGCGGCTCGGTGGCGGGGGTGGGTCCGCGGCGGCCGGTGAGGACGAGCGTCGGGGCCAAGCCGGTCGCGGCGAGCCCGCGGGCGGCGGCCAGGCCCAGCCCGCCGTATCCGCCGGTGATGAGGTAGGTGCCGCCGGGGCGGAGCGGTGGCTCGGTGGCGGGTTGGTGCGGGATCGGCGCCTCGACGGGCATCCAGCGGCGGTCGCCGCGCAGCGCGACGACCGGCGGCCCGGCGGGTTCCTGGAGCTGGTGGGTGATCAGGTCATCGTCGGTGCCGGGCGCGATGTCCAGCAACAGGCAGGCGGCGCCCGGTAGTTCCAGCGGCACCGTGCGGGCGAGTCCGGCCAGGGCCGCCTTGGCCGGATGGAGGGGTTCGCCGCCTGAGACGTCCACGGCCTGCTCGGTGAGCAGCAGGAAGCGGGGCGGGCGCCGGGCGCCGCGGGCAACGGTCCGGACCAGCTCGAAGGCGCTCTCGACGCCCGCGGCGAGCTGGTCGGTGACGTTCCCGACGGTGGCCTGGGGCCAACTGCCGGCGGCACGGGCGTGGACGTAGAGGGCCGGTTCGCCTCCGTCCGCGCGGAGGCCGGGCAGGACCTCGGCGACGGTTCCGGGGTGGACGGGGACGACGCGGTGGCCGGCGCGGCCGAGGAGTGCGGTGACGCGACGGGCGGCGGCGGGGTCGTCGGGGAGCAGGGTGAGGGCGGTGCTGCCGCGGTGCCGGGGCGGGCGGACGGTGGGGGGCAGTTCGCGCCAGCGGACCAGGGACAGCGGAGAGGGGCTGGGTGCGGTGGCCTCTCCGAGGGCGGTGCGGGTGCCGTCCCTGGGTGCGGTGTGCTCCCCGGCCTCCGGCAGCGGTGGCTCAACGGGCCGCTCCATGGCGGAGGGCGACGCGCCGTCGCCGGTGGCGGCGGGTTCCGGGGTGGCCGGCGGGCTGATCCAGTGTCGGGTGCGCTGGTAGGGGTAGGTGGGGAGGGCGATGCGGCGTAGCGGGCGGGGCGGGCCGACCGCTTCCCAGCGCAGGTCGTGGCCCTCGGTCCACAGCGTGCCCGCGGCGGACAGGACGGCGCTCAGGTCATCGGCGTCGGTGCCGAGGCCCGGCACGGCGAGGCTGCCGCCGCCGTGGCCGCGGACGAGCGTGGTGAGGGCGCGACCGGGGCCGGCCTCCAGCGTGGTGAGCGGCCGGGCGTCTAAGAGGCGGGCCAGGGCCGGGCCGAAGAGCACCGGGGCGGTGAGCTGCCCGGCCCAGAAGGCGGGGTCAGTGGCCTGTGCGTCGGTGAGCGGCTCGCCGGTGGCGGCCGAGACGACGGGGACGGCGGGCGGGGCCAGCGATACACCGTCGAACGCCGCCAGGAACTGCTCGGCGGCGCGCGCCATGGCCGGGGAGTGGAAAGCGTGCGAGGTGGTGAGCCGCCGGGCCCGCCCGCCCGCGGCCCGCACCCGGGCGGCCGCGGCCTCGATCGCCTCCGCCGGGCCGGCCAGCACGCTCTGGCGCGGGCCGTTGACGGCGGCCAGGGCGAGGCCGTCACCGAGCAGGTCCCGGGCCTCGTCCTCGGGAAGGGCGACCGCGAGCATGGCGCCGGGCGGCATGGCCTGCATGGCCTGGGCGCGGGCGGTGATCAGGCGCAGGCCGTCCTCCGGCTCGGCGACGCCGGCGACCAGCGCGGCGGTCAACTCCCCGACGCTGTGGCCGAGTAGGGCGGTGGGGGCGATGCCCCAGGCCCGCCACATGGCGGCCAGGGCCAGACCGACGGAGGCCAGCAGCGGCTGGGCGTACTCGGTGCGGTGGAGCAGTTCGGCGGCGTGCGGGCCGCGCCAGGCCGGCTCCAGGTCCAGGCCGAGGGCGCCGACGGTGTCCAAGCAGCGGTGCATGGTCTCGGTGAACGCGGGGTCGCGGCCCAGGAGTCCGGCGGCCATGCCCGGCCGTTGGGAGCCCTGGCCCGGGAAGAGGAGGGCCACCGGCCGGGCGGCGGCGCCGTCGGTGGGGCGGAGCACGTCGCGGCCTTCGGGGTCCAAGAGCAGGTCCACCGCGGCGCGGGCGGTCTTGGCGACGGCGGCCCGGCGCAGTTGGTGCACGGTCCGGCCGTGCCGCAGGGTCGCCGCGGTGTCCGCGAAGCCGTCCGCGCCGTGCCAGGTGAGGTGCCGGGCGAGTCGGGCCCGCACCTCGGGTTCGGCGGCTTCGGCGCGCGCCGACCACACGAGCAGTTCGGGGCCGTCGGTGGCGGGGCCGGGCGGGGTGGGCGGGGCCTGCTCCAGCACGACGTGGGCGTTGGTGCCGCCCACGCCGAAGGAGCTGACGGCCGCGGTCCGGGGCCGGTGGCCGGCCGTGGGCCAGGGATCGCGCCGGCCGACGACGCGGAAGGGAGTGGTGTCCAGCTTCAGCCGGGGGTTGGGCTCGGTGAAGTGGACGGTCGGCACCAACTCGCCGTGTTCCAGGCAGAGGACGGTCTTGATCAGCCCGGCGATCCCGGAGGCGGGGCCGAGGTGGCCGATGGCGGACTTGACGGAGCCGAGCGCGATACCGGTCGGAGCGTCGGCGCCCGTACCGGTCAGGAAGCGGTACGCGGCGGTGAGGGCCTCGATCTCGATGGCGTCGCCGATGTCGGTGCCGGTGCCGTGTGCCTCGACGTAGTCGATGTCACCGGGGGTGAGTCCCGCGACGGCCATCGCCTCGGCGATGGCCCGCAGTTGGCCGTCCACGCCCGGTGCCGAGAAGCTGACCCGGTCGGCGCCGTCGTTGGCGACCGCGGAGCCACGGATCACCGCCCGGACGGGGTCGCCGTCGGCCAGCGCGTCGGTGAGCAGCCGCAGGACGACGGCGCCACCGCCGTTGCCGAAGACGGTGCCGTTGGCCCGGACGTCGAACGGGCGGCAGAACCCGTCCCGGGAGTAGATGCTGCCGGGCGCCCAGCGGTAGCCGTGCCCGTAGGGCAGTTCGATCTCCGCGCCGCCCGCCAGGGCCGTCTCGCACTCGCCGGCCCGCAGTGCCTGGCAGGCCAGGTGGACGGCGACGAGGGAGGTGGAGCAGGCGGTGGCCACGGAGACGGCGGGGCCGGTCAGGCCGAGACGGTAGGCAGCGAGCGCGGCCACGTAGTCGTTGTTGTTGTGCAGGTCCAGGGCGAGCGCGCCGGCCCGGGCGGCGGTCTCCTTGTCGGCGCGCAGGTTGAACTCCGCATAGCGGTTGGCGGCGGCGCCCGCGTAGACGCCGACGGTGCCGGGCACCGCGAACGGGTCGTGGCCGGCGTCCTCCAGGGCGGAGTGGGCCAGTTCGAGGAAGAGGCGCTGCTGCGGGTCCCGCAGGGCCGCCTCGCGCGGGGTCATCCCGAAGAACTCGGCGTCGAACCGGTCGGCGTCGGCGAGCAGCGGGACACGGCGGACGTAGTGCGGGTCGGTCAGGTGGTGAGCGGGGACGCCGGCGGCGCGCAGGGCGTCGTCGGTGAGGGCGGTGAAGCAGTCGGTGCCCTCGGAGAGGTTGTGCCAGAACCGTTCGAGGTTGTCGGCCCCGGGGAACCGGCCGGCCATACCGGTGATCGCGACCGGCTCGGCGGCGTTCTCGGACGCGGGCTGCTGCGGTGACGGTTTCATCGCTGGCTGGTCTCTTTCCGGTCGGCCAGGCGGCGGCGGACGGCGCGCCGGGCGGCGGCGCCTGCGTGCGGTGTGGGGCGGACGTCCGGTGCGGGACCACCGGGTGCCGGGGCCCGCTCACCGCCCAAGTGGCGGGCGAGCAGGCGGGCGTTGGGGAAGCGGAAGAGGTCGACGACCTCGGCGGTCAGGCCGTGTGCGCGCAGCCGCTCGTGCAGGCGCAGCAGGGCGAGGGAGGTGAGGCCCGCCTCGAAGAAGTTGGTGGTCGCGCCGGGCGGCGTGGCCGGGGTGTCGCCGGCGGCGGTGAGCTGGTCGCGCAGGGCGGCCAGGACGGTGTCCTCGATGTCCAACGCGGCCTGTCCCGCGGGACCTTGGGAGGTCTGCGCCCCGGTGGCGAGGGCGGCGGCGGACCGCTGGTCAGGTTTGCCGTTGGCATCCAGCGGTAGTTCGTCGACGAGCACGATGCGGTCGGGTACCGCCCATGCGGGCAGCACCGTGGCCAGCTCGTGCCGCAGTTCCGCGGGGAGTACCGGCTGCGCGCCGGGCGCGGCGACGACGGCGGTGAGGCCGGCACCGGCAGCCACCGCGACGCAGCCGGTCACGGCCGGGTGGGCGAGCAACGCGACCTCGATCTCGGCCGGTTCCAGCCGGTGACCGCCGACCGACAACTGCCGGTCCCGGCGACCGACGAATTCGAGCTGCCCGTCCGGGGTGTACCGGCCGAGGTCGCCGGTGCGGTAGATGGTGACGCCCGGTTCACCGTGCGGGTCGGGGCCGAACGGAGTGGGCTCTGCGGCGGGGTGGGTGCGCACCGCGAGGCCGCGGCCGCGCACCACGATCTCGCCCAGCTGGCCGACTCCGGCGCCCGGGAGGAGGAGTTCCCGCCATGGGCTGCTGACGGCCAGAGGTACGCCGGTGCGGTCGCGACGGCGCCGCACCGGGTCGCCCGCGGGGTCGCGCCAGCGCAGCCAGGTGCTCAACTGGGGCGTCTCCGTGGCGCCGTAGCCGTGGTGGATCTCGGCGGCCGGGGCGGCGCGGCGCAGTTCGCGGGCGACCGGGTCGGTCAGCGCCGCGCCGGAGAGCACGATGTGCCGCAGGTGGTCCAGTCGCCGTCCGGCCGCGCGCGCGGCGGAGGCCAGCAGCCGGGCCTGGCCGGGGGTGGCGTGCAGCAGGGTCAGGCGCTGCTCGGCGAACAGGGCGGCGAGCGCGGCCGGTTCGGTGGCGTCCGGGAGATAGAGGGTGCCGCCGGTGGTGAGCGGGACGAGGATGTCGCGCAGGACGGGATCGTGGCCGGGGGCGGAGAGCAGGGCGACGCGGTCCTCGGGGCCGGGGTCGAACGCCTCGCGGTAGTGGTGCAGGGCCTCGGGGAGCGCTTCGCGGGGGACGAAGACCACGCTGGGCTCTCCCGTGGTGCCCGAGGTGCACAGGGCGTGACCGCAGTCGGGGGGCCGCGGGCCGGTGGAGGGGCGGGGCAGGTCGGGTCCGGTGAGGACGGGGACGGGCCAGTCGGCGCCGCTACGGGTGAGCACGGCACCGGCACCGGCACCGACCGCGGCGGCCCGTAGCCGCTGCGGCGGCAGGGCGGCGTCCACGAGGGTGACGGCGCAGCCGGCGTGCCAGGCGGCGAGGAGTTCGACGACGGTGTCGGTCGTGCGGTCGCCGGGGAGCAGCACCATGCGGTCGCTCCAGCCGGCGGCGCGCAGGGCGTCCGCCCGCTCCTCTACCGCCTGCCGGAGCCGGCGGTAGGTCACTTCTCCGGTGGGGTGGTGCAGCGCGGTCCGGTCAGGGTGCGCCTCGGCCGCCGCGGTGAACGAGGCGCAGACGGTGGGGGGTTGGGGCCGGGGGGCGAGGGTCGCGGGTGGCCGCCGGGCGCCGAGCGGCCAGCGGGCGGGCGCCCGGCCGAGGCCGTCGGGGATCTCGTGCAGGAGCCGGACGAGTTGGTCAAGGAGGTGGCCGGCGGTTTCCTCGTCGAAGACGTCGCGGGCGTACACCAGGCGCAGTCGGTAACCGCCGGTCGGGCCGCGGTGCAGGTAGAGCCCGAGGTCGAACAGCGCGCCGGTGGTGTCCGGTTCGACCTCCTGGACCACCGCCCCGGCGAAGGAGGGGACGGGCACGGCGTGGGTGAGGTCGTTGAACCACACCTGGTACAACGGATTGCGGCTGAGCGTGCGGGGCAGTTCGAGGGCATGCACGATCCGCTCGAAGTCCGCCCCGGCGTGGGCGTGGGCGTCGAGCAGCGCGCCGGACACCCGGCGGACCAGGGTGGCGAGGCGGTCGGCGCCGGCGACGTCGATCCGCACCGGCAGGGTGTCGACGAGGAAGCCGAGGACGTCGTCGTCGGGCCCGCCGTCGCGGCTCGACCAGGGGACGCCGACGACGACCTCGTCCTGGCCGCTCCAGGAGGTGAGCACGGTGGCGAACGCGGCGAGCACGACCGGTACCGGTGTGACGCGGAGTTCCCGGGCCACCGCGGTCAGGCGGTCGGCTGCCGTCCCGGCGAGGGTGGCGCAGGCTGCGGCCCCGGTGAAGGTGGGGGCTGCGGGACGGCGGGCCTGGAAGGGCAGGCCGTGGGCGCGGGGGGCGTCGCGCAGCCGGTCGGTCCAGTAGGCGAGGTCTGCTTCCTCGGCGGCGGCATCCGCGTGGGTCGCCCGGTGCGCGAGCAGGTCGCCGAACTGGGGTGGTGCGATGCTCGGAAGGCGGCCGTCGTAGGCCGCGGCGAGGTCGGCGAGGAAGAGGTCCACGGAGCGCTGGTCGGCGATGGCGTGGTGCAGTACGGCTGTTAACAGGCCGTCCGGCCCAGGGCCCGCGGTGTACCGGACGCGCAACAGCGGCGCCGTGTCGACGGGCAGCGGTTCGGCCGCGGCGTCGGCCGCCAGGGCCCGGCAGCGCTCCTCGGTGAGCGGCTCGTGGGCGGTGGTGACGGACAGCGGCGGTTCGACCTGTGCGGCGATGTCCTGGTACGGGCCGCTCCCGTCCTGCGCCAGGCGGGTGCGCAGTGCCTCGTGCCGGGCGACGACCGCGGCGAGCGCGGTGCGCAGCCGGCCGGTGTCCAGGCCGCCGGCGACCCGCACGGCGGCCACGACGTTGTAGGCGCTGAGCCGTGGGTGGAGCTGTTCCATCAACCACAGTCGGCGCTGGCCGGCCGAGACCGGGGCGCGGGCCGGGTCGGGGCGCCGGGGCGGCGGGCCGGATGGCGGCCCGGGGGTGGCGGCGGTGAGACGTTGGCGCAGCGCGGCCAACGTGAGGCGTCCGTGCAGCAGTTCGGCGAGGGTCAGGCGCAGACCGTAGCGGCGCAGCAGCTCGCCGCGCAGCCTGGCCGCGGCCAGGCTGTGGCCGCCGAGGGCGAGGAAGTCGCGGTCCTCGTCGACGGATTGGAGGCCGAGCGCATCGACCCACATCCGGGCTACCGGGTCGTCACCGGAAATGCCGCCGTCGCCCGGGGACGCGCCGAGCTCCGCGGCGCGGCGCCGCAGCGCCGCCCGGTCCTGCTTGCCGCTGCCGGTCAGCGGCAGGGCGTCGAGGGTGACGAAGTGGCCGGGGACGTAGGCAGCGGGCAACCGGGCGGCCACATGGGCGCGGTAGTCGTCCTGCGGTAGCGGCTCGGCCACGGGGCGGAGGAAGGCCACCAGCCCGGGGTTGTGCCCGCCGGTCGAGACGACCGCGCACTCGGCCACACCGGGGTGCGCGCGCAGCGCCGCCTCAACCTCGCCCGGTTCGACCCGCACGCCCCGGATCTTGACCTGCTCGTCGCTGCGGCCGTGGTAGTGGATCTGCCCGTCGGCGACACTGACCAGGTCTCCGGTGCGGTAGACCCGCTCCACACCGCTGCCGGCGGGTGCCGGGACGAAGGCCCGCTCGGTGAGGTCGGGTTGGCCGAGGTAGCCGAGGGCGAGGGGTGCGCCGCCGATGCACAGTTCGCCGGTGGCGCCGTCGGCGACCGGCCGGCCCCGGTCGTCCAGGACGAGCAGTACGCAGTTGTCGACGGCCCGACCGATGGGGACGGTGTCGATATCGGCGGGGGCAACTGGGCTGTCCCAGTAGGTGACTTCGATGGATGCCTCGGTGGGGCCGTAGAGGTTGTGCAGCCGGGCCGGGAGGGTCGTCAAGCAGCTGCGGGCCAGTGCGGGCGGCAGCGGCTCGCCGCTGCAGAAGATGTGCCGCAGGCCGGTGCAGTCGGCGGCACCCGGCCAGCGCAGGAACTCGTCCAGCATCGAGGGCACGAAGTGGCAGACGGTGATGCGGTGTTCGATGACCGCCTTGACGAGGGCGCCGGGGTCCGCGTGCTCGCCGGGGTCGAGCAGGACCAGGCGGGCACCGGCGATCAGCGGCCAGAAGATCTCCCAGCCGGAGACGTCGAAGGTGTACGGGGTCTTCTGCAGGACCCGGTCGGCGGGTGTCAGTCCGTAGTGGCGCTGGCCCCACAGCAGCCGGTTGGTGAGCCCGCCGCTGGGCACGAGGACGCCCTTGGGGGTGCCGGTGGAGCCGGAGGTGAAGAACACGTTGACGCGTTGATCCGGCGCGACCGGGCGCAGCGGCGCCACGGGTTGGGCCGGATCGGTATCGGCGGCGAGCGAGACGGCGTCCAGCAGCTCGGGGCCATCCGGGCCCCGCCAGGCGTCCAGCGGGCCGGTGGTGCCGAGAATGACGGTGGGCCGGGCGGTGCCGAGGATCAGGGCGAGCCGTTCGGTGGACTCGTCGGTCGCCAGCGGAAGGTAGGCCAGGCCCGCCTTCAAGATGCCCAGGAGCGCGGCGACCATGTGGGGACCGCGGTGGGCCAGGACGCCGACCGGCCGGTCGGCGGGCAGGTCTCGGTCGCACAGCGCGGCGGCGATCCGGTCCGAGATCCGCTCCAGTTCCAGGTAGGTCCAGGTGCCACCGGCGCCGGTGAGCGCGACGGCCCCGGGGGCGCGTTCGGCGGCGGCCCGGACCAGCCCGGGAATGCCGTGCGGTGCTGAGTGGTCGGCGACGGGCCCCCGTAAGGCGTCGCCGAGTTGGTCGTCGGGACGGTGCATGGCAGATCTCCCCGTATTCCTGGCACCGCGGCGGCACGGCGCGGACCGCGCCTGGTGGCGCCCTGACGGCCTGCCGACTCCGCGGGAAGGATTCCGGGCGACGGATATCCGGCTGACCGGTATTTTCTCGTCGGACGGCGACCATCGCCGTGGAACGCTTCGGATAGAGCGAGGTGCGCGGGAAAGCGGCGATCACGCTGCGGCAATGCTGGCGCATCGGTCCGGCGGGTGACCGCTGCTCGGAATCGTTCCGGAATACCGCGAACGGCCGCTAAAGATCGCCGAATTCGCCGACCCGGGACATTCCCCCTTGGCGTCGATGCTAGTCAGCCCGGCCCGGAAATACATCCCGGCGTGACCCAGGTCACCGAAGGATTCCAACCCCGCAGGGCGCACCATCGCCGCCGTAGCCGTATGCGCCCCGCGCGCCGCGGCCGGCCACCGCCCGACGCGCAATTCACCGCATAACCACGGAAGTTGGCCGGAATCTCGCGCTCCGACTCCGCAACTCATCGAAACTGACGGCGATTTCCGGACACGGCCCGCCTGATTCATGTCCAGAACCCGGCTCCATGACGGCCCACCTGCTGATACGTTGCCGCCACGACCTTGCTAATGCGGCCGCCACAGAAACACCGCAGGTGGAAACAGCATGACCGGAAAGGCCACAACCGGAATCACCACCGAAAACGCGACGCCGAAAAGAACGGGCGGAAGCCGCACGTCGTACCGCGGGCGAAGCGTCGCCACCGCCCGCCCGGGCAACCACCCGACCACCCGACCACCGGCCGAGCGAGGGCAACGACGCCTATGACAATCGCCAGCGGATTCCTCTCCCACGCCACCACCACACCGGACCGGATAGCACTCGACGGCCCGCACCAGTGCGGCTATCGGACGCTGCGGCGCGGCGTACTCACCGTGGCGCGGGCGCTGCGCGCCGAGTTCGGTCCGGCACCCGACCCCGAGGTGCGGCTCGCCGTCCTGCTCGGCAACCGCGGGGAGTTCCTGGAGATCTTTCTCGGGGCCGCCGTCGCCGGGATCCCCGTGATGGTGCTGGACCCGGCATGGAGCGACCCCGAACTGGCCGCCGTCTTGGCAGACACCCCCCCGGCCCGCCTGTTCCGGGACACCCCCGCCACCGCGGCCGAGGAGTGCCTACCCCCCGGTGCGGTGGTGGACCTGACCGGCCCGGACTTCGCGGCCTGGCTGCGACGGCACGAGAGCAGCCACCTCCCGGCCACCGAAAACGACTTCGGCGAGGTTCCGGACTCCGCACCGTTCTATGTGGGGTTCACCTCCGGAAGCACCGGCCGCCCCAAGGGCGCCGTGCGCTCGCACCGTTCCTGGATCCGGACGTTCCAGCACTACACCGACGGCTTCGGCATCGGGCCGTCCGACGCGGTCCTGCTTCCCGGGTCGCTGGCGCACTCCCACTTCCTGTGCGGGGCGGTGCACGCCCTGCACGTCGGGGCGACCGTGTGCCTGCTGTCGTCGTTCGACCCGGCGGCCGTCTTCGACCACGTCGAGCGGTACCAGGCGTGCCACCTGTACCTGGTACCGACGATGTTCGAGGCACTGCTGGAACACGCCCGCCACCACCCGGGCCGCACTTTCCCCCAGGTCCGCTCGCTGCTGTCGGTGGGCGCGAAGTGGTCACCGACCCGCCGCGCACGGGCGGTTGACCTCTTCCCCCAAGCCGACGCCGTGGAGTTCTACGGGGCCACCGAGCTCAGCCTGGTCTCCGTACTGCATGGCGACGACGGCGGCCCGTGGGAGTCGCTGGGCCGGCCGGTACCGGGCGTCGAGGTGTCGGTGCGCTCCCCCTCCGGGGAGGAACGCGGGGTCAATGAGGCGGGCCAGCTATACGTGCGCAGCGACATGCTGTTCGACGGCTACCTGTCGGCCGAGCACACCCAGGCGCCGGACGCCGACGGCTGGTTCACGGTCGGCGACATCGGCCGGCTGGACGAGCAGGGCTACCTCCACCTCGTCGGGCGGGAGAAGGGCATGCTGATCAGCGGCGGCCTCAACGTGCACCCCGAGGAGGTGGCGGCGGCGCTGCTGCGGCTGCCGGAGGTCGCCGAGGTCGCGGTCGTCGGCCTGCCCGACGAGCGGTGGGGCGACCTGGTGTGCGCCGTGGTGCGCTGGCAGGAGGGCGCACGGCTGGGCCGGGCGGAGCTGCGGGACCGGGCGGCGCGCCACGTCTCGCGGCAGAAGTGCCCCCGGCGACTGTTCGAGACGGACCAACTGCCTTATACATCAAGCGGGAAGATCGACCACAGACAGGTGCGCGCCCTCCTCCTGGACGGGCGGCAGGGCATACGGGAGGTTCTGTGACCGGGAACGGGCAACGGCCCGTCATAGTGGCGGCACGACGCACTCCGATCGGCCGGATCGGCGGCACGTTCGCCACCACGCCGATTCACGAACTGCTGCGACCGGTCCTCACCGGGGTACTGGACGACCTCGGGCTGAGCGGGGCCGAGGTCGACGACGTGATCGTGGGCAACGCCGGCGGCTCCGGCGGCAATCCCGCCCGATACGCCGCGCTCTTCGCCGGCCTCGGCATCGACGCCCCGGCGATGACCGTCGACCGGCAGTGCGGCAGCGGCCTGGAAGCGGTCAACCTGGCGGCGGGGCTGGTCGCGGCCGGCCGGGCGGACGTGGTGCTGGCCGGTGGCGCGGAGAGCTCCAGTACGGCTCCGTGGCGGGTGGAGCGCCCACCGGTCCCGCACGGCACGCCGCGCTTCTACGCGCGGCCGCACTTCGTACCGCAGGAGTTCGGGGACCCGGACATGGGCGTGGCCGGGGAGAACGTCGCTCGGCTGGGCCGGATCGACCGGGAACGGCAGGACCGCTACGCGCTGGAGAGCCACCGCAAGGCGCTGGCGGCGGCGCAATCGGGCCGGTACACCGCGGAGTTGGCGCCCGTCGAGGTGCGGGTCGGCCGGGCGGGCAGCGTGACGGTCACCGCCGACGAGTGCCCCCGTCCGGACACCACACTGGAGAAACTCGCCCGGCTCAAACCGGTGTTCGCCGAGGACGGCACGGTCACCGCGGGCAACGCCTGCCCGGTGAACGACGGTGCCGCCATGGTCGCGGTGGTCTCGGAGCGGAAGTTCCGCGAACTCGGCCTGGCCAAGGGCCTGCGGGTGGTGGACGCCGCGGTGACCGGCGTGGACCCGGAGATCCTGGGCTGGGGCCCGGTCCCGGCGGTACGCCGGCTGCTCAAGCGCAACCTTGGGATCACGCTGGACGACATCGCGCTGGTGGAGTTCACCGAGGCGTTCGCCGGGCAGGTCCTGGCGTGCCTGGACGAACTGGGCATCCCCGAGGAGCGGGTGAACCGCGGCGGCGGGGCGATCGCGCTGGGGCACCCCTGGGGCGCCTCCGGCGCGGTCCTGGTGACCCGGCTGTTTTCCGACATGTTCGGCACCTGCGATCCGATCGCCGCCGGGGCGCGGTACGGGCTGGCGACGCTGGGCGCGGCCGGCGGCCTGGGCATCGCGACGCTCTTCGAGCGCCACGACGGTGGGTGAGCGGTGGTGATCGGGCTCTACCACCCCGCCCGGACGTGCGTGCACGCGGCGCCGGCCGGCCTGAAGTTGCTGGTGCTGTTCGCCGCGGGCACCGCGTCGTTCTTCGTCCGCTCACCACTGGCGCTCGGCGGGGCGGTGGTCGCGGTGGCGCTGTGCTACGCGCTGGCCCGGATCCCGGTGCGGCTCGCCATGCGGCAGGTGCTGGCCATCGTGCCGTTCGCCGCGCTGCTGGTGGCCGCCCAGGGCCTGCTGACCAGTTGGACGAGCGCGCTGCTGGTCGGGGAACGCGTCGTGGCCCTGGTGACGCTGGCGAGCCTGATCACACTGACCACCCGGACCTCGGACATGGTGAGGACCGTGGAATGGGCGCTGCGGCCCTTCGCGCGCCTGGGGGTGCGCCCGGAGCGGGTCGGCCTGATGGTGGCCATGACCATCCGCTTCGTCCCGGTCATCAAGGAGCAGGCCGACCTGGTCCGGGCGGCTCAGAAGGCCCGCGGGGTGGAGCGCAGCGTCGCGTTCCTGACGCCGCTGCTGGTGCGGACGCTACGCCTCGCCGACGGCCTGGGTGAGGCGCTGGAAGCACGCGGATTGGACTCCCGACCCGACCTCCCGGAAAAGGCCCGGCAGCCCGGGCCCACGGATCCGACCGGGTGAACACCGCGCGAACTCAGGCGAGATGAAACCGACTTGCAGGACAGGCGGTGCACGTCGTGCGTGCCGCCTAGGATGAGCCGCTGGCCGTAATTCCACATCGTTCCCGGGGGGTTGAGGGGTGCGTACGAAAGACATCGCGCAGATCGCGCTGTTCGCCGCGATCATGGTCGTGCTGGGGCTTTTCCCACTGATCGAGGTGCCGTTCGTACCGGCTCCCATCACGTCCCAGACACTCGGCGTCGCGCTCGCGGGATCCATCATCGGCGCACGCCGGGGCGGACTGGCGGTGCTGCTCTTCGTGGTGCTGGTCGCGGTCGGACTGCCGGTGCTGCCCGGCGGGCGCGGCGGCCTCGGGACGATCCTCGGCCCCTCGGGCGGCTTCATCCTCGCCTACCCCCTCGGCGCCTGGCTCGCCGGCCTGTTGACCGAGCGGATGTGGCACCACTACACGCTCTGGCGGGCGGTTCTGGCGAACTTCGCCGGCGCGGCGCTGCTGCTCTACGTCATCGGCATCCCGTGGATGGCGGTGGTCTCCGGCATGCCGCTGGGCAAGGCCACGGTGGCCTCGGCGGTCTTCCTGCCGGGCGACCTGCTGAAGGTGGTGCTGGCGTCGGTCGCCGCGGTCGCGGTGCGCCGCGCGTACCCGTTGATCGAGCCCCGGCGGACGACGGGCGCCGGCGCATGATCGAGATCGACGGCGTCAGCCACCGGTTCGGTGAGCGATGGGTACTGGACGACATCACGCTCACCCTGGACACCCATCGCGTCGGCGTGGTCGGCTCGAACGGCTCGGGCAAGAGCACCTTCGCCCGGCTGCTGAACGGCCTGCTGGTGCCGGAAAAGGGCCGGGTACGGGTCAACGGCCTGGACACCGCCCGCAAGGGCCGGGAGGTGCGCCGCCAGGTCGGCTTCGTCTTCCAGGACCCGGACGTGCAGATCGTGATGCCCACGGTCGCCGAGGACCTGGCGTTCGGACTCAAGCACCACGGCCTCAGCCGGGCGGAGACCACCGGGCGGGTGGAGGAGGTGCTGGTGGCGTACGGGCTGAGCGAGTTCCGAGACCATCCGGCGCATCTGCTCAGCGGAGGGCAGAAGCAGTTGCTGGCGATCGCCGCGGTGCTGGCCCTGGAGCCGCGGTACGTGGTGTTCGACGAGCCGACGACGCTGCTGGATCTGGGCAACCGCCGCCGGGTCACCAAGCTCATCAGGGAACTGCCGCAGCACGTCGTGGTGGTCTCCCACGATCTCGAACTGCTCGCCGAACTGGACCGGGTGATCGTGCTCGACCGGGGCCGGGTCGTCGCGGACGGTCCGCCGCGCGAGACCATCGCGAAGTACGAGGCGATGCATCCCCCGCTGTAGCGAGGCGCCAGGCCCGGCGTCGGACGGGCGGGTGCCCGGAGAAGTCCCCTTGGGCACCCGCCCGTTGGCGTGGCGCGGCGCGTCACTTCCGGTCGAAGGGCACCCCGCTGTTCACCCCGGCCTGGCGGGCGGCGGCGATGGCGGCAGCCGTCGGCTTGGTCTTGGTGAAGGCATCGTGTCCGACCAGTGTGGACTGCCACTCGTTGGCGGTGGTGGTGCCGGAGGTCAGCAGCCACTGGGTGGCGATCCGGGCGTTGGCGCCACCGAAGTACTGACCGCTCCACGCCGTCGCGGAGTGGGCGTTGCGGTAGTCGTTGCGCCAGGAGACCGTCCAACTCAGGGCCGTGCCGCTGCCGTCCGTGGCGGGTGCGGTGTCGTACCGGCCGGTCAGCACATAGCGCTTCTCGGCGTTGCCGACCGTCGAGTCGTAGGTACCGGTGAGGCCGCCGTCGGCGTCGGCGGTGACGACGAAGGTGGAGCCGAGCTGGTTGTACCAGGTGCCCGTGATGCCCGTCGCGGCGGACCGCGCGGCGGGCGCCTTGGCCGGGCCCGTCTGCGGCGAGGCGCTCGCGGTGACCGTGATACTGGTCAGCGAGATGGCGACCGCGGCAATTCCGATCTTGCGCAGGTGCGACACGAAATTCTCCCCACGTTGTGATCCAGAACCGGTCGGACGCGCGGGGCTCCCGCATTTCCGCCGGAAGAATCAATTCCGCTGTCATGGAAAAGAGAACGACCAATTCCGTCACCCATGACCAGCAGTCCATGTCCGGCCGAGATCCTACTCTGGCCGACACCCTCGACTCAACACACATATCCCCTGTCTCGTAAGGCATTTCGACCGCACCATGACGCACATTAACTACACACGGACGATCACATTCCCCATGACCTTTTGAGCCGGCCCGCGACGGACAGAGACCACGAGCCACCGCCGGGCGCCCACTTGGACGGAGCCGAGCTCAACACCGCCATCAGAAACCGAAGTTGTCACGTGCGCGGCATCGGGGACTGCTACCGTGACTTCGGGGTGAAATTGATCCCCGTACGCAGCAGTATCGGTCTTCGAGATGGGGGAATTCTGCTGTGTCCAGCGACGTTGACGATCTGTCCAGCGGCGGCCCGACCGCCGGAACCGAGGCGCCCGTCGCAACTGGCGGACTGACGAGGCCGCCGGGCCTGCGACTTCCCGCGGTCGTCCAAACCTTGCTCTTCTCCGAGTGCCGTCACTGGCTGTTCCCCCGGCTCAAGCGCCGGTACGGAGAGGTGTTCACGCTGCGGCTGACCACCCCTACCCGGCACCTGGTGATCCTCTCCAGGCCCGAGGACATCAGGACCGTCTTCGCCGGCCCGGTCGAGGTGCTGCACGCCGGCGAAGGCAACGCCATCATGGGGCCAGCGCTGGGCGACCACTCCGTGCTCCTCAGCGACGAGGACGAACACCGCCGGGCCCGGCGGCTGTTGATGCCCGCCTTCACCGGCGCGGCGCTGCGCGGGTACGAGGACATGGTCACCAAGCTGACCAGGGCCGAGGTGGAGCGTTGGCCGGAGGGGCGCGTCATCGGCTCGCACCGCAGGATGCAGGCGCTGACCCTGGAGGTGATCCTCCAGGTCGTGTTCGGCGTGACCGACGAGCAGCGACTGGAGCAACTGCGGCCGCTGGTGCGGGGCATCGCGGACATCGGCCCCGTCACCCTGCTCGGGCTGCCCTATCCCCTGCTCCAACGCGTCGGGCCGTGGCGCCGCCACCTGTCCCTGCAACGTCGGCTGGACAAGCTGCTCTACGCCGAGATCGCGGACCGGCGCCGGGCCGCGGACCTGCACAGCAGGACCGACGTGCTCTCCCGCCTGCTCCAGGCGGAGGGCGCCGATGGCTCCCCGCCCGGGGAGAACCGTTTCACCGATCCGGAGATGCGGGACCAGCTCATCACGCTGTTGCTGGCCGGTCACGAGACCACCGCGACCGGCCTGGCCTGGGCGCTGCACGAACTGGTCCGGGAACCGCAGGAGTTGGCGCTGGCCCAGAAGGCGGCGGACGAGGGCGACGAGGCGTATCTGACGGCAGTCGCCAAGGAGGCTCTGCGGCTCAAGCCCGTGGTCTACGAGGTGGCCCGGCAGCTCTCCGCCCCGCTCACCGTGGGCGGCTACCGGCTGCCCGCAGGGGCCACGGTCATGCCGGCCATCGGGCTGGTGCACTCCGACCACCGCCACCACGAGCAGCCGGACGCCTTCCGCCCCGAGCGGTTCCTGGACGGCCAGCCACCAGCCAACACCTGGATCCCGTTCGGTGGGGGCGCCCGCCGCTGTATCGGTGCCGGCTTCGCCCTGATGGAGGCGACGGTCGTCCTGCGGGAACTGCTCCAGCGCTACGACCTGCGGCCGGACCGGCCGCAACCGGAGGCCCAGCGGGCCCACCACGTCACGCTGATCCCGCAGCGGGGAGCCCGCGTGGTGGTGACCCGGCGCCGCTGACCGCACCGGCGTCCCGCCGATTCCGGACGCTCCCGCAGCGCCCGGCAACCTCCATGCTCAGCAGGCGAGTTCGGCCGCGACGGACAACTCGCCCGCAAGATAGCGCTCCCGGCAGCGGCCGCGCTGGACCTTGCCGGAGGAGGTGCGGGGGATCGAGCCCTTCGCCAACACCACGACCCGGTCCGGCGCGTGTCCGAGTTGTTCGCGGAGCCGCGTCATGACCCGCGCGGCGAGCTCCTCGGGTCCGTCGGCGCCCTTGCCAGGCTCCACCGCGACGATCATGCGCTCGGTGTCCGGCACGGCGAAGGCCGCGCACGCGGGCCTGACGCCCTCGACCTTGGCGGCGACGTGCTCGTAGTCCTCCGGATAGAGGTTGCGCCCACCGACAATGATCATGTCCTTGATGCGGCCGCAGACGACCAGGCCGTCCGTCATCAGGTAACCGAGGTCACCGGTACGCAGCCAACCGTCCCGCACGACCCGCGCGGTGGCCTCGGGTTCGGCCCAGTAGCCCTGCATCAGGGCGGGGCTGCGGACGCAGATCTCGCCGACCTCCCGATCGCCCAGCGCCCGTCCCCCCTCGTCCGTGATCTGGACGCTGACTCCGGGAACCGGGTGCCCGCACACGGCCAGCGCTCTGGAGTCCGGTGACCCGGGGGCGACCGGCCGGGCGAAACCTCCCGTCTGGAGCCCTTCCCGGGAGACGTGGTCCCAGGCCAGCGGCGCATCCACCTCACCCATCGCGACCGCGAGGGTGGCCTCGGCCAACCCGTACATGGGCGTGATCGCCTGCGGCCGGAGACCGTGCCGGGAGCCGGCCGCGACGAACTTCTCCAACGTCGCGGCCCGGATCGGCTCGGCACCGTCGCCGCACACCTCCAGGGCCGACAAGTCCAACTCCCGCGGCGCCAGGCGCATACCGCGGGCCGCCAGGCCGTAGGCGAAGTTCGGCGCAACCGTGCTGGTGGCGCGGTACCTCGACAGGGCGTCCACCCACGAATCGGGGCGGGACAGGAACGCCTCCGGCGGCTGGAGCACCAGCCTGATGCCGTAGGACATGCCCGCCAGCACCGAGATCAGACCCATGTCGTGGTAGAGCGGCAGCCAGCTCACGTGCACACTGCGCTCCCGGTCCAGCCGCAACCTCTCGCAGCACACGGCCGCGTTGGTGAGCAGTTGCCGGTGGGTGAGGGCGACCGCCCGCGGCGCACCCGTGGTGCCGGAGGTGAACTGGAGATAGCCCAGGTCGTCCGGGGCGACGGCGACCGGCCCGGCCATCTCCTCACGCACCGTGCTCAGTTCACCACATCCGAGCACCGGGCGCCTCGCGTCGATCCGGCCGGACATGAAGTCGCCGAACGCGTCGGCGACGACCACCGCACGGGCGTCCACGTGGTCCAGCCGCCGGTTGACCTCGGCCACGGTGTCGGGCAGGTCGGACAGGCGGTGCGGCAAGGGCAGGATGACGGGGACGGCCCCGGCCCGCCAGACACCGAACAGGCCGAACAGGAAGCCGGGGGAGGTCGAGGAGATCAGGGCGACCCGGTCCCCCGGGACGACACCGGCCTCGGCGAGACCGGCGGCCACCCGCCGGGCGGACGACGCGAGCAGCGCATACGGCAGCGGGGTCTCCTCCAGGTGACGGTCGACCACGGTGATCCCCGCCGCCGTGCCCGCAGACCGTTCCAGCGCCTCGGGCACCGTCGCCGCACCGAAGAGACCCTCGGGTCTCGGATACTCCCCGCCGTGCACTTCCCCGCTCATGACCTGTTCCTCCCCCGTCGTGATCTGCCCTTGCGAACTCACCCGGCCTCCTTGGCCATCGCGCGCAGCTCTTCGGTGAACCTCTCGGCGAGCATCCGCACGGTCTGCGCGGTGTGCAGGTTGGCGCTGTAGGTCCAGACCAACCGCAGTTCGCCATCCGCGGTGAGCGCCATCAGGTCGAGCACTCGTGGCCGGTGTCCGGCGCCGCTGCGGTGATGGCCGAAGGACTCGACCACCGGGCGGGCGTCGCCGGTGAAGTACTCGCTGACGTCGCCCCAGAAGTTGAATCCGATCTCGGGGGCGGGCACGGCAGCCAGGCGCGCCCTGACCTCGGGATCGGGGTGCAGATAGCGCAATACCCCGTATCCCGTACCGCGGTTGGGGACGGCGCGGAGTTGCTCGCAGACGGCGTCCAGGTCCCCCGGGCGCAGCGCTACCGGAGACAGTGTGGAGAACCGGGCGACGGTGCGCGAGACGTCGAGCGTCCCGAACGCCCGCTCCCGGCCGTGCCCCTCCAACTCGACGAAGAGCTCCGGCTGTCCGGCCCAGGCCGTCACCGTCCGGGTCAGCGCGGTGAGCAGCACCTCGCGGATCTCCACTCCGCGGGTGCGGGGCAGTTCGCGAGTGACGAGGGCGGCCGTCCGACCGGTGAGGTGCACCATGTGCCGCACGGCCGAGGACTGGACATTGGGGCCCAGACGGTGGTCGACGGGCAGCGGTTGCCGGGCGCGCTCGGCCAGGCGGATCCAGTACGGCAGTTCCGCCGCCGGCTCCGGACCGGCCGCGTAGGCGTGCAGTTGCGCGGCGCACTGCGGCAGCGACGCGGTCTTGGGAGGCAGGGCGGGGGTCTCGCCGCGCTCCAGGGCGGTGTAGGCGGTGCGCAGGTCCTCGTAGAACACCCGCGACGAGTAGTAGTCCATCACCAACCAGTGCGCGCTGACCAGCAGTCGGGGCCGACGCCGCGCCCCGAGGTCGAAGTAGGTGAGCTGGACGGTGCGGCCCCCGGCAAGGTCCAGGCTCCCGTTGCGCAGGGCGGCATGGTGGCCGATCTCCGCTTCGAGTGCGGCGTCGGGGACCGCGTGCAGCTCCACCACGCACACCTCGGCGGGCCGTGCCACGTCCGCGTCGGTCAGATGGGCGTACCAACCCCGCTCGTCGCGACGGAAGCGGGCCCGCAGACCGTCATGGTGCCCGAGAACGGTGGTGAGCGCCTGGCCGAGCGACTTCGGGTCGAGCGGACCGTCGAGCTCGAAGACCGGCCACATGCCGTTCCAGTGGTCAAGATCCGCGAAGTCCTGCTCGAAGAACCACCGTTGGGCGGCGGCCAGGTCGGCCCGCCCGGTGACGGCCGACTGCGGCGCCGTGGCGGGCGGTGTCCTCCTGGCCACGGCCGCCAGGCCCGCCAGGGTGGGGTGGGCGTACAACTCGCGGAGCGTGACGTACAGGCCGTGCTCGGCGGCCTTGGCGACGGCACGCACCCCGAGCAGGGAGTCACCGCCGAGGCCGAAGAAGTTGTCGTGGCGGCCGAAGCGTTCCACGGGCAGGACCGCGGCCCAGGCCCGGGCCAGCCCCTCCTCGACGGGGGTCACCGGCGTCTCCTGGCTCTCCGCGGCGGCCGCGGGCGCGGGCAGCGCCGACCGGTCGAGCTTCCCGTTGGCGGTCAGCGGCAGGCGGTCCAGGGTGACGAACGCCGAAGGGACCATGTACGAGGGGAGTTCGGCCGCGGCATGGCGGTGCAGTTCGTCGGCCGTGGGCGCGCCGTGGCCCTGCGGGACCACATAGGCGATCAGCCACCTGCCGTCCCTGGCCACCACGACGGCGGACCGCACCTTCGGATGGCCTCCCAACACCACCTCGATCTCGCCGAGTTCGATGCGGTGACCGCCGATCTTGACCTGGAAGTCGTCCCGGCCGAGGAACTCCACGGTGCCGTCGGGCAGGTACCGGCCCAAATCGCCGGTGCGGTACAGGCGCTCACCGGTGTGCGGGTGGCGCAGGAACCGTTCGGCGGTGCGCTCGGGATCGCCCCAGTAACCCCGGGCGACACCGAGTCCGCCGATGTAGAGCTCTCCCGTCACATGGTCGGGCTTGGGAGTCAGACCGGGGCCGAGCACATGGAAGGTCTGGTTCCGCAGCGGTGTGCCGTACGGGATGCTCCGCCAGGCCGGGTCCACGTCGCCGATGGGGTGGTGGATGGACCAGATGGCCGCCTCCGTGGCACCACCGAGGCTGATCAGCTCGGGTCGGCCGGCGCTGACCGCCCTGACCCGGGCGGGCAGCGCGAGGGGTATCCAGTCCCCGCTGAGCAGCACGGTCCGCATCGTCTCGGGGAGCGCGGCGCCGTACCGCTCGCAGTGTTCGACGAGCAGTTCCAACAGGGCCGGGACGGTGTTCCACAGCGTGACGCCGTGCATCCCGGCCAACTCGGCCCAACGGCCGGGATCGCGGGACTCGTCGGGCGCCGGAAGCACCACCGCACCACCCCCGCCGAGCACTCCGAAGACGTCGTACACGGACAGGTCGAAGCTGAGGGACGACAGGCCAAGGACGCGCTCCGCGGGGCCGGCACCGAAGCGGCCGCGGATGTCGTCGAGGGTGTTCACCGCCGCGCGGTGACTGGTCATCACGCCCTTGGGCACTCCGGTCGAGCCGGACGTGAAGATGACGTAGGCGAGGTCGTCCGGGGTGGTGTCCGGAACGTCGACCGGCCCGTCGGGCACGTCCGTCCAGGGCTGTTGCGGCACGGTCACCACGGTCGCGCCGGTCGGCGGCGTCACCCCGGGCTGGACAAGGGCGATCCCGGCATTGCCGGCCGCGATCAGCCGCTCAATGCGGGCGGGGGGCAGCGCCGCGTCGACCGGCAGGTAGGCCGCGCCCGCGCGCACCACGCCGAGGACGGCGGCCACCTGCTGCCACCCCTTGTGCATGACGACGGCGACCAGGGTGTTGGGTGCGGCGCCCAACTCGCGTAGCCGATGGGCGATCTGGTTGGCCCGGCGGTCCAGTTCACCGAAGGTCAGGGTGCGGTCGGCGCCGATCACGGCCGGGGCGTCGGGGCGGACGGCGGCCTGCCGGTCGAGCGCGGCGTGGATGAGCTCGTACGGGCTCGGCCCCTCGGTGGCGTTGACAGTCCGGCGCACTTCGAGCTGATGCCCGGGAACGGTGACGGGGGCCGGGCTGTCCTGCTCCGCGAAGCGTTCGACGAGGTCGACGTAGGCGCCGAACATGTCGTCCAACACACCGTCGGGAAACGCCGCCGCCACGGCGTCCCAACTGACGAGCAGCTCACCACCGCGCAACTGGACCTGGTTGTCGAGATGGACCTGTGGTGTCTGGGAGACGGCGTGACCGACCTCGAACACCACGCCCTCCAGCGCCCCCAGGCCGTCCCGCTCGTCGAGCAGACTGGTGAACACCACGGGCATCCGTGCCTGGGCGCCGCCGTGGCGCCGGGCCATCTCACGCTGTAACGCCACACCGCTGAAACGGGCGTGCTGGAGGTCCGCGCGCAGCCGCTGTTGGAGCCGTCCGGCCACCAGCGCCAGGTCTTGCTGCTCCGTCAGGTCGCATTCCAACAGGACCGTGCTGGTGAAGTCGCCGATCAACCGCGGGATGTCCGGGTGCCAGCGCGGCCGGTCGGCAAGCGTGACGTTGACGGTGAAGCGCGGGGACTTGCTCCAGGTGCGCAGCACGTCCGCGTAGGCGGTGCACAGCAGCACCGACGGCGTGACGCCCAGGGCGTGCGCCCGGTCTTTCAGCCGCCGCCACAGGTGCCCGGAAAACCGCCGCTCCCTGCGGGTGAAGACCGGCAGACCGCCCTCCGGCAGGGCCTGGAGCGGCAGTTCGGGGGCGGGCGGCAGGGTGTCGACGCGCTCCAGCCAGTAGGCCCGGGCCCGCTCGCGAGCCGGCGTGTCACGCTGCTCGGCGGCCGCCAACAGGTAGTCGCGGAAGGTCACTTCCGGCGCCGGCCCCAGCGACTGCGGGTCGAGGATCAGCCGTATCCACTCGGCCAGCAGCAGCCGCAGGCTGCCCGCGTCGACGAAGAGCAGGTCGATGCTGAAGTGGAGCCGCAGGCGATCGGCTGCCAGGCTGTGGGCGCGGATCTCGTACAGGGGCCAGGTCCGCGCGTCGAAGACCTGGCCCGCCATCTCCTCGCGGGTCGCGTGGAGGCGACATCGACGGTCGTCCTCCGGCAGGCCGCGCAGATCCGCGTGCCGGAAACGGTAGGCGGGCACCTGGCGCGCCACCCGCTGCCGGCCGTCGGCGAGCACGGTGGCACGCAGCATGTCGTGCCGGCTGATCAGCTCGTTGAAGGCCCACTCGGCGCGCTCGACGGAGGCCGTGAACACATCGATCTCGGCGTAGAAGTGGGCGGAGCGGCCACCCAGGTCGAATCCCGCGCCCCCCAGCCAGTACGCCTGCTGGACATCGGTGAGCGGAAAGGGCTCGAAACGTTTCTCCGGCCGAGGCACGAGCGCCGGCACCGCACCGTCGTCGCCCATCGGCGCGAGGGTGCGCACCACCTCGGCCAGGGCGCGCAGCGTACCGCCGCCGAAGAACAGTTCCAGCGGCACATCGACGCCGTAGCGCGCCTCGATCGCGGTCTTGGCGTACACCGCGTCCAGGGACGCCAGGAAGAGCAGGTCGTCAGGCCCCGCTGGCAGGACCAAGTCCTCGTTGTCCTCACCCAGCTCCGCGAACAGCTCACCGAGACGCCCAATGATCTCGTCTACCTCATCGACCTCGCCGGTGCCGGCGGCGGCCTCTGCAACGGGTCTTTCAACGGGTTGGTGCGACCCCGAGCGCACAGACATGACGGAACTCCCCCTGTTCTGGCCCTTCGGCCGCAACCGGCCCGACGGACTAGCCGCCGCGCCTTCCGACGTCGGCGACCTCACGCAGATACGAATAGACCCCGCTGTTCCGGGCCACCCAGGCGGTCAACCGCGGAGAAACCGCGCTGAACACGTCCGCGATCCTCTCCATCACAGGAGACACGGTGATCTCCACCCGGTCCTTCCGGATGCAACTGAGCACCGCCTCGGCCACCGCCTGCCCAGTCACCTGCCCCAGCATCAACGGGCGCCTCCCGGCCGACCAACGCGCCGAAATCCCCACGTCCGCCACGAGGGTGGGATAGACCGCAGACACCCCGACCCCCGTGCCGCGCAGTTCCTCCCGCAGCGACCAGGTGAATCCCACCAGCCCGTGCTTGGCCGCCGAGTTGATCGTGCCGTACGGGTACGCGGTGCGCCCGCCGACGGATCCGATGTTGACGATATGGCCGCTGCCGACCGTGAGCATGTGCGGCAGGACCAGCCGGGTCAGCGCCTGGGTGCCGAACAGATTGACCATGAGGATGTTCCTGATGTCCTCGACGGTCACGTCCTGAAAGCGGGAAATGCGCTCCACTGCCGCGTTATTGACCAGCAGGGCGGGCGGCCCCAGTTCACGGCACACCGTTTCCACGATGTTCTTCTGCCCGTCCTCGTCGGAGACGTCGGCGGGCACTGTGAGCGGTTCGGGTCCGTAGCGCCGCAGGCGCCGGGCCGTTGCGGCCAGCCCTTCCTCGGAACGCGCCACGAGCGCAAGGCGCACGCCTTCCCGTGCCAAGCGCTCGGCGATGACGGGGCCGACTCCACGTGACGCACCGGTGACGATTCCCACCGCACCGCTCAGCTCCCGCACGGTCCACCCCCTCAAGCCGAGTCGGATTCTACACAAACTCCTCGGCCAGAAAGGGGAGTTGAGGCGCAACTCACGCGCCGACCGCCCTCCCCCACCCGCGGACGGCAAGAGTCCGGTACCTCAGCGCGGCTGCCCGGGCGCCGGCTCGGACGCGGCACCGGAGGCAACCGCCGTCGACCGCCGACCAGACGCCAGGTGCACCACCACCGCGACCAGGCACAGCCCGGCCCCCACCAACGGCACCGTACGGACCGGGAAGTGGTCGAGCACCGCTCCCCCGACGACTCCGGACAGCCCGATTCCGAGATACAGCGCCGAGGCATTGAGCGCGAGCAACAGCCCGCTGGCGGACGGCGCCAGCTCGATCAACCGCCGCTGCACGGGCGGGTTGAACGCCCAGGAGGACACGCCCCACACGAAGAACAGTCCGGCGGCAAGCACGGCGTTTCCCGTCACCGACAGGACCGAGAGCGTCAGGACACTGCCGCAGACGGCCGCCAGCAGCGGCAGCCGGTACCCCAACCGGTCGGCGGCCACACCGCCGACCACGTTGCCGATCGCGCCTCCGACGCCGTAGCCAAACAGCAGCAGGCTCAACGTGCCCCCCGCGACCGAGACCGTGGCGGCCAGCACCGGGGCCGCGTAGGTGTAGACCGAGAACACCCCGAGGCTGGCCGCCAGCGTGATGCCGAGGACCGCGAGGACCCGCGGATCCCGGGCAACGACGAAGCGCTCGCGCAACGTCACCTTCGGCGGCGCCGCGACCGCGGGCACCGCCAGAGCCACCGCCACCGCCGCGGCCGCGCACATGCCCGCGACGAGCCCGAACACGCCGCGGTACCCGAGCGGGCCGACCAGCAGCGACCCGGCGGGCACCCCGACGATCGTCGCGATCGTCATGCCGCCGAAGACCACCGCCGCGGCCCGCGCCCTGCGCTCGGTCCCGCTCAACTCGGCGGCGACGACGGTGGCCGCCGGGGTGAACACCGCCGCACCGGCGGCCGTGAGGATCCGCGCCGCCAGCAGCGAGAAGAAGTCGGGGGCCACCGCCGCGCAGACGTTGCCGAGCGCGGCGACCAGCAACGCGCAGACGATCAGGGGCCGCCGTCCCCAGCGGCTGGTGGCCACCGCCAGCAGCGGTGAGCCGATCGCGTAGGCCACCGCGAAGGACGTGGTCAGCAGACCCGCCGTCGAGGCGGACACCGCGAGCTCGACACTCAACTGCGGCAGCACGCCGGTGATGATGTACCCGCTGGTGCCGACCGCGAAGGCCCCCAGAGCCAGCGTGGAGATCCTGCCGAACATCGCGTCCCCCTTGTCCCGGTCCAGCCGACTACCGTCAGGCGTTCGCCGCGAGGTCGGTACCCGCACCCCGCTTGCGCGGCCGGACCGTGTCGTTCCGGTGCCTGGGCAAGGTCGCCTCCTCGGCGCCCTCGACCACGAATCCGGCGTCCTCGATCATCCGCAGGTCGACGCCGCCGTCCTGTCCCTCGCTGGTGAGGTAGTCCCCGAGGAAGAGGGAGTTGGCCAGGTAGAGCCCGAGCGGCTGCAGGCTGCGCAGATGGATCTCCCGGCCGCCGGCGACGCGCACCTCGACGTCGGGATGAACGAAGCGCACCATCGCCAGGATCCGCAGACAGCGCTGCGGGGTCAGGCTCCACTGTTCGGACAGCGGCGTGCCGTCGAAGGGGATGAGAAAGTTGACCGGCACGGACTCGGAGCCGAGTTCGCGCAGGGCGAAGGCGGTGTCGACCAGGTCCTCGTCGCTCTCGCCCATCCCTGCGATCAGTCCGGAACACGGCGAGAGCCCGGCCTTCTTGGCCTTCTCCACCGTTGCGGCACGGTCCGCGTACGTGTGGGTGGTGCAGATGTCTGCGTAGCGCTCGCCGGAGGTGTTGAGATTGTGGCTGTAGGCATCGGCCCCGGCGTCGCGGATGCGTTCCGCCTGGCCCTCGGACAACAGGCCGAAGCACGCGCAGATCTCGACCTGGGGGTGCTTCTCCTTGAACGCCGCGATGGTCCGCCCGACCCGGTCCACGTCTCCGTCCGTGGGTCCCCGGCCACTGCCGACCAGACAGACGCGCTTGGCTCCGTGGGCCACCCCGGCCTCGGCCGCGGCCAGCGCCGCCTCGGGCCCGAGCCAGGTGTACTTCAGGATGTCGGCCTTGGACCCGACCCGCTGCGAGCAGTAGGAGCAATCCTCGGGGCAGAGCCCGCTCTTGAGGTTGACCAGGAAGTTCAGTTTGACGCGCTTGCCGAAGAAGTGGCGCCGGACCCGGTATGCGGCAGCCACCAAGTCCAGCAGGTCGTCATCACCGCTGGCCAACACGGCGAGCGCCTCCTGGCGAGTGGGTGCCTCACCCCGCAACGCCTTCTCCGCCAGCCTGTCGAATACGTCCATGCGTCGGATCATGGCATGCCACCGCCACGAACACGGCAACTATCGGCCAACTCCCCCTGCGTGGCGCCGATTTCACGACGTCGGACGAACCGGCCTAACGCTTCCGAGCCAGCGGACGAACGTCCCGCGCCACCGAAGAAGGGGACGAGACGCATGTCTCCGGCACGTGGTCACTCCAGGAGCAGTCGGCGCGTGTACTCACTGTGCGGAATGGCCATGTGTGGGCGTCGGTGCCAAGGAGGTCTTCGGAGTCTTCGCCGGGGGTGAGGTAGACGGGGACGATCAGGGTGGCTTTCTTGCCGGCGCCGGGGCTTTGACGTGGGGCACGGCGGACGGCCTGGACGGTGTCGGACACGTGATGTCTATGCGCCGAGGGTGTGCTGGTGCCGATGCCTGGTATCGGCTGGTGTGAGGTAGCCGAAAGTCTTGTGCTTGCGCAGGCGGCGCCGGTTGTAGAACGTCTCGATGAAGGCGAAGACCTCGGCGCGGGCGGTAGCCCGGTCGGGCCAGGTGCGGGTGCCGATCTCTTCCTTGAGCAGGGCCCAGAAACTTTCGGCGGCCGCGTTGTCAAAGCATGACCCGGTGCGCCCGCGGCTCTACCGAAGCCCCAACTCCCCTCCCTCACGTCGGGATTCAGCCGACGTGTATTCGCTGCCGCGATCCGAGTGCGCAATGCGGCCGGGCCCCTCCCCCACCGGCCACGGCAACGCGCCACACTCAAAGCTCCTCGGCAAGCTCCTCGGCGGTGTCCGCGAGGCTCCGTCAGGACAACACCCGTTCTTCACAGCGTGTGATCTCCTTGGCGGAGAGCAGCAGGCGGTCCCAGCGCACCCGCGGCCACCGCCGCACAGGCCGGCAGGCGGCCCTCCCTCACCGGACGTCGACCGGGCCGTCGGGTGCTGTGACCAGGGAGTGCACCGCGCCGAGCAGGTTGGTGAGCAGATCGCCGGGCAGGTCGGGGCCGCACCGGTTCACATCGGCGGTGACGTGCAGGCTCAGGCCCGAGCCCGCCGTCTCGTTGAGCGCCTCGATGCGGACGGGGAGGCTGGTGTGGTCGCGCATGTCCTCCTCGACCGTGAGCAGTCCGGAGCTGAGGAGCTCGTCGCGGGGGTGGAAGCGGACGTAGTTGAAGGTCACCTCGAACGGGTTGTGGCCGAGCAGTCGGCGCACCTCGGAGTGCGGGAAGCGGCGGTGTGGGAGAAGAGCGTTCTCGGCGTCCAGGGCGCGACGGCCCGCGGCGCGCCAGTGCGCGCCGGTGAGGTCGAGGCGGACCGGGAGCTGGTTGAGGAACAGGCCGAGGGTGACGTCGGCGCCGGTGCGTTCGGGCCGCCCGTTGAGGAGCAGGCCGACAACCGGGGTCGTGGTCTCCCAGGCCGTGCCGACGGCGGCGCAGGCGGCGGCGAGCAGCAGGCTCTTGACGGGCAGCCCGGACGCGGCGGCCAGTTCGTCGAGACGGCGGGCGTCGTCAGCCGGGACGGCGGCGCTGACCTTGTGGTGGTCGGGCGCCTCGACGCTCGCGGTGCGCTGCGCCGGAAGCAGCTCCTTGAGCCCCTCGAAGTGCCGTACGGAGGCGGGATCGGCGACGGCCTCGCGCTCCAGCCGCACGAACTCGGCGTAGGGCACGGGCTCGGGCAGGTCGAGCCGTTCGCCGGCGAGCAACGCGGCGTAGCAACGCACGAGTTCGTTGAAGAAGACGGCCTCGCTCCAACCGTCGAGGATCGCGTGGTGGAAGGAGTACGAGAGCCGGAACGCGTCGGCGCCGAGGCGGGCCGCGTGCACCCGTAGGAGCGGGGCCCGCTCCGGGTCGTAGGGGCGGCCGAGGTCCGCCATCGCCTCTTCGTAGCGCGCGGTGGCGCTCGCCTCGTCGAGACCCTCGTGGTCGTCGGTGGTCAGCGGGATCGGGGCGGCGCGCAGCACGAGCTGCATCGGTTCGCTGAACGTGCCGAGGTCGAAGCGGGTGCGCAGGGCGGGGTGACGGTGCGAGAGCCGGTCGAGGGCGGCGCGCAGCACCTCGGTGTCGAGCGGCAGGTTGACGGTGCGGGAGATGACGTCGAGGTAGAAGGCGCCGTCGCTGACCAGGCTCTCGTAGATCAGGCCGAGTTGGAGGCGGGCAGCGGGGAAGGCGTCCTCGGCGTCGTCGGGGACCCGGGCCCGGTCGAGGGGGCTGAGCAGGTCGGCGGCGCGGCCCTCGGGGGCGGGTCCGCCGTTGCCGAGGGCCTGGCAGGCGCCGCGCGGGGTCGGGTTGCGGAACAGGTCGAGCAGCGAGAGCGACAGGCCCTGTTCCTGGGCCGCGCCGATGACCTGGAGGGCGAGCAGGGAGTCGCCGCCCAGGGAGAAGAAGTCGTCGTCGGGGCCGACCTCTTCGGCGCCGAGGATGTCCTGCCAGATCTCGGCGAGCAGGACCTCGGGGGCCGGTGTCGTGGAGCTGTCGTTCATCGCAGTGTGTCCCTCTCGGTGATGCTCGTGGTGCTCGGTGGTGTACGCGGTCACAGCGCGCCCAGGCCGGCGCCGGTGACCTCGACGGGGTCCTGGCCGTCGAAGGCGAAGCGGTAGCGCAGGGTGGCGTCGATGTCCTTGGCGATGGCGGGCAGTTCGGGGACGTCGTCGGCCTCGCCCATGACGATGTCCAGCTCCAGGGTTTGGACGCCGCCGGGCAGTGCGGTGCCCGGTCGCGCGTACGGGCGGTACAGTGTTACCCCGGGCAGCCGCTTGACCTCGTCGGCGCCGTCGATGCCCAGCAGGGTGCCGGGGGTGCGGGGCGCGGGATGGAACAGCTGGAAGTAGGCGCGGCCCTGGTAGGGGGCGGGCAGTTCGGGCTGTTCGGCGAGGGCGACGCGGCCTGCCAGCTCGATCAGGTTGACGTTCTGGGCGCGGACGGACAGTTCGTTGATGCCGCCGCCGAGCCGGCCGTTGACCTCGATGAGCCGGGGGCCGTCGGGGGTGAGCTTGATCTCGGTGTGGGTGAGTCCGTCGCGGACGCCGAGGGCCTCGACGGCGCGGCGGGCCAGGTCGCGGCAGTCCGTGTCCTCGTCGGCGCCGAGCGGCGAGGGCCAGAATCGTCCGGTCTCCCGGAACGGGGGCACCATCGGGAACTTGCCGGTGACGGCGAGGTCGGTGACGGTGCCGCCCTGGACGACGCTCTCGATGGACACGTAGTCGCCGAACGGGCCGCAGTCCCGGCCGCGCAGGTACTCCTCCAGGACGAGGGTGCCGCCCGCGACCAGGCCGGGTCGCTCGTCGCCCAGCAGGGTGCGGGCCAGTTCGCGCCCGGCGTCGGCGTCGGTGACGTGGAAGGTGTTGCGGCTGCCGCCGCCGTGCGCGGGCTTGAGGACGGCGGGCAGTCCGGTCCCGGCGACCGCGTCGTCCCAGTCCGCGAGGCGCTCGACGCGGCGGCAGCGCACGACGTCGACGCCGGCCGCCGAAAGGGCGGCGCGCTGCTGCCACTTGTCGGTGAGCAGCCCGATGGTGTCGCAGTCGTGGAACGGCAGCGCGAGCTGCTCGGCGAGCGCGGCGGCCAGATGCAGGGCGCGTTCGCTGTACGTGACGATGCCGTCCGGGGCGTAGGCCCGCAGCCGCCGCGCGGCCTCCGCCACCGAGTCGGTCAGCAGGACGGGCCCGAACTGGGCGAGCAGCGGCTCCATCGCGCGGGTGTGCGCGTCGGGTTCGGCGACGAACACACAGTCGGCCCACGAGGCGAGGCCGACGGCGATGTCCCCCGGGTGCGCCGCGCCGTCCGCGTACACCACGACGAGGGTCTTGCGCATCACAGATCCCTTCCGGTCGTACGGGCGCCGGCGGTCACCCGGTGGCGCAGGCGGGCCCGGATCAGGCCGCCGAACCCGGCGGTGGCGCCCCGGTAGTAGAAGTGGTCGCCGGGCAGGACGGCCGCGGCGAACGGGCCCGTGGTCCAGGACTGCCAGGCGTCCAGGTAGGGGCGTTCCACCCAGGGGTCGGCGGCGCCGCCGAGGGCGAGCAGGGGGCAGGTGAGGGGACGCGGCGGACCGGGGCGGTAGCGGGCCAGGAGGAGGTAGTCGGCGCGCAGGACCGGTATCACCAGGTCGGCGACGTCCGCCGGCGGGGACGCCCCCAGGCCCGCGTTGCCGCCGGTGGCCAGTTCCTCGATCCAGTCGTCGCGGGTCATGGCGAGCACCGCGGCCGGGTCAAGGCGCTGCAGGTCCGGGGGGCGGGCCGCGGACACGGCCAGCAGTTCCACGTCCCGGGCCAGGTCCTGGAGGCGGTGCGCGATCTCGTAGCCGAGGACGGCGCCCAGGCTGTGGCCCACCAGGACGAGTGGGCCTTGGGTGGTCTCGGCGATCTCCTCGGCCGCGGCGCCCGCCAGTGCCGTCAGGTCGGTGGCGTGCGGTTCGGTGGAGCGGGGGCCGCGTCCCGGGTATTGCAGGGAGAGGGCCCGCTCGCCCGGGGCGCACAGGTCGGGCAGCCACTCGCCGAGGGCATAGGCGCTGCCGCCGCCGAACGGGGCGAGGACGAAGGTGCGCGGCGGCGGCTCCGGGTGGGCCGTCTGCTCGGCGAACTCCCAGAGCAGCGGGGTCAGTTGGCGACGTCTCACAGGTCGACCACCGTGGTCCGGGCGGACGTGTCCTGGGCCGGGGCCTCGGCTCCGGTCAGCGCGGCGGCCAGCTCGGCGACGGTCGCGTGCGCGTACAGCTGCGCGATGACCAGGTCGGGGTGGTGGCGGCGCAGCCGGGCGAAGACGGTGAGCGCCTTGAAGGAGTCGCCGCCGATGTCGAGGAAGCGTTCGTCGCGGCCGATGCCGGTGCGGCCGAGCGCCTCCTCCCAGATACCGGCGATGAGTTGCTCGGTGCCCTCGCGCGGCGCCCGCCCGGAATCCGCGGCCGGGGCGGGCGCGGCGGCGGACACGGCGGCGCGCAGCGCGGCGAAGTCGGTCTTGCCGTTGGGGTTGACCGGTATCGCCGCGACGGCGTGCACGGCGCCGGGCACCAGGGCGGAGGGCAGCGTGGCGCGCAGTTCGGGGAGCAGGGCGCGCGGGTCGGCGTCGCCGACGAGGTAGGCGACGAGCTCCAACGGGGCGTCCGGCGTGCCGCGTTCACCGGTGACGACCGCTTGGCGCACCCCGGCTCGGGCGAGCAGTGCCGCCTCGACCTCGCCGGGCTCGACACGGTTGCCGCGGATCTTCAACTGCCGGTCGGCGCGCCCGAGGTAGTCGAGCCGTCCGTCCGGCTCGCGGATGACGAGGTCGTCGGTGCGGTAGTGGACGCCGGCGCCGGGTCCGTCCAGCTCGACGAACTTGGCCTGGGTCAGGGCCGCTTCACCGAGGTACCCGGCGGCGACGCAGGCGCCGCCGAGGTAGAGGATGCCGGGGGTGCCGTCGGGTACCGGCCGCAGCCGCTCGTCGAGGACGCGGGCCTCGACCCCGGCCAACGGGGTGCCGATGGAGACGCGCGGGCCCGTGGTGTCGGCGGGCCGCACCTGGTGCATGGTGGCCAGGATGGTCGCCTCGGAGGGGCCGTAGCCGTTGTGCACCTCCAGGTCGGGGCGGACCCGGAGGATCTGCTCGGCGAGCCGCGGCGGGAACGCCTCGCCGGCCACCACCAGCACCCGGCGCGGCAGCAGCGCGGCGAGGTCGCCCTCGGCGGCGAGCGCGGCGAGCTGCGAGGGCGTGTAGGTGAGGCAGTCGGCGGGGTGCGCGGCGAGGTCGGCGGCGAGCGCCTGCGGGTCGAGCGTGGTGTCGCGCGGGTAGACGTCGAGCCGGGCCCCGGACAGCAGCGCGCCGTACACCGACACCTTGCCGAGGTCGGCGGCGAACGTGGTCGCGAGGCCGTAGCTGTCGAGGTCGGTGGCGGTCACCCGCTCGTCGAACGCGGCGCGGTAGTTGAGCAGCGCCCGGTGCCGCACCTCGACCGCCTTGGGCGTGCCGGTGGAGCCGGAGGTGCACACCAGGTACGCGGTGTCGTCGGGGTGCAGCCCGGGGGCGACGGTGTACGGGGCGCCCGGTCCGTCGGCGGTGACGCTGCGCACCGGCGCGGCGGCCTCGGCGAGCCGGGGCCGGTTGCGCTCGTCGGTGAGGACGGCGGCGGCCTTGGTGGTGCCGAGCAGGGTGGATACGCGGAGGTCGGGGTCGGTGGCCTCGATGTGGACGTAGGCGGCGCCGACGGCCCAGGCGGCGAACACGCCGATCATGCAGCGGTGCGAGCGGTCCATCAGGACCGCGACGATGTCGCCGCGGCCCACGCCCCGCTCGCGCAGCCAGTCGGCGCTCGCTCCGGCGGCGGCCGCCAACTCCTCGTAGGTCAGCTGCTGTTCGTCCTGACGCAGGGCCGGGCGCCGCGCCGCGGAGCGCGCCGTGTCCGCGAAGACATGGGCCGCCGTGCGCGGGGTCTGAGTGGTGCCGGTCATCGGGTGCTCCGTTCGGTGGGTCGAGGCGGCTCGGGGCGCGGCGGCCGGGGCGGTCATCGCCGCCGCCCGTCGGTCGCGGCGCCGATCAGGCCCGCGAGGCCATCGACCGTCTCGGTGCCGAGGTAGGTGCGCAGGTCGAGCTTGATGCCGAAGTGCTCCTCCACGGCGGTGAGCAGGCGCAGCGCGGCGAAGCTGTTCCAGTGGCCGAGGGCGTCGAAGCGGGTGTCGCCGGTGAGCTGCCCTGCGGGTACGTCGGTGACGCTGGAGATCACCTCGGCCAGCGCCGTGGGGGCCGGGGCGGCGGTGTGGTCGCTCATGGGATGCGGTGTCCTTCACGGGAGTCGGCTGGGCTCAGGGCCGGGGCGGTGACGGTGGTGGTGATCCACGCGGCCGTGGACAGGGGCCCGGAGCCCAGGTCGAGGACCCGGCGTCCGGTGCCGTCGGCTCCGGGCGCGGCCGGGGCGAAACCGGCCTCGTCGAGGAAGCGGGCGGCGGGCCCGTTGCGCGGGGTGCTACGGAAGTCGGCCTCCAGGCGGTGCGCGCCGGTGGCGCGGGCCGCGTCGGCGACGGCGCCGAGGACCGCGTGCTCCACGCCGCGCGCGAAGACCCGGCAGCTCATCACGGCGTTCTCCAGCACCCAGTGGTCGGGGTTGCGGGCGATCCACAGCGCGCCCACGATCCCCTCGTCGCCGAACCGGTCGGCGACCTCGAAGGCGAGCAGGGCGTGCTCGGGCGAGTGCGCGATGCGCCGGGTCTCTGCCTCCGGGTGGCAGCGGCCGATCAGGTTGAACTGGTTGGTGCGGCCTCCGAGTTGGACGATCCGCGGCAGCGTGTACGCGTCGGCGGCGCTGAGGGTGACGCGCAGCCCGAGGCCGTGCAGATAGTCCTCGGGCGAGGACTGCTCGGCGCCGAAGCGGCTTCGCTGGGCGCGCGCCCGGTACAGACCGGTGCGCTCCTTGTCGGTTTCCGTCGTGGTGAGCGAGTCGAAGCCGCCCTGGGCGAGCAGGGCCGCCGCGTGCTCGGCCGGGTCGCCCGCCAGGTGGATCACGGTGACCTCGGGGATCGAGTGCCGTACGAGTTCGCACTCGAAGGCCGAGTCGTCGGCGAAGACGATGCTGTCGAGGCCGATGTTGAGCTGCTCCGCGATCCGCCGGATGCTCTCGTCCTTGGCGCCCCACCCTGCCTCGACGGTGACGAAGTCCGAGGCCCTCAGCACGAGTCCGGGGTGTTCGTCGAGAACGCGGGCGACGAGGTCCGGGTCGTTCTTGCTGGCGACGGCGAGCAGCACACCCTGCCGGCGCAGGGCCAGGGCGGTGCGCTGCACGGCGGCGTAGGCGTTGCCCGGGTACATCGGGCCGATCTCGATGTTCTCCGGGCCGTCGTCGCCGAGGACGCCGCCCCACAGGGTGTTGTCGAGGTCGAGGACCAGGCACTTTTTGCCGCGTCCGGTGAACGCCCGGGCGTAGGAGGCCACTTCGGCGGCGTAGCGGTGCTCGACGCCGGGTGCCCAGGCCATCTGCGCGAAGGCGTGCAGACGGGCGTCGCGCAGCGGCCCCGGGTGTTCGGCGAGCAGGGTCTCCAGGTCGAGGACGTCGACGCGGTCGGCCTGCTCGGCGAGGTCGAGGATCCGCAGGTTCAGCTCGCGCCACAGCCGGGCGAGGGCGGCGCGGCCCCGGTGCGAGACGACCTGGCGCAGCGCGGCGGCGGGCAGCGGCACCGTGGTGAGCAGGACGGCGCCCTCCGTGCGCGCGGCGTATCCGGTGACGGCGTCGGCGAAGGGCTCCCAGCGCTCGTCGACCGCCGCGCGCACCGCCGCCCCGTCGCCCGGGTCGAGGTCGCGCGGCAGGAACACCTCCTCGTGCACCGGGCACAGGGTCAGCTCGGCGCCGAACGCATCGAGGTCGGCCACCGCCCCGCCCAGGTACAGGAGTTGCCGGTCGGGGGCGGCGATCCGGAACTCGGGGGCGAAACCGGCGGCGAGCAGCGCGATCCGCAGCGGTGCGGCCAGCTGGTCGGCGGTGAACGAGGGCACGAGGGCCACCCGCAGCGGGCGCGGCTCGTGGCCCGGCGGGCACAGCAGCCGGGGGTCCACGGCGGCCAGGATCCGGCCGGCCTCCCGGACCACCGGGATGTCGGAGCTGTCGGCAAGGTGGGCCGCGAGGCCCGGGTCGGGGGCGGCGGCGGGTTCGGCCAGGCGCCTGGCCCGGGTCAGCAGGTCGTCGTCAGCCATCGGGGCGTTGGGTCCTTCCAGGGGGTCAGATGCGCAGCAGCGTGCAGGTCCAGTGCATGCCGGTGCCCATGCTCAGGAGGGCCACGGTGTCGCCCTCGACGAGTTCTCCGGCCGCCGAGAGGCGTTCCAGGCTGAGGAGTTGGTCGGCCGGGCCGAAATGCCCCATGGACAGGGCGACTTCGGCGTTGGTGGCCTCCAGCGGGATGCCCAGCTCCTTGGCCAGGTCGCGGAAGGCACCGATGTTGTCGTGCAGGTACAGCACCCGCTCCAGTGCGCCGGGGGTCAGCCCGGCGCGGGCGCAGGCCCTCTCCAGCACCTCGCGGTTGCGGGCGTGCATCAGGGTCATGAAGTCGTACGTGGCCCGGCCGTCGCCCTCGAAGAAGGTGTCCATCCGCTCGATCAGCGGGGCGATGACGGCCGGTTCGGGGGCGTCGGCGCGGAACGGGCGGGCCGCGCCGCCGGTCTCCATGCGCATGAAGTCGGCGTACCGGCCGTCGCTGAGGGTCTCGGTGGCGAGCCACACGCCGGAGCCGTGGCCGCGGCGCAGCACCGCGGCGGCGGCGCCGTCCGAGGAGAGCGAGGTGCCCGTGGCGGTGCGGTCCCAGTACGCCTCCGTGATCCGGTTGGCGGCGACGATCAGGGCCGTGTCGTGGTCGGGGTGGGTGGCGAGGCGTCCGGCGACGGTGTCGAAGGCGGTGACGCCGCCGCCGCAGGCCTGGGCGATCAGGATCGCCTCGGCGCCGGTGGCGCCGAGCCGTCCTTGCAGGGCGGCGGCCGCGTCCCAGTACAGGTACTCGGGGACGTCCGGCAGCGCCAGCACGAGCAGGTCCAGGTCGGCCGCGGCCACCTGGGCGCGGCGCAGCGCGGACTCGGCGGCCCGCAGCGCCAGGTCGGTCAGGCCCTCGCCGTCGTCGGCGCGGTGCAGCCGCCGGTAGCCGAGCCCGGCCAGCCTGCGCTCGTCGGCGCCGTACCGCTCGGCGGCCTCCGCCACCGTGACGGGGCGGCCCAGCGCGTGCCCTTGGGACACGATCCCGATTGACATTCCTCGTCCTTCCCGGGGAGCCGGGGGCGGTGCGCCCCCGGCTCGTGTGCGGTGTACGTCGCTCGGGTGCGGCTACTGCGCCTTCGCCCCGATGTCGGAGGTGTCGACCGCGAACCGGCCGACGGCCCAGGCCATGGCGCGCGCGTTCTGGTCGAGGATCGTCTTGTTGACCGCGCTCAGGACGTCACAGGACTGGTGGTAGCAGGGGTCGAGCATCTGGCCCGCGGTGCCGCCGAACAGGTCGGCCCACTCCTGGGACTTGACGGTGTCGGCGCCCGCGTTGACGCCGCCCGACGGGATGCCCGCGTTGACGAACGCCGCGTGGTCGGAGCGGCCGTCGAGGACCAGGCCGACCGTGGGCAGCTTCTGCTGGGCGAAGTAGCCGTTGACGAGGTCGCTGATCCGCGTGGATCCGGCGGGCGCCGGGCCGGTCGCGGTCTGCCCGTTGTAGACCTGGCGGGCGAAGTTCGGCGAGGCGATCATCTCCAGGTTGAGGTAGAGGGCGGTGTGCGCCTTCTCGTCGGCGGTGAGCTGGTCGACGTAGTGCTGCGAGCCGGCCAGGCCCTTCTCCTCGGCGGCCCACCAGGCGAATCGGACCCGGTTCTTGAGCTGCGGGCGGTGCTTGGCAAGCTGGACGGCGGTCTCCAGGACAGCGGCGGCGGCCGCGCCGTTGTCGTTGGCGCCGGACGTGGTGTCGACGGTGTCGAGGTGGGCGCCCATGACGACGGTGTGGTCCGCGCTGCCCGTCGGGGTGTCCGCGAGCAGGTTGTACGTCTTCGTCATCGTGTTGTTGCCGCGCAGGTCCAGGTCGAGGGTGACCGGGCCGTTCGCGGCGTCGGCGCGCAGCGCCTCGGACTCGCGGCGGGTCAGGGTCGCCGTCGGGATGCGCGCGTCGCTCGGCGGGACCATGCGGTAGCGCAGATTCAGGTCCGGGTTGGGCGAGTTGACGTTCATCAGCATGGCGGCGGCGCCCAGCTGCGAGAGGACCAGTTGCTTCTGGGTGATGAAGCAGTCGGTGCCGACGTCGACGAGGACGATCTTGCCCTTGACGTCCTGGCCCGCGTAGTCGTCCGCGCTGCACCCGGTGCTCTTGCCGGCGGGCTGGGCCAGTTCGGCCTTCAGACCGCCCTCGGGCGTGGAGACGGAGAAGCGGGCGATCATCGGGTGCAGGTCGCGGGCGGTGGGGGCGACCACCGAGCCCTTCTCGGACAGGATGGTGTAGTCGAGGAACTCGAACGGCTGCTTCTTGACCTGGTATCCGGCCTTGGTGAGGGTCCGGGTGAGGTAGTCGGCGGAGGCGTCGTAGCCGGCGGTGCCGGAGACGCGGGTGCCGCCGTTGTCGAGCGTGGCCTGCTGGATGGCCTGCAGACGCTCGTAGGTGTGCGCGCCGGTGACCTCGCGGGACATCGCTCTGGCCAGGGCGTCTGCGGGTATGTCGGTGGTCGAGGCGCCGGCCGGGGCCGACGCGGCCAGCGGAAGGAGGACGGCGCCCGCCGCCAGGGCGGCCAGCGCCCGCAGACGGGACGGGGTACGCCGGGATCTCGCATTCATGTGCTGTGGGCTCCTCGCTGCATGCGGTGCAGGGATCGGTTCGGGTGGTCCTCCGGGGGCGTCAGGCCCCCGGGCGGTCGGTGAGTGCGGCGGCGTAGGCGTCGGCGAGTCGGCCGATGCGTTCCGCGTCGAAGAGTTCACCGCTGTAGCGCCACCGGACGGTCAGCCGGTCGCCGTCGACGCTCGGGTAGACCTCCAGCGGGCAGGGCCGTTCCATGTCGGCCGGGCGGTCCCGGCCGACGCGCTCGGTGTCCACGTCGCGCAGCACTCCGTCGCTGGCCCGGAAGGCGGGCGTGCCCCAGAAGGAGAACAGCACGCCCGGCACCGGGATGTCGCCGAGCGCCCGGCGACGGCGCGCGTCGGGGTGGTGGTGGCGCAGCACCTCGAAGTCGAAGCCGCTGCGGGGCACCGCGCGCAGTTCGGCGGCGACGTGGGCGCGGTGCGCGGTGCGGTCGCGGCGGCCGGGCAGGGCCAGCGCGAACGGGTAGGTGGTGTTGAAGTAGCCGACGGTGCGGCCCAGTTCGAGGTCGTCGAAGAGGTCCTCGCGGCCATGGGCGACGAGTTGCACGGCGACCTCGCCGCCGCGCACGCCGAGCCACTCCTGGAAGGCGCCGCCGAGCGCGCTGAGCAGCAGCTCGTAGAGGGTGTGTCCGCCGGTGGCGGGCAGCGGGTGGTGGGTGGTCAGCTCGCGGGTGTTGCCCTCGACGCCGCGCGGCCCCTCGGGCACGGTGGCGCGCTGGGCGTCCTCGCCCCAGGCGCGGTCCAGCCAGTAGCCGCCGTCGAGGGCGTCGGGTCGGGTGCGGGCCCAGTGGCCGAGCCGGTCCGCCCACTGGAAGCAGGACGGCCCGGGGGCGCCGAGCGCACGGTCGTCGCCGTCGCGCAGCAGCCCGTCGAGTTCCTCGGTGAGGATGTTCCACGAGTACAGGTCGACGGCGAGGTGGTGCACGACGAGCAGCAGCCGGTCGGCCTGCCCGTCCGGCAGCCGGACCAGGGCGGCCCGGGTCACGGGCCCCTCGTACAGGTCGAGCGCCTCGTGCAGCGCGCCGGCCCGCTCGTCCAGCTCGGCGAGCGCCTGCTCGGCGGTCAGTTCACGCAGGTCGAACTCGGCGACTTCCGGGGCCTGTTGGGCGGCGTACTGCCGCAGGGCACCGCCCTCCTCGGTCAGTCTGGTGCGCAGCGCGGGGTGGCGGGCGGCGAGCTCGGCGAGGGCCCGGCGGGCCTCCTGAAGGGTGACCGTCCGGCCGAGGCCGTAGCTGACGCCGTGGTTCCAGTGGTCGGGGCGCTTGGCACCGCGGGCGAGGAACTCCCGCTGGGGCGGGGTGAGTTCGGCAGGACCTTCGGGATCGGCCAGGGCCCGCCCGGACTCCGCTCCGGAGACCTCGCGCGGCTCGGCGGCGGCGCGGGGTACAGCGGCGGCCACGGCTTCGATGGTGCGGCCGTCCAGGATGGCGCGCGGGCGCACCGGGTGGCCGAGGCGCTCGGCCTGGGACGCGACGGCGATGGCGATGAGCGAGTCGCCGCCCAGGTCGAAGAAGTCGTCGGTGACGCCGACCGACTCACGCTTGAGGTGCTTGGCCCACAACTGGGCGAGGACGTCTTCGAGTTCGGTGCGCGGCGCCACCCGCGCGGGCCGCTCGGTGCACAGTGCGGCGGTGCGGGCGGCCGGGCCCTGCGCCGCGAGCCGGTCGAGGAGCGCGCGGTAGTCGTCGAGCCAGCCGCGCACGCTGTCGCCCGCGGGGCCGCCGGGGGCGTACTGGGCGGCGGCCCGCAGCTGGGCGCCGTACTCCAGGACGGCCAGTTGGACGGGGAAGGTGGCGGCGCCCTGGCCGACGTCGAGGAGTTCGACGCCGGGGCCGCCGGCGGCGAGCGCCCGCAGCGGTTCGACGTCGCTGTGGAAGCCGAACATCGTGGCGGCGAGCGGACGCGCGGAGCCGGGGCGGGCCAGGCGCCGGATGCGGTCGGTGGGCAGGCCCTGGTGGGCGAGGGTGGTCAGGGACGCCTCGCGCACGGCGGCGAGCAGCGCGGCGAACGGCTCGTCGGGCCGCACCTGGACGCGGACGACCAGCGTGTTGGCGTAGTTGCCGACGATCGGCTCGTCGGCGGCGGCCCGCCCGGCCGCCGGGACGGCCACGGTGATGTCGCGCTCCCCCGTGATCCGCCACTGCAGCGCGACCCAGGCGGCGAGCAGCACCATGTGCGGTGTGCACCGCTCGGCTGCCGCCAACTCCCGTATATTTCCTACCAGTTGATCATCGAGCGGCAGCTCGGCACGACCGCCGGCCCCGGCGGCTCCGGGCAGGTCGACCTGTGGGGCGCCCGCGAGATAGCGGGACCAGAACGCGGTGAGCTCCGCGCCCTTGGGCGAGTCGAGCAGCGCCCGCTGCTCGTCGACGTGGTCGAGGAAGGTGCGCGTCCCGGTGCCGGCGGACTCTCCGGCCAGGTCCGCGAAGAGGATCCGCCACGACCAGCCGTCGACGAACAGGTGGTGGTGGGTGAGCAGCAGCACGTCCCGCTCCGAGTCGGCGAACCGGACCCGGATCAGCTGGTGGCGGGCGGGTAGTTGGGCGTAGGGGTCGAGTGGCCTCGCCACCTCGTCCCGCAGCCGGGCGAGCAGCGTCCGGTGCCCGTCGGCGGCGGTGTGCGCGGTGAGGTCCCAGTCGAGCCGGTCCAGCGGGATGTGCGCCCGCTCCGGCGGCACGACGTCCTGGCGCGGCCCGTCGTCGGTGTCGCGCAGGTGAGCACGGAGCATCGGGTGCCGGTGCACCAGCGCGGCGAGCCGTGCGGCGAGGTCGTCGGGGTCGGCCGGGCGGTCGAGCAGGAAGGCGGCGGGCACGTTGTAGGCGCCGGTGTCGGGGGCGAGCCGATCGGCGGCCCAGATGGCGATCTGTTCACCGGAGAGCGGGCCGCTGTCCGGCGCGGCCCGCTCCGCGACGGGGGCCTCGGAGACGGCTTCGGGGACTGCCAACTCCCCTTCCACTGACGCCAGTTCGGCCACGTACGCGGCAAGCGCGGCGAGGTCCGGCAGGTCGAACAGGTCGAGGACCTCGATCTCGGTGCCGTAGCGCTCGTTGAGGCGGGCCACCAGCTGAGTGCCGTTGAGCGAGTTGCCGCCCGCGGCGAAGAAGTCGTCGCTCGGCGCGAGTCCGGGCTCCTTCAGGATGTCGCGGGCGAAGGCCAGGACCGTCTCCTCGACGCCGAGTTCGGGTACGGATGCGGGTACGGAAACGGCGGCGGGTGCGGCCTCGGCCGTACGCGGCCAGCAGTGCTCCTCGGCCAGGGCCGCCGACGGGAGTTCGAGGCGGCGGCGCGGGGCCCGGCCGAGCGCGGCTCGCCAGTCGGGGTCGCGGCCCTGCCCGTATGCCTGGCACAGGGCGGCCGCCGGCGAGGTCGCCACCGCCGCCGCGCGCCCGGCGAGCAGCGTCGACAGCGCGCTGCCCGGGGCGAGATCGAGGACGAGCGGGTGCTCGCCCCGGGGCGCGAGCGCCGCGTCGAGCGCCGCGGCGTCGGGCGGCGCCACCGCCGGGCCCGGCTCGGCCAGCGCGTCCAGCTCGGCCGCGAGCAACGCCCCGCCGGCCACCCGTACCGCGGCCTTGCCGAGGCCGTGCGCGAGCACCAGGTCCGGTACGAGTCCGGCCGCGGCCTGCACGGCCTGGGCGCCGACGAGCGCCACCAGGGCGCGCTGCGACGCGTTCCACTCACCGGCCGCCAGGTGGGACTCGGCGGCGGCGAGAACGTCCGCGAACCGAGGCTGTGCGGCGGCACGTCGGCGCAGCTCGGCCGGGTCGGCGTCGGCCAGGTCGCCGACGGCGAGCACCAGCGCCCCGGCCGGCGGCCCCTGCGCGGTGCCGTCCCGGCCGTGCAGCGCCGCGTCGAGCCGGTCGAGGAGATCGGCACTGTCGCGCACCGCCACCGCGTACCGGTGCGCGAAGTGCTCGCGGCCCACGGTCAGCGTCTCGCTCGCCGCGGCCAGGTCGAAGCCATTGACGTCGGTGGCCACCACATCGCGCAGGGCGCGCAGTTGGTCGCGCAGGCCCTGCTCGGTGGGGGCGGACAGCACCACGGGCCGCTCCGCCGCGGGCTCGGGGTCGAGGTCGGCGCGGTCCGGCGCGGTACGGCCCTGCTCGACGACCATGTGCGCGTTGGTGCCGCTGAGCCCGAAGCTGCTGAGCCCCGCGATCCGGGGGCCGCGCGGCGCGGGCCATGGCTCGGCGCGGTCGGCGATCCGCAGCGGGGTGCCGTCCAGGGCGAGCAGGTCGGAGGGCGCGGTGAAGTGGGCGGTGGGGAAGATCTCGCCGGCCCGGAACTGGGCGAGGATGCGCACGAGTCCGGCGAAGGACGCCATGCAGCCCAGGTGCCCGAGGTTGGCCTTGACGGAGGACAGCGGGCGGACGCCGGTCACGTCGGTACCGAACGCGGCGGCCAGGCCCTGGATCTCGATGGGGTCGCCGATCCGGGTGCCGGTGCCGTGCGCCTCGACGTAGCCGATGTCGGCGGGGGACACGTCCGCGTCCCGCCACGCCGCGGCGACCACCTCGGCCTGCGCGGCCGGGCTGGGCGCGGTCAGTCCCGTGCTGCGGCCCGCGTCCTGGTTGACGGCGCTGCCGCGGATCACGGCGTGCACGGTGTCGCCGTCGCGCAGCGCGTCGGCGAGCCGCTTGACCAGGACGAATCCGCCGCCCTCGCCGTGCATGGTGCCGTCCGCCGCGGTGTCGAAGGGGCGGCAGTGGCCGGTCCCGGAGAGCACGCCGAGCCCGTCGGCGGCGGCCTCGTACCGTGGCACCGGGCCGAGCACCAGCTCGTAGCCGCCGACGAGCGCGAGGTCGCTCTCGCCCCTGGCCAGCTTCCAGCGCGCCTCGTGCAGCGCCACCAGGAACGAGGAGCAGGAGGTGTCGACGACCTGGGCGGGGCCGCGCAGGTCGAGGTGGTAGGAGATCCGTCCGGCGGCGTAGGCGTGCAGGCTGCCGGTGGTGGCGGGGCCGCCGCGCTGTTCCTCGGGCGGCAGCAGGTCGAACAGGCTGGGGTGCGGGGCGCCGTAACCGCCCACCAGGACGGCCGTGTTGGTGCCCGCCAGCTCGCCCGGCGCGTATCCGGCGGCGCCGATCGCGCGCACCGCGAGCTGCAGCATGCGCCGCTGGCGCGGGTCGATGAGCTGGGCCTCGGCACGGGACATGCCGAAGTAGCGGTGGTCGAAGCCGGTGACGTCCTCGATCCAGCCGCCCGCCCGGTCCTCGGGGGTGGGCGTGAGGCCGGTGCTCTGGACGCGGCGTTCGGGCATGGGCCGCATGGTGTGGCCGCCGCCGCGCAGCAGCGCGGTCAGCGCGGCCCAGTCGGCGGCTTGGGGGAACTCGAACGCGACGCCGATCACGGCGAGTTGGTCGGGGGTGGCGGGGTGGTCCATGGGTGTGCCTGCCTCTTCAGCGAGGGTTGACGTCTTCACGGGGCGCTGCCGGTGAGGGCACGGGCGTCCGGCAGGGCGAGCACGCCGAGGTTGGCGACGGCCACCAGCACCGCCGCGGTCAGCAGTGGCAGCGCCTCGCCGGTCCAGGCCGCGATCGGCGCCGCGACGGCGAGGCCGAGCGGCCGGGCGGCGAACGACAGCAGCGCGTCGTAGGAGTCCGCGCGGGCCAGCGCTTCGGCCGGGAAGTGCCGTTGCATGGTGGTCTGCCACAGCGTGTTGAGCACGCCGATGCCGAACATGGCGATGCCGTACGCCACCGCGTCGGTCCAGGTCGGCCAGCGCGCGGCGAAGGTGATCAGCGGCAGCGCGAACAGGGCGCCGCACACGGAGGTCACCACGAGCGGCCGCCGCACGCTCAGCCGGGGCGCGACGAACGCGCCGATCAGCATGCCGGCCATGCCCGCCTGGTAGACCACCACCCAGGCGAACTCGCCGCCGAGCCGGTCCACGGCGATCAGCGGGCCCAGCGTCATCAGGACACCGGCGGCCAGGTTGGACACACCGTGCCCGATGAGGTTGGACCAGAACCAGGGGCGGCCGCGCACTTCCTGCCAGCCGTCGGCGAGTTGCCGGAAGAAGCCGGTGCGCGCACCGCGGCCGGGAGCGGTCGCGGGCAGTCCGCCCAGAGTGACGGCGGCGCAGCCGAACACCACGGCGGTGGCGAGGAACGCCCAGCCCGCGCCGACCGCGACGACCAGGACACCGGCGACCCCGGGCCCGGCGACCAGGGCGATACCGCGGGCCACCCCGAGGTGGCTGTTGGCCCGCAGTCGGGCCTCCTGCGGCACGGTGGCGGCGACCAGCGGCGACATCGTGGGCGTGCCGAAGGCGATGGCCGCGCCGGTGACCGCGGACAGCGCGGCGAGGTCGAGGATGCGTACCGAACCGAGCAGCAGCTCGGCGCCGATGGCCAGTTGGGCGAGTCCGCGGACCAGGTCGGCGAGAAAGGCGACCCGCTGGGCGGGGAACCGGTCGGCGACGACCCCGCCGATGGGCAGCAGCACGAGCTGCGGCACCAGTTCGGCGGCGAGCACCAGGCCGAGGTCGGTGGCGCTGCCGGTGGCCTCGATGACGGCGAGGGTGAGGGCGGTCGGCACGAGGGCGGTGGCGAGGAACGACAGGGACCGCCCGATGAGCAGCCGCAGGAAGCCGGGGGTCTTCAGTACGCGTACGGGAACCTGGTCCCTCAGCTCGGTCACGGGCGGGCCGCCAGCTCGGCGCCCAGGGTGTCGAGGAGTTCGCCGGGCGCGTTCAGAAAGGCGTAGTGCCCGCCGGGAAGCACCGGGAAGGTGACGTCGTCGGCGTAGTCCTGCCAGCCCTTGAGCTCGTCCTGGGTGACCTCCGGGTCGCCGTCCCAGTGCAGGACGCCGATCGGGAAGGGCACGGGGGTGGGGGCGTCCCTGCGGTAGACGCGGTTGGCGTCGAGGTCCTCCTTGAGGACGGCGAGGGCGAGGTCGAGCAACTGGGGGTGGGCGAGGCCGCCGCGGAGCAGCGTCAACTCCTCAAGTTCCGCGCGCAGTTCGGCGTCGGTCAGGTCGAGGAAGCGGTCGTGCGGGCAGTGGTGCGGGGCGACCTGCGCGGAGACGAAGACCCGTTCGGGCAGCGGCAGTCCGCGCTCGGCGAGCAGCCGTGCCGTCTCGAAGGCGGGCAGCGAGCCCGCGCAGTGCCCGAAGAAGACGAACGGCCGGTCCAGGTGCGGGGCGAGCGCGTCGGCGAGCCGCTCGGCGAGGTCCTCGTACGTGCCGTAGTGCGGCTCGCGCAACCGGCCCTCGCGGCCGGGCAGTTGCACCGAGCAGACCTCGATGCCGTCGTCGGGTCCGAACCGCCTGGGCCAGGCGTTGAACATGGACCCGCCGACGCCCGAGTAGGGGAAGCAGAAGACCCGGGCGGTGGCGTCGGCGGCGGGTTTCCTCAGGAGCCAGCGGGAGTCGGGCAGGGCGGTGCCGGCGGACATGGGTGATCCATCTCGCAATCTGGTGGAGGGACGCTGGGGTCAGCGCGGCTCGGTCACCACGGGCAGCTGGGTCAGCCCGGCGATGAACACCGACCGCAGATGGCGGGCGGGCCCGGCGGTCTCGACCGACCGGAAGAGGCGGAAGAACTCGTCGAACAGGATCCGGAAGGTGAGCCGGGCGAGCGGGGCGCCCAGGCAGTAGTGCGGCCCGTAGCCGAAGGCGAGGTGCCGGTTGTCGTCGCGCAGGACGTCGAAGCGGTACGGGTCGGTGAAGATCCGCTCGTCGCGGTTGGCCGAGCCGATCCACACGGCGACCGCGTCACCGGCGGCGACCCGGCCCCCGGCCAGTTCGGTGTCCTTGACGGCGTAGCGCAGGAAGCTGCTGGCGGGCGACGTCCAGCGCAGGCCCTCCTCCACCAGGGTGGGGACGACCGCGGCGGGGTCACCGGCCGCCGTGCGCAGCTGGTCCGGGTGCTCGCTCAGGGCGAGCAGCGTGCCCGAAACGGTGTGCGGGGTGGTCGCGTTGGCGCCCAGCAGGATGCTGTAGCAGTTGTAGATGACCTCTTCGTCGGTGAGCGGGGCGTCGCCCCCGCCCATGCTCATCAGATGCCCGATGAGGTCCTCGGCCGGTTCCGCTCCCCTGCGTTCGCGCACCTGCGAGGCGAAGTAGTCGAACGTCTGGTGGTGGGCGACGGCGAGGGTGGCGGCGCCGCTGCCGACGCTGAACTCGGCGTCGTCGGGCGCCGCGGCCATCGCCGTCCAGCGCACGAGGTCGTGCCAGTCCTTCTCCGGTACGCCCATCAGGGCGCCGGCAACGGTCATGGGCAGCCGGTAGGCGCGCTCGGCCACGTCCCAGACCCCGCCGCCGAGCGCGGGGGCGAGGAACTCGGTCACCGCCTGTCGGATGCGGCCCTCCCAGTCGGCGAGGGCCCGCGCGGTGAGCCGGCGGTTCAGCGGGCGGCGCAGCCGGCCGTGGCGCGGCGGGTCGGTGGAGACCAGCATCTTGCCCGACGACACGTCGTCGTGGCCGAGCTGGGTGAGGACCGAGCCGCGTTCGGAGGTGAACTCCCGGTGGTCGCCGAGCACCCGGCAGGCGTCGTCGTAGCGGGTCACCGACCAGAACTGCCGCCCGTCGGACAGGACTTGGCGATGGAGCGGAGCGTGCTCGCGCAGGTGGGCCCACACGGCGTGCGGGTCGCCGGCGGCGTGGAACTCCGGGTCGAACAGGTCGGCGGCGGCGGCCGGGTCGGTGGTTTCGCCGGCGAAGGGAGCGGCAGCGATCCTCACCGGGCGCCTCCGGCCTGGACGACGGCGTCGGCGAGGCCGGCCGGGGTGGGGGCGAGGTAGAAGGTGACCGGCGAGATCTGCACGCCGTACTCGCGCTCCAGGTCGGTGGTGATCCGCACCCCGACCAGGGAGTGGCCGCCGAGTTCGAAGAAGTCATCGTCGGCGCCGATCCCGTCGATGCCGAGGTGGTCGCTCCACAGCTGAGCGACGGCGGCCTCGATGCCGGGGGCCGGGGTGCGGTGCTCGGCGTTCAGCTCGGGCCTGGCCGGTGAGGTGTCGGCGGTGAGAGCGGCCCGGTCGACCTTGCCGTTGGCGGTCAGCGGCAGCGCGTCGACGACCCGGATGTGCGAGGGAACGGCGTACGAGGGCAGCACCTCGCCCAGTTCGCGGCGGAGCGCGAGGGTGGCGGGCCGGGCGCCGCCGCGTCCGGCGACGAAGGCCACGAGCCGCTTGCCGCCGTCCGGCCCGGACTGTGCGACGACCGCGGCCTCGGCGATGTCGTCGCGGGCGGCGAGCGCGGCCTCGACCTCGCCGGGCTCGATCCGGAAGCCCCGGATCTTGACCTGCCGGTCGGCGCGGCCGTGGTAGTCGAGGACGCCGTCGGCGCGGCGGCTCACCAGGTCGCCGGTGCGGTACATCCGGGCACCGGGCCGGTCGTCGAACGGGTCGGGCAGGAAGGCGCGGGTGGTCTGTTCGGGGTCGCCGAGGTAGTCGAGGGCGAGGCCGTCGCCGGTGGCGTACAGCTCGCCGACCTCGCCGTCGGGCACGGGCCGCAGGTCGGCGTCGAGGATGTGCACGCCGGTGCCGCGGATCGGGCGGCCGATGGGCACGGCGCCCTCGACCGGTGCGGTGATCGTGTGGCAGCAGGTGAACGTGGTGTTCTCGGTGGGCCCGTAGCCGTTGACGAGAGTGAGGCCGGGCAGCGCCGCGAGGGCCTGATTGACGTGCGGCGGCGACAGGACGTCTCCGCCGGCCAGCAGGACCCGCACCCCGCCGAGGTCGTCGAGGCCGTACTCCACGACCTGCTGGAACAGTCCGGCCGTGAGCCACAGCACGGTGATCCCGAAGTGGCTGATGTGCTTGGTCAGTTCACCGATGGCGAGATCGCGTTCGGGCGCCACGTCGAGGCGGGCCCCGTTGAGCAGCGGCGCCCAGATCTCCAGGGTGGAGGCGTCGAAGGCGACGGGCGCGTACTGGAGGACGACGTCGTCGGGCCCGACGGTGAGGAAGTCGGCGTCCACGACGAGCCGCAGGACCGCGCGGTGCGGTACCCGGACTCCCTTGGGGACGCCGGTCGATCCCGAGGTGTAGGCGACGTACGCGACGTCGTCCGGCGCGGTCTCGACGGGCTCGGGGGCCGAACCCTCGGCCATGGCGTCGAGGTCGTCGCGGGTCAGCACGACGGCGGCGCCGCTGTCGGCGAGAATGAGCCGCCGGCGCTCGGCCGGGTAGCGGCGTTCGAGAGCCAGGTAGGCCGCCCCGGCCTTCAGGATGCCGAGGAGGGCGACGACGGTCGCGGCGCGGCGGTCCGCGTCGAGCCCGACCACGTCGCCGGGCTTGACCCCCCGGTCCTGCAACTGCCGGGCCAGGTGGTCGGAGCGTCGGTCCAGCTCCCGGTAGGTCAGCTCGGCGTCCTCGCCGCGCACGGCGATCCGCTCAGGGGCGCTGCGGGCCTGCCGCGCGAAGAGCGTGGCGATCGAGGGGGGTTGCGTGCCGTACTGCGACTCCACGGGCCGGCCTCCAGGTACTGATCGGGCGCGGCCGCCGGGTTTCGGCCACCGCTGCGGCTCATCATGGGGACGGCCCCTACCGACCCGCTTTCGGCCACACATCGGGCGCTGGTAGTGCGGTGATAGCAAGGCGATAGCGCGGCTGCCTAGCATCACTGCACCAAGCAACGAGCACTCGGCCGCCCCATCGCTTCGGAAAGCGAGCAGACGTGCGGAAGACCCTCACCATCGCCGTGACTTCTCTGGTCGCGGCGGTTGTCCTCCCGGTGGCCCCCGGCGGGCCGGCTGCCGCGGACATCCCTGGCCTTCTCCCGGCACCAGGAGCGTGCGCGCGGTGACCCCGCTGGACACGCCGTGGCCCGGCACCGGCACGGCCGTCGTCGCCGACGACACCCCGTGGCCGGTGGCCTGACCCCGTCGAGCCGGCTCGCACGGACCCGGTCCCCCCAGCCGTGTGCCGGGGGGACTTTCGGCCGGGCCTCAGCAGTGCAGCCCGCGCAGCTTCCCCGAACACGGCTGTTGTGTCGCCCGGTCCTCCAGGGCCACTTCCAACTGGGCAAGTTCCAGGCGTACTTCGGCCGCACCCACCCGGTCCATGATGCGCTCCCGGGTCGCAATGGCGGCACGCAGCAGGCGCTGGGCGTCGTCATTGCGGCCCAGGCGTGCGCTGACCCTGCCGAGGCGGTGCAGTACCCGCGACTCCCCCACCACGTCCCGCCGCTCCCGCACCTGCCGCAGCAGGTCGGTGAGCACCTCCTCGGCCTCCGTGTACCGCCCCTGACGCTGCATCAGATCACTGAGCACATAGCGCACCTGCAGCTCGACCCGGCGACTGCCCGCGCCCCGGCAGATGTCCAGGGCCTCGTTGAGATAGCCGCCGGCGGTGCCCCAGTTGCCACGGTCGCCCTCAAGGCGCGCCATGTGCACCAGCACGCTGGCCGCACCGACATGGTCGCCCGCCTCCCGGAACTCGCCGAGCGCCGCCCAGAAGTGGCCGAGCGCGGCCTCCACGTTGCACTGGCGCGCCTCCAGCAGGGCGAGATTGCGCCGGGCCAGGGCGCAGCCGTGCACATCGTCGAGCGAGATGAACAACTCCAGTGCGGACACCAGTCGTTGGCGGGCCGCGTTGAGCTGCGAGCGGCTCAGGTGCAGCGAGCCGAGCGAGCACAGCAGCGCCGCACGGCCGCGCTCGGCGCCGGCCATCCGCACGCTCTCCAGCGCCTGCAGATGCGTGGCCTCCCAGTCCTCGAAGTAGCAGCGCGCCTCGAACAGCGAGACGAGCCCGGTGGCCAGGTCCCAGCAGGCCTCGGCCTGACCGGTGCGGGCCGCGAGGCCGACGGCGGCGCACACGTTGGCGCGCTCGGACTCCAGCCAGCCCAACGGGTCGGCCAGCGCCCGGTCCAGGTTGAGGCCGGCCGGGCTGCAGCGCGGCGCCGGGCCGTGCAGGACGGTGAAGTCGCCGCCGTAGATCCGCCGGTGCGCCTCGTCGACGAGACTGAGCCAGCCGCCGATCACCCGGGCAAGGGCGGCATCGCCGTCGTCGGTGTCCCGGTGCCGGTCCAGTTCCTCGCGGGCGAACAGCCGGATCAGGCCCGGCAGCCGGTAACGGGGGCTGGATGTCGGATCGCTGCCCACCACTTCCAGGAGCTGCGCCTCCACCAGCTGGTCGAGCAGGTCGACGGCCTGGAAGAGATCCACGTCGAGCAGGGCCGCGGCGACCCAGCCACCGGTCGAGGGCCCGTCGAGCAGGCTCAGCAGGCGCAGCAGCCGGCGGGCGCCGTGGTCGAGGGCCCCGTAGGACAGGGCGATTCCGGTACGGATCGCCAGGTCTCCGTGGGCCAGTTCGTCGAGGCGCCGGTGTTCGTCGGAGAGCCGCTCGACCATCCACGCCAGCGACCAGTGCGGGCGGGCCGCGAGCCGGGCCGCCACGATCCGCAGCGCCAGCGGCAGCCGGCCCACGAGGCGGCCCAGCGTCTCGGCGGCCTGCGCCTCGCTCGCCACCCGCCGCTCACCGACGACACCGGCGAGCATCCGCAGGACCTCGTCGTCCTCCAGGACGTCCACGGCCAGCGCCCGCACACCCGGCAGACCCGCCGCCCGCGGGCTGCCGGTGACGAGGACGGCGCCGGCGCCGGCGCCGGGCAGCAGCGGGCCGAGCTGGGCCTCGGTCGCCACGTCGTCGAGAACCACGAGCACTCGCCGCCCGGCCAGCAACTGCCGGTACAGCGCGGCACGTTCGTCGCAGGACGCGGGCAGTGCCTCACCCGGAACACCGAGCGCCCGCAGGAAGCGGCCGAGGACATCGCCCGCGGTCAGCCGGCGACCGGGCGCGCGTCCCAGGTCGCAGTACAGCTGACCGTCGGGGAAGGCACGGGCGATCCGGTGGGCGGCGTGCACCGCGAGGGCGCTCTTGCCGATGCCGGGCGGCCCGGTGAGGACAACGACCCGGACGCCGGTGGCGTCGGACCCGGTGAGCAGCTCCTCGGCGGCCCTGAGCCGATCGGCCCGGCCGACGAAGCCGACGACGTCCGGCGGCAGTTGGCAGGGGATGGCCGCGGGGCCGGCGCCGTCCGCAGCCACGACGGCCGCCGGCACGGGGAGCTCGCCGTCCGCCGGGGGCTCGACGGCGGCGGGCGGCGCACTCGCCGCTGCGGCCGAGGTGATTCCGGCCTCGCCGGAGAGGATGGCGCGCTGCGTCTCCCGCAACTCGTCGCTGGGTTCCAGCCCCAGTTCCTCCACGGCGAGCCGACGGCCGACCCGGTAGGTCTCCAGCGCCTCGGCGGTCCGCCCCGAGCGGTGCAGGGCGAGCATCAACTGGCCGCGGGTGCGCTCGCGCAGCGGGTGTTCGGCCAGCAGCGCCCTGAGTTCCCCGACGAGTTCGGTGTGGCGTCCCGCGTCGAGCCGCAGTCCGGCGTAAGTCTCCAGCGCGGCGAGGCGGGCTTCTTCCAAATGCTCGGCGCGCAGCATCAGGCGGTCGCTTCCGATGCCGCTCATCGCCGGGCCACGCCACAGGGAAAGAGCCGACCCGAGAAGTTCCCGTGCTTCACCGACACGGTTCCTTCGCATCAGTACCTGCGCTTCGGAAACACCGGAAAGAAATACCTGACTGTCAAGTTCCCCTTCAGAAACCCGAATTACATATCCGGAGCCTTTGGTGACGATGACCGAAGGGCGCCCGCTCTTCGAAAGTAACGTCCGCAGACGCGATATGCAGGTCTGAATCTGCGTGCGCGCGGTGAGCGGTGGATTTTCCCCCCACACCGCCTCCATCAGCCACTCTGCACTGACCACGCGGTTCGCCTCAAGGAGCAGAGCGGTCAGTACCGTCTGTATTCGACCGCGCGGCACCCGACTCTCCGGTGACCCCTCGAAGACGACTTCGAGCGGGCCCAGAATTCTATAGACCGGACCGTTCCGCATCACCATGCAACCCCCTTGGTGTTTGTGAACCTGTTCCTGCGAGGTCGAGCTTGCTGACCGGCGCTCACGAGCGGCTGTGCCACAACACACCGCTGGAGGCTTGCCGGGGCTTCGGTCGTGGAGGCAACGGAGCCGCCCGAATCGGTAAGAGCCCGGGGAAGGCGCACAGGTTGACGACCGCGATTTCGGGGATCAGTTTTCGCGTGGATTTCCGGAGCCGGAGGACAACACAGCACGCCGCGCTTCGCGCATGAAGCCTGCCAGAAGGGGCGAGAGAGTGGTGTGGGCGCCAGTCGGCTCACGACAGGCTGCGTGGCGTATGCCCCTTCTCCACTGGTCGCGCTCCAACTCGTGCTGACAATGCGCCTGGTCGCGTGCGGTCTTGCTCCTCAGCAGTCCGGTAACGGCAGAACCTGCGAGGGCGGAGAAGGCGGTCAGGGCCGTCCATGCTTGATCCATGGCGGGAGGCTAGCGGCGGGGTGGAGGGGATACCAGTGCTTCTGGCATCTCAGTGCCTTTCATGTCATTTCGAGTCGTTGGTGACGAGCTTCTTCACGTTGGTGGCGAGCCTCATCACGTTGGTGGCCGAGACGGGCAATGGGCCCTCCCTGGCCGTACCCGCGGACCGCAGCGGCACGTCCGCAGCCGTCTGCGGGTAGCGCCGGTTGGGCACTGCCCGGCCCAACGCGCCCTGTCATGCCGGGTCGTGGGCCTGGCCTGCCGGACAGCCCGGTGCTCCGTCCCCTCGACGCCGGTAGCACCCGCGAGGTCCGCCCGCTCCCGCGAAAATCCCGAGGTGGGCGCGGACGACGTCAGGCTCCGGCCGGCCGCCCCTCGTCCCCCGCTCCCGGGGCATTCCCGGACACGACGCCCCTCAAATGCCGCAGCCGGGCCTCGGCATTGGTGTACGCGGCCTTCGCAGCCAGGCCACCGGCGGCCGGCCGGCCCTGCCCCGGTGCGGGCGCGTACGGGCCCTGGTGCGGAACGGCCGGATATCCGGGATGTGCCCCGGGCCCGCCGCGTAGGCGTCGGCGCGGCACTCGGCGCGACGGCGCAGCCAGGCGATCAGGACCGGTCCGACCGCGATCGCGAGGGCCGGCCACCAGTGCCTCTCTGCGAACGTCAGGGTGAACAGGAAGAGGACAAGCAGCACCGAGAGACACCGGCCGCAGGCGATTCCCGCCGGGTTACGCAAGCCGAAGAGCCTGGCGAGGCCGAGGAGAATACCGCGTCCCACCACGCGGGCGGGCAGCGCGCACCAGTCGTCGATCACGCCTGCCCACGTGTGCCCGCCCACATGATGACCGAGTTCGTGTGCGAGCACGGCCGCCAGCCGGGAGTCGGGGAGCCGCTCGACCGCCTGCCGGGTGACGGCGACGATGTGGCCCGCGGCGGCGGTGGCGTTCAGCGAGTCCCGCTCCTCGATCCACAACTGGTAGGTGTCCGGGCTGACTCCGGCACGTCGGGTGACCTGTTCCCACACCACGTTCAGTCGCTGGGGGCGGATGAAGAGCTGCCCTGGGCCCGGCAATCGGGACCAGCGACAGACAGACCACGGCAACCCAGCCACCCTGTCTCCGCTACACCCCAGGGGTTGCCTCAGTTGCTAACCCTCGACCCCTCCACCCAAACCAACTCAGCCCGCGCAACGGCGGCGGTGGCGGGGTTGGTGGTCATGGCGTGGGTCTCGTTCACGTGTCAGGGGCAGGCGAGCTTGGCGAGGATCTCGTTGGCGACGCGGTGGCCGGATTCGGCGGCGCCGTCGATGTAGCCCGCCCAGCGGGTGGCGGTTTCGGTGCCGGCCCAGTGCAGGGGGCCGACCGGGCGGCGCAGGGCCGGGCCGAAGCGGGTGAGGGTGCCGGGGGCGGTGAAGGCTCCGTAGCAGCCGCGGCTGTATTCCTCCTCCGCCCAGTCGCGTTCGATGTAGGCGAGGGGGTTGCGGGCCTTGGGGCCGAAGTAGCCGACTAGGTCGTTGATCACCTGGGCCCGGCGCTCGGCGGGATCCATGCGGGAGCCGGTGTCGGCGTGGCGGCCTTCGAGGAAGCCGACGAGCACGCCGCATGAGGCGTCGTGAGGGGTGTTGTCGAAGACGGTGCCAAAGGGGCGGTGGGTGCTGTTGGCCTGGCCACTGAGGCCGGCGTGGCGCCAAAACGGCTCGTCGTAGGCGACGTTGACCTTGATGACTCGGCCCATGGGCATCCGCTGGACGAGCTGGTCACGGTCGCCGGGCAGGGACGGGGCGAAGCGGATGCGGGCGGCGAGCGGCGGCGGGACGGCGATCACGGCGCGGCGTGCGTGGACGGTCAGGCCGCTGCGCGTGGTGACGCGGACACCCGAGGTCGTCGCGGGCTGCCAGTCGATGTCGGTGACGGGCGCTTCGAGGACGACCCGGTCGGCGAGCTCCTGCGCCAGTTCGAGCGCGAGGCGCTGCGATCCGCCGACGACGCGGTCCTGTTGAGCCCCGTCGACGACGTTGATCAGCGGGGCGAGGCCGCCGGCGGAACCGACGTAGAAGGCGGCCCAGAGCGCGGACATGTCCTCGGGCTCGGCGGAGAACACCCCCTCGGTGACCAGCCGGAAGAAGGCCCGCCCGCCCGTGGTGCGTGCGGTCCTGCGCAGCCAGGTGTCGAAGGTCTGGCGATCCAGCCCCTCAGCCCGGGGCGCCCGCCACGGATCGGTCGCGGCGACCTGGCGGGCGATCCGGTTCAGGCGGTACTGGGTCTGCCCGATGTCGGCCAGGACCAGCGGGTTCAGCTTCGGGATCCGGCCCGTGTACTGGTAGCGGGTGGCGCCCAACTCCCCGATGTGCTCGCCGGCGTCGTACGTCGGGTAGGTCTCCAGGCCCAGTTCCCCGATCAGCTCCATGGCCTGGTGCTGGGTGGGGCCGACCCACTGTCCGCCCACCTCGATGGGGGCGCCCCCGGGCAGCTCCTCGTTGAGGAGCCGACCGCCGACACGGTCGCGTGCCTCCAGGACCAGCACGTCCGCGCCGTTCCGTACCAGGTCACGGGCGGCCACCAGCCCCGCCACCCCGGCCCCGACGATCACGGCGTCCACTGACTTCTCCATCACGCCCACCCTTCATACGCAATGAACCTGGCATACAGAATGTATGTGATATCCATGGTGTATGGAACCACTGCGCGAGAAGTACGCGGAGAACACCCGCCGCACCCTGCTCGACACCGGGCTGCGGCTCTTCACCGAACGGGGCTATGCGGCCGTCTCCGCAGAGGAACTCGTGCGCACCGCCGGGCTGACCCGGGGCGCCCTCTACCACCACTTCAACGGCAAGCCCGGACTCTTCGAGGCCGTCTTCGAAGAGCTGGAACGGCAGGCCACCGAACGCATCCGGGCGGCGATCACCCCCGTACCCGATCCGCGCGAGCGCGCTCATCGCGGCGTCGATGCGTTCCTCGACGTCTGCGCCGAAGACGCCTACCGGAACATCGTGCTCCAGCAAGGGCCGATCGCCCTGGGCTGGCAACGGTGGCGCGAACTGGACCAACTACACCTCGGCGGCCTGGTCCTCGACCTCGTCAACGCCGCACTCGACGCCGGCCGCCTACGGCCCCACCCGGCCAACCTCGTCGCCCGGGCCTTCTACGGCGCACTCACCGAACTGTCCATCACCATCGCGGAGACCGACGAGCCGGAGCAGGCCCGCACCCAGGCGGCGAACCTCGTCCGCGACCTCATCGGCGGAGTGGTGACCGACGCCGACGCGCCGTCCGCATGACCCGCCGTGCCCCTGCCCTCCGCGACCGCGACCAGAGATCCGCACAGCGTCAGTCGATCACTTGAGGAGTGGTGGTACCTCCGGCACCTCGATTGCGTTCGCGATGTCGGTCGGCGTCAGCTTGAAGTTTTCGGGGTAGGCGTCGCGCTGTGTGCGGCGGGCGGGCTCGGTCGTGCGCCAGGTGTACAGGCAGCGGCCGCACTGGAGCACGTTCCATACGTCGGGGACGGGTGAGGTGGCGAGCCGAGCGATCGTCTCGAAGGCGCAGCGGGGGCAGGGGCCTTGGGCAGGTGGGTTGTTGGTCATGGGGTTGTGCTGTCCTTTTCGAGTTCGAGGGGGCTGGGGGGGTGTTCAGGCGCGGTTTGTGAGCATGTTCTGTAGTCGGGTCGCCCACTGGGCGGTCTCTGGGAGGTCCTTGGCGGGTGTGGAGAAGTTGCCGCGGACGTCCGGCGCGACGGGGGTCGTCGCATCGGTGATCATCTTGCTGGTGATGCCGGCGGGTTGGGCCGCGGGAGCCAGTTCCAGGACGGACAGGTTGGGGATGATGACGACGTCGTCCTTCGGGTTGACCTTGGCCGACATCGCCCACATGACCTGCGGCAGGTTGAAGGGGTCCACGTCCTCGTCGACGAGGATCACTTGGGACACGTAGCCGAGTCCGTGGGGTGTTGTCATGGCGCGCATGCCGACGGCCTTGGCGAAGCCGCCGTACCGCTTGGCCGTGGAGATGATCACCATCAGGCCGTGCGTGTACATGGCGTTGACGGCCTTCACCTCGGGGAACTCGGCGCGCAGTTGCTTGAGGAGCGGCACGCAGGTGTTGGGGCCGACGAGGTAGTCGCACTCGGTCCACGGCATGCCGAGGTAGAGCGATTCGAAGACCGGGTTGGTGCGGAACGAGACGCGGTCGACGCGGATGACGGGCATGCGGCGCCCGCCCGAGTAGTGGCCGGTGAACTCGCCGAAGGGGCCCTCGATCTGTCGCTTGCGCGATTCGATGGCGCCTTCGATGACGACCTCGCTGCCCCACGGCACGTCGAAGCCGGTGAGTGGCGCGGTGGCGATCGGGGCGGGGGCCCCGCGCAGTGCGCCGGCCATCTCGTACTCGCTGTGGTCGTAGGCCATCGGCATCCCGGCGACGATCGCCATGACCGGGTCGTTGCCGAGGGTGATGGCGATGGGCAGGTCCTCGCCCAACTCCTCGGCCTTGCGTAGGTGTTGGGCGACGTCGTGCATGGGGACCGGTTGGAAGGCGAGTCGGTTGGCGCCGATGACTTGGATGCGGTAGGTGCCGACGTTCTGCTTGCCGAAGTGGTCGGGATCGGCGGGGTCGCGGGAGACCACGGCGGCCTTGTCGAGGTAGAAGCCGCCGTCGCCGTCGTTGAGGCGGAACAGCGGGAGGATGGAGAAGAGGTCGACGTCGTCGCCGTGTTGGGTGTTCTCGCGCCAGGGTGCGTCCTCGCGGCGCTCGGGTGCGACGGGGAAGGCGTCCCAGCGGCGCGCGAACTCCTCCACCTGCTCCTTGACCGTGGTGTTCTTCGGCAGTCCGAGTGCGAGCGCGTGGTTGGCCCAGGAGCCGTGCACGTTCATCGCGATCCGGGCGTCGGTGAAGCCGGTGACATTGTCGAAGTAGAGGGCGGGGGCGTTCTCGCCGATGCGGCCGGTCGCGTTGGCGGCGGCCGCGAGATCGGGCTCGGGCAACACCTCGTCGGTGATGCGCAGCAGTTGACCCTCCTTGTCCAAGGTGTCGAGGAAGCTGCGCAGATCGTCATAGGCCATGGGTAACTCCTTTGCTGGGGAGGGGACTTCAGGCGGCGCCGCGGGAGGCGGTGCGGGCTGCGCGCATGCCGGCCCAGCGCTTGGCGGCGGGCGCGGGCAGCTCGAACTGGTCGAGGATGCGGGCCACCACGTGGTCGACGATGTCGTCGACGGTGCGCGGGTGGTTGTAGAAGGCGGGCATGGGTGGCACCAACTGCACGCCCATGCGGGCGAGTTCGAGCATGTTGTGGAGGTGGATCTCGCTCAGCGGGGTCTCTCGTGGGACGAGGACGAGTCTGCGGCGCTCCTTGAGGACGACGTCGGCGGCGCGCGCGACCAAGCCTTCCGCGTATCCGGTCCGGATTCCGGCGAGGGTCTTCATCGAGCACGGCACGATCACCATGCCGTCCGTGCGGAAGGAGCCGGAGGAGAGGGTGGCGCCCTGATCGTCGGGGTGGTGCGTGACGTCCGCGAGCGCGGACACCTCCGCCACGGACAGGCCGGTCTCCAGCTCGATCGTCGTGCGCGCCCACCGGGTCAGGACGAGGTGCGTCTCCACGTCCGGCAGCTCGCGCAGGTTCTCCAGGAGCCGGACACCGAACGGGGCGCCCGTCGCCCCAGTCATTCCCACGACCAACCGCACAGGAGATCTCCTCACACGTTGCCGACCTGTGCTTTCACGCTAGGAGGCGGTCCGGCCGCGGCGGCGGTACGCTCGGGACTCACGATGGGGAAAAACGGACAGGATCGGCACCCTGACGTCAGGGACCTGGCTTACACCCCGACCGTCGGCGCACCGGCCGGGGTCGAGGTGATGGAGCTCGCCGCCCTCTACGAGCGGGCGCGCCGCCACGGCAACGACCCGTACGCGCCGCTGCGCCCGTCCTTCCACCAGTTGATCGGGGCCCGCGACCGGCCGCTGCTGATGGGGGTGGACTTCGTCGACTACGCACTGCGGCCGGGGTCGTGGCTGTGGATCCGGCCGGGGCAGGTGCAGCGGTTCGGCCCGGGTCTGAGGGCGGCGGACGGGGTGATCGTGTTGTTCGAGGCGGGGTTCCTGCCGCCCGCGACCGTGGCGGCGGCGCATATGGACCCGCCGTACGAGCAACGGCCGCTCACACCCGAGGGGCCGGAGGCGGAGGGTGTGCGCCGTGCCCTGGATCATCTCCGGTACGAGTACGGGCAGTTGGCGTCGCTGCCGTTGCAGACACACACCGAGGTGCTGCGCGCCCTGCTGTCCGTCCTGGTGATGCGGCTCGCGCAGGCTCGCGGTCCGGCTCCCCGGCCCGCCGCCTCGTCCGAGGTGTTCCGCCGGTTCCACGCGGCCGTGGAGCGGGACCACGCGGTGACCCGGCGCGTGGAGGACTACGCGGCGGCGCTCGGTTACAGTCCGCGCACGCTGACCCGGGCTGCGTCTGCGGCGGCGGGCCGCACGGCCAAGCAGTACGTCGACGATCGGGTGCTGTTGGAGGCCAAGCGGCTGCTCCAACACAGCGGCCTGACGGCCAAAGAGGTCGCAGACCGCCTTGGGTTCGCCGATGCCAGCGACTTCACCAAGTTCTTCCGACTGCGGACGGGTGTGACACCGGGGGCGTTTCGGGGCGGCACAGACACCAGGTGATGCTTGAGACGTGGCGCGTGCGTTCAACGCGTTCACGGTGCCCGTGGCTCAGAACGCTTGAATCGCTGACTTCGCTGTGTTGCCGTAGAAATGCGCCGCCGTTCTGTTTGGCGTCGACGTCAGGTGTCGAGTTCGGCCCTCGGTAAGTCTCGGCAGTAGCTCGCCGGCACGCCTTGTGGCATGAGCGGGACGGGCGCCGGGCCGGCGCGCATCGCGGCCGTGTCGTCGCAGACCGTGCCGGTTGTCGCTGGTTCGCCCGCATGCGAGGAGTTGCCGTGGCTGATTGCTGTGCCGTGCTGTTCCCTGGTCAGGGTGCCTATCTGCCTGGTGCGCTTGCCCGGTTGGCTCCTGACGAGCCGTTGGTAGGGGAAATGCTTGGCGTCCTCGACGAGGCTGCGCGCGCTGTGGGGCGGGCGGCCCCGTCGAAGCTGCTGCTCGACGAGGCGGCCCCGCCGCTGGCCGAACTGGTCGAGCGCGCCCCCGCGGACCTGCACGCGGCGTTGTTCGCCGCCGAGGTGGTGTTGTTCGGGATTTTGACGCAACGTCATGAGGTGTGTCCGCAGGTGTTGTTGGGGCACAGTTTCGGTGAGTTGGTCGCGTTGACCGCCGCAGGGGTGTACAGCCCTGCCGACGGCATGGCGCTGGTCGCCGCCCGTGATGACGCCTTCGCCGCCCGGCCCCCGGTACGTGGCGGAATGGTCGCGCTGGAGCTCTCCGCCCACCGCACCCGCGGTCTTCTCGATGCGTTGGGGGCGTGGGAGGTGACCGTCGCAGCGGACAACAGTCCGCGGCAGTGCGTGGTGTCCGGCCCGGCGGCCGCGCTCAAGGGGGTGCAGCGGGCGGCGGAGGCCATCGGTATCGATGCGACCGCGTTGCGCGTGCCCTATGCCTTCCACCACCGCGGTCTGGCGCAGGTCGCCGTGGATTTCGCCGGCCGGGCGGCGTTGTTGGCGACTCGGCCGGCCAGGTACCTGCTGCACTCGGCGATCCTGGGGCGCGCGGTGGAGGACCAGGACGCGGTCGCCGAGTTGGTGGCGGCGCACTTGGTGCGGCCCACGCGTTTCACCGATGCGATCCGGCGCCTGCACGCTGACGGGGTGGAGGTGTTCGTCGAGTGTGGGCCGCGTGGGGTGTTGTCCGATCTGGTCACGGCGACGGTGCCTGGGGTGCGTACGGTGGCGCCGTTGCGGCAGCGCGTGGACGGGGCCGGTTTGGCGGGGGTGTTGTCGGGTGTGGCGGGGGTGGGGGTGGTTGAGCCGGTGGTCCCGTCGACGCCCGTCGCCGTCGGCGGGGCCACTGTGTCCACCGGTGTTGCGGTGTGTACCGGTGGGGGTGGGCCGGCTGCCATGCCGGCCGTGCAGGCGGAGGCGGACCCGGCCGCCCCGGGCGTCGTGGAGGCCGCGCCGAGCGTCGTGGACCGCCCGGATGAGCTGCCGGAAAAGGGGGCTCTCATCGCCGTGTTGCGGGCGCGGTACGCCCAGGCCCTGGGCTATCCGCCGGAGGTGTTGACCGACGATGCGGACCTGGAGGCCGACCTCGGGGTGGACTCCATCAAGCAGACCGAGTTGTTCGCCCAGGTCGCCACCCACTACGGGCGCAGCCTGCCGGCGGAAGGCTCCCGGCTGACCTCCTACACCACGCTGGCGGCCTTGGCCGAACTACTGCCAACGCTGCCAACGGACGGTGGCGGTTCGATCGGGGCGGCGGCGTCGTGAAGCGGTTCGATGGCAAGGTCGCGCTGGTCACTGGGGGTGGCAAAGGGGTGGGTGCGGCCATCAGCCGCGAACTCGCCCGCGGCGGCGCGCATGTGATCGTCAATCATTTCCACTCACCCCAGGCGGCCGAGGCGACCGTCGACGCCATCCGCCGAGACGGTGGGAGCGCGCGGGCGATGCGGGCGAGCGTTGCCAAACCCGAGCAGGTCACCGACATGTTCCGGGCGATCGAGCGGGCGCACGGTGGGTTGGACATCCTGGTCAACAACGCCGCCTGGGGCGTGTTCGCGGCCTACGACGACCTGACCGACACCGAGTGGCAGCGGGCGTTGGACGTCAACCTGCACGGCGCCCGTCGGTGCGCGCTGGCCGCGGTGCCGTTGATGCGCCGCCGCGAAGGTGGGGCGATCGTCAACGTCTCCTCGATCGGTGCCGGACTGGCGTTGGACAACTATCTGTTGGTGGGGGTGTCCAAGGCCGCGTTGGAGGCGCTGACCAGGTATCTGGCGGCCGATCTGGGCCCGTTGGGCATCCGCGTGAACACCGCCTCTGCGGGCCTGTTGAACAACTCCACCGCCGGGCTCTTCCCAGGGGCGACGGAGTTGGCCGCGACGTGTTCGGCGGCGGCTCCGTTGGGTCGGGTGGGCGGCGAGGACGAACTGGCCCGCCTGGTCGCGTTCTTGGCCTCGGAGGACGCCGGTTGGGTGTCTGGGCAGTGTCTGTTGGCCGACGGCGGTCTGTCCACCGGGCGGGCGATGCTCACCCCGCACCCCGCCGCCGCTCCCCCGGTCGTCGAGCCCTCGCCGCCCGCCGAGCCCGCATCGACCGCCGGCCTCCGGGCTCGGTCACCAGCCAGCGAGCCCGCGCCGCGTTCCACTGCGATCCCACCGTCGGCACCACCGGCCCCCCACACGGTGGCGGTAGTCGGCATGGGCCTGGTCGGGCCCGGCGTGGACGATCCGGAGATGTTGTGGCGGCGCCTGGCCGAAGGGGTACCGCAGTTCAGCGAGCCCGGCGCGCGGTTCCGCCTGGGCGACTTCCACCGCGCCGATCCGGCCGCGGACCGTACCTACGGCCGGGTTGCCGGGTACGCCCGGCCGCGCGGTGCCGAGGGCACGGACTTCCTCACCGACTGGACGCACACCGCGCTGACCCAATGCCAGGCACCCGCACTGACCGCCGGCGGGGCGCGGGCGGCGTGCTTCGTCGGTGCCTGGAACGAGGGCAGTCAGCACGTGGAGGAGAGCCTCCTCGTCGAGACCGCCGCCGAGGCGATCGCCGCGCACTGGACGGGCAGCGGCGACGACGCGCGGGCCCGTCTGCACGACCACTATCCGCATGCCGGCACCCTGGCGGAGCATCTTCCGCTGGCTGCCGTGCGCGCCGCGGTGGACCGGTTGCTCTCCCCCGGGACGCCGGTTGAGGTGATCGACACGGCCTGCTCCTCGTCGTTGTACGCCATCGACGCCGGGGCCCGCGCGCTGCTGGACGGTACCTGCGAAGTCGCCCTGTGCGGCGGGGCGTTCTCCCTGGGCCCCCGCTACGACGTGCTCTTCGCGCAGTTGCGTGGCCTGAGCCGAGCGGGCACGGTGCGGGCACTGGACGCACGCGCGGACGGGGTGGTGTTCTCCGATGGCGTGGGGTTCGTCGCCCTCAAACGCCTCGACCGGGCGCGCGCCGACGGCGACCGGATTCTGGCCGTGCTGGCCGGGTTCGGCGCGGCCTGCGACGGTCGTGGGCGGGCGGTGCACGCCCCGAACGCCACCGGTCAGCGCCGTGCCCTTGAGCGGGCACGTGCGGTCAACGGGGTCGCGCCGCAGGACGTGGACTGGGTGGTGGCGCACGCCACCGGCACGCCAGTCGGTGATGAGGTCGAACGCGGGGTCCTGGCAGATCAGTTGCCGACGGCGTGGTGCACGTCGAACAAGTCCGTGGTGGGCCATACCGGTTGGGCCGCCGGAGTGCTGTCGGTGATCCATGCCCTGAAGGCGATGGAGCACTCGACCATTCCACCGCAGGTTCCCTACACCGCGCCGGACGGGGCCGCGGCGTTGCGCGTGCCGACCGCGCCGGTTGCCTGGCCCCGGCCCGGTGATCGGCCGCGCCTCGTCGGGGTGTCGTCGTTCGGGTTCGGAGGCACCAACGGTCATCTTCTGCTCCAGGATGCCCCTGGAGTCGGTGAGGTGGCACCCGCGTCACTGCGCGACGCGGTCGAGAACGACCCGGTGGTGGCCGTGGCCTGGTCCGCGCACCTGCCTGGCAAACCCACCCGCGCAGATCTCGCCCGCCGCCTGGCCGACGGTCAACCACCCGCCACCAGCCGGTCGTTCGGCCCGAACTACCCCTCTCCGTCCCTCACCGAGGTGCGGATGCCGCCCCGTACGGCCGCGGCGATCGACCGCGCCCAGCTCATGGCGTTGCAAGCGGTCGCCCGACTGAACGAGGACCGCCGGGCACCCTGGTGGGAGGGCCTGGAGGAAACCACCGGGGTCTTCGCCGCGCACACCGGCGTTCCCGCCAACTCGCCGGGCGTTACCGTGCGTTGCTACGCCAGCTCGCTCGCCGAGTTCGCCCGTCATGCCGAGGAACACGTCCCCGGCGGCCGGGGGTTGGCGAAGGCCACCCGGACGTGGCTCGACGGTGTGCTGCGCGCGACAGAGCCGTCGGGCGAGGACACGCTGGCCGGACTGATGCCCAGCGTCATTCCCGCCCGCGTCGCCTCGCTGCATGATCTGCACGGCTTGGCCATGACGCTCGACGCCGGCCCGGAATCGGGGCGGAGCGCGCTGCGTGCCGCCGCCGGGCATCTGCGGCGCGGTGACCTCGATCTGGCCGTGGTGCTGGGCGTCAACGGTACCAGCGGCCCGTTGTTCGCCCGCCTCCACCGCCTTCCCGCCGAAGTACAACCGGCGGAAGGCGCCTTTGCGTTGGTGCTGACGCGGGCCTCGATCGCCCGCGCCCGGAACTGGCCCATCCGCGCCGAGCTCGACGCCCTGTTGCGGACGCTGCCCGCGCAGGCCCGGCCGGCGCGCGGTTGGAGCTACCTCGGTGCCGACGACCTCGTCCATGTGCTGCGCCACCTCAGCAACGACACCGATGGATCCCAAGCCGCCCCGTCGCCCACCACAGTCACCCCGCTGACCTGGCGGCACACCCTGGCCTGGCACCCCACCGATGCCGTCTCGGCCGCGCAGGCAGCACCACCGGCGCACACCCTCGTCATCACCGACCCGGCGCAGGCCGACGCGCTGCGCCCCCTCATCCAGGCCAGTGCGCACAGTCACCTGCTCGCCGTCGGCCCCACGACCGATCCCGCACACGCCGTCGACCAGGCGCTCGCCGAAGCGCCGCAGGGCTTCCGCCACGTGCGCATCATCGCCCGGCTCCATGACGCCCCTGCCTGGCCGCTCCCGCCGGCCGATGGGCTGTTGGCGGTACAGGAAGCGGGCTTCTGGGCCGTACACCAGCTCCGCGATCAGCTGGTGCGGGACGGCACGGTCGCCGCCGCGGTCCTGTCGCCCTTCCCCGACCAGCATCCGGTGCCGCACGCCCACCTGTTCACCGGGTTCATCAAGTCCCTCGCCTGGGAACTGACCGGCTGCACGGCACGGGCACTGGTCACCGATATCGACAGTGCCCGCACGGCGCTGCGGGCACTGGACGACGAACTCGCCCGGCCCGCCGACGGGTTGCCCGTTGCCCACCAGCACAACGGCACGCGGTACGTAGCGCGCCTCGTCCGCGACGAACCCGCCCCGCCGCATGCCTGGCCCCTGGCGCCCGGGGACGTCGTGGTGGCGACGGGCGGCGCGCGGGGCATCACCGCTGCCTGTCTGCTGGGGCTGGCCCGGCAGATGCCGCTGCGCATCCATCTGGTGGGTTCCAGCACCCTGGCGGACGTTCCGGAGGAGTTGCTGAGCGCTGCACAGGAGGAACTACCGCAGGCACGGGCGGAGTTCATCGCCGCCGAGCGCGCGAAGAACGGCACGCGTCCGGTGCGGGAGATCAACGCCTCGTTCGACCGGCTGCTGCACGCCCGCGAGTCCGCGCGGACGCTGCGCGCTCTGCGCGAGCTGTGCGGCGAGCAGCAGGCCCGTTTCCACACCTGCGACGTGACCGATCCGGTCGCCGTCCAGGCCGTGGCCGAGGCCGTGCGCGCGGCGGAGGGCAGGGTCGATCTGCTGGTCAACGGTGCCGGGTTGCACCACCCCGGCGACCTCTCCCGCAAGACCCTGCACGGCATGCGCCGGGTCCGCGACGTGAAGCTGCGCGGCTACCACCATCTGCGCGCGGCGTTCACCGGCGGGCTGACGCCCCGCCTGTGGTGCAACTTCGGCTCCGTGACGGGCGTGGCCGGACTGCCTGGGGAGAGCGACTACTCCCCGGCGAACGACTTCCTGTCCGCTGCCGCGCACGCCGGGCCCGAGGGGGAGTTCACGATCGCCTGGACGATCTGGGACGAGACCGGTCTCGGCTCCGGGGCCGTCGTCCAGTCCTACACCGCCCGCACCGCCCGCCTGTCGCGCATGACCACCGCCGAGGGCGTCACCCACTTCCTCACCGAACTCCGCCGCCGGCCCGGATGCCGCAGTCGACTGGTCACGTTCATCGGTGAGGCCGAATACGCCTCCTTCGACCGGCACTTCCCGGGCCTGCGCACTCCCACGGACAGCCCTGCGTCGGCGCTCGCAGACAGCCCTCCGTCGACGCTCCAGGAGCCGTCGCCCGGGCTGCTCGGCACGCCGGTCAACGAGGCCACCGACCAGGCATCGTGGGTCCTCACGCTGGGTCTCGACACCCACCCGTTCCTGCGCGACCACCTCGTGGACGGCCGGCCGACCGTACCCGGGGTGATGCTCGCCGACCTCGCCGTTCAAGCCGCCCGCCACCTGGCGCCCGGCCTTCCGGTGCGCAGCATCGACGACCTCACGTTCACCCGTTGGGTACGCGCCCGCACCGACGGCAAACCCGCAACATTCGCCATCGCCGCGCGCCGCCGTGGGCCGGAACGACAGCCGTCGGTCACGGTGACCATCACCTCCGACACCATCGCCCCCACCGGACAGATCCTGGCCAGGCACCGCCCCCACTTCGAGGCCACCGTCCACCTCGGCGGGCCGCCCCTCCCACCGGAGCCGACCGGGACCGGTGACTCCCTCAGCACAGACAGGCAGGTGAGCGACCCTTACTACCAGACCGCCTCCCCGGTACTGCTGACCGGGCCGTTCCGTGCCACCGACCAGTGCCGCACCAACTCAACCTGCTGTCAGGCCCGTTGGCTGCCCGGCCCCGAGCGTCTGACAACACTTCCCCGACTGCTCACCCCCTCGGCGCTCCTCGACAGCCTGGCGCGCCTCCCCGCACTGCGACCGGACCCGACCGGACGGCAACCCGTCGCCGTACCCCGGCACATCGAGCGGATCATCCTGTCCGAACCCGGCGACGACCGCACCCTCCTGGCCCGCTACCCCACCGGCATCCAACTGCATCACTCCTTCACGAACGGCACCAGCACCGCCCTGGCCCCCGACGGGAGGGTGGTGGCACAGATCACCGGCATGCGGGGGACGCCCCTGGCCCATCTGCCCGCGCCCTCCCATGACGCCACCACACCGGCCTGAGCCCCCACCCCGTCAACTCGCCTCCGTCCCGGGGCCGGTGGAGATCTGGTGGCGCCGAACCAACACCCTCTCGCCCGGCCGGGGGCGAACACTCCTCCGCGACGCGATCGCCACCCGCTACCACCTCCCAACCTCCCACGTCACCATCGACCAAGACGACCGCGGCAACCCGACCCCGCTCCCCGTCGACGGTCTGCCCCCGCTCCAACTCACCGCCGCACACTGCGCGTTCATCGCCCTCGCCGGCTTCACCGCCGACACCGGACTCGACATCGGAGTCGACATCGAGATGCTGTCCGGCCCGCCCGACCCCGCCCTCCTGCGCCACGCGCTGTCCTCCCGCGAACGCTCCTTCCTCACCGGCCAACCCGCCCCCATCCAACGTGCCGCGTTCCTGAGACTGTGGACCGCGAAGGAGGCCGTGGCGAAGGCCATCGGATGGCCGTTGTTGCGCGCCCTGGTCGATGTCGAGATCACTCTCCATCCCCAACTCGGTCTGCACCGGCTGGCGGAGAACACCACCCCGCGCGACTGGCGACTGAGCGCCATCCAGCTGCCCGGGCTCCCCCACACCATCACCCTCGCCCTGCACGGCCGCCGCGTCCTCTAGCCAGCCCCCCACAGTCCCGAGCCAAAAACTCACGCCGCCCCGGTTACTCCTTACTGCTCGGCCTTGCCGGCAGGGTGACCCGTACGAGCAGCCCGCCGGTTGGCTGTGCCCGGGCCGTCACGGTGCCGTGGTGGCCGTGCGCGATGGAGCGCACGATCGCCAGGCCCAGTCCGTGTCCGGTACGGTCGCTGGCCACGCGGGGGTTGGCCCGGTAGAAGGGTTCGAACAGGCGGCCCACCACCTCCGGGGCCACTGCCGGCCCGGTGTTGGCGACCTCCAGAACGACCTGGTCGTCGTGGTTGTCGACCCGTACCTGTACCGTGCCGCCGGGCACGTTGTGGGTGCGGGCGTTGTCGACGAGGTTGATGACGAGTTGTCGGAGCAGGGTGGCGCTGCCTTGGACGTGGCAGGCAGCCGCGGCGGTGGCGGTTGTGGCGGCGGCGAAGGTGACGGAGACCCTGGCCGCCTCCTCCGTCTGCTCGGCGGCCGTGGCGTTGACGACCCCTTCGGCAAGTTCGGCCAGGTCGACCGGTTCGGCGTCATCGATCGCCTGGTCCGCCACCGCGAGTTGGAGCAGTTCCTGCACCACGCGGATGTTGCGCTCGTTGGTCTCCCGCAGCATGGGTACCAGTTCGGCCAACTCTTCCCGCGACGGGTCGGCGCCTGCCATCTGGAGGATCGCCCGGGTCGTGGCGAGGGGGGTGAGCAGTTCGTGCGAGGCGTTGGCGGCGAACCGTCGATGGGCGGCGAAGGACTCCTCCAGGCGGCCCAGAGTGGTGTCGAAGGTGTCGGCCAGCTGCTTCAACTCATCGGCGGGGCCTTGGGCGTTGATGCGGTACGACAGATCGCCTTCGCTGGCCTTGGCCGCGGCGCGGTTGATGGTGTGCAGGGGTGCGAGCAGCCGCCGCGAGACGATCCACCCCGCGCCGAGGCCGACCGCCAGGACGAGGAGCACCCCACCGATGGAGACCAGGAGGACCGTCGACCAGACGTCCTCCTTGTCGCGGATCAGTCCGGACGTGTCGAGTGGCTGGCCTTTGTGCAAGGTCTTGGGGGGCTGGGTGCCTGGCGTCGGGCCGGGCGATGTGGGCGTTGGGGGCGGTGCCTTGACGGGGGTGGTGAGGTCGTAGGTGGGCAGGTAGCGGATGCCGACGTAGATGATGGCGACCATCAGGGCCGAGCAGGCCGTCAGGGCCCCGCCGAAGCCGAGGAAGAGCCTGGTGTGGATGCTGAGCGTGCGGGGCCGGCCGCGTCCCCGGCGGAGTCTCACTCGGACCCCAGGTAGTAGCCCGCGCTGATCGCGGTGTGCACGAGTCGGGGTTCGCCGAGCTTCCTGCGCAGGGTGTGCACCACCAGGCGTACGGCGTTGGTGAGCGGGTCGGTGTGCGCGTCCCATGCCTTGTCCAGCAGGTATTCGGGGCTGAGGACCCCGCCGTCGGCGCGCATCAGCAGTTCCAGGACGGCCAGTTCCTTGGGCGTGAGGCGGATCTCGGTGCCGGCTCGCGTCACGCGGCGGCGATGGGTGTCGAAGCTGAGGTCGGCGCAGGTCAGGACGGGCGGGTGCGCCATGGGGCTGCGTCGGTACAACGCCCTTAGTCGCGCGACGAGTTCGGGGAAGTCGAAGGGCTTGGCGAGGTAGTCGTCCGCGCCCAGGCCGAGGCCCGCCACCTTGTCGCCGAGTCGGCCAGCGGCGGTGAGCATCAGGATGCGGCAGTCCAGGCCCATGGCGACGATGCGGCGGCAGACCTCGTCGCCGTGGACCTCGGGCAGGTCGCGGTCGAGCACCACCGCGTCGTAGTCGTAGACGGCGACCCGTTGCAGCGCCGTGTTGCCGTCGTGCACGACGTCGACGGCGATGGATTCGCGGCGCAGTCCGAGTTCCAGGACGCGCGCCATGTACTGCTCGTCCTCGACCACCAAAACCCGCATGCGCGCCGGACCTTCCGCGTTTCTGAGAATTCCGTGAAAATGGCGGGAGGGCCGGACCTGGTTCCGGCCCTTTCCCGCTGTTTCCCTCACGTCTATCAGATGCGGCATGTGAATCGCATATGAGGGTTCGCGGGATGCCGTTTTTCGCAAACGCGGCTCACAAGGGGCGCTTCCTAGCGTTGCGGTCATGAATCTCTTCAAACGGGCGTGGTGGCGGCTCATCGGCCACCCGGGCAAGACCGCGATGCTGGTCGGCTTGTTCTTCGTGATCTGCACCCTGGTGTTGTCCGGGTTTCTGATCCAGTCGGCGGCGGCCCGCGCGGCCGACCGGGCCAAGAAGAGCGTGGGGGCCGTGGCCACCATGCAACTCGACGTGAACGCCCTGATCAATTCCGGCAAGAACAACGGCACGGATCCCCAGGGGCAACAGGGCGGAACGATCGGTTCCCACGGCGATCTGCACCGCTCGCTGGTCGACAAGATCTGCGCGTCATCCGTGGTCAGCCAGTGCAACTACACGACGGACGGCGGCGCGTTCCCCACCAAGTCCACCAAGCTGTACCAGCCGGTTCCACCGCCCAGCGGCCAGGACTCGCTCGGCACCGACCTGTTCAAGGTGGACGGCATACGCGACCTCAATGCGGTCGGTACCTTCCGTAATGGTGACGCCACGTTGGTGTCCGGGCACGGAATCGGGCCGCACAGCAAGCGCGACGAGATCGTCATCGAGGAACGCCTCGCCAAGGAGAACGGGCTCAAGGTCGGCGATACGGCGAAACTCAAGGTGGGTGAGCTGCCGGCAGCGGGTCAGAAGGCCGACGAACGGGAATACCCGTTCAAGGTCGTCGGCATCTACCGGAGCAATATCGCCGACACCGGCAGCTACGTTCCGGCGATGGTGGATCCCGCCAACCAGATCTACGCCACGCCGGACGGCGCGAGCACGCTCCTCGGCAAGGGCGCGGAAAAGGACGGCGTCCTCAAACAGGCGACCTTCACCCTCAACAACCCCAAGGATCTGGACCGCCTCAAGAAGGACGCCGAGGCCGCGGGCGCCGATCCGGAGCTCTTCCCGCTGTCGATCAACGACAAGCAGTACCGGACCCTCGTCGGCCCCATCACCAAGACCGCCGCCTTCGCCACCGTCACGGTGTGGTTGGTCGCGGCGGCCGGCACCCTCATCCTCGCCCTGATCGTCGCCTCCAACTTGCGTGAGCGTCGCGGGGAGTTGGGGATTCTCCTCTCGCTCGGCGAGAAGAAGCCCAGGCTGCTCGGCCAACACCTCGTCGAGGTGGTCGCCTGCGCGGTGCTCGCGATCGGCCTCGCCGGCGCGTGCAGTCAAGTCCTCTCCCAGACCATCGGCGACCGGCTCCTCGCCAGCGAGGTCTCGTCCGCCAACCAGGCAGCCGCGGACGAGGCCAACCAGCCCGACCCCAGCGACCCCACCGGGGCGGCCAAGAAGGACCAACCCGACGCCAAGCCCATCGACTCCATCGACGTCCGGCTCAGCCCCGTCGACGTCGCCAAGGTCGGCGCGACCGGACTGGCCATCGCGGCCCTGGCCACCTGCGTCCCGGGCGCCCGCGTCCTGCGACTGAACCCGCGCGACATCCTCACGAAGGGCGACTGACGTGACCACCCCCACCCTCGAACTCGCCGGCGTGAGCCGCGCCTACAGCAACGGCAACCGCCGCCGCACCGTCCTCTCCGCCGTCTCGTACGCCTTCGACGCCGGCCGCATGTACGCGATCGTGGGCCCCTCGGGCTCCGGCAAGACCACCCTGTTGTCGCTGGCCAGCGGCCTGGACTCGCCCACCTCCGGCAGCGTCCGCTTCCGCGGCCGCGACATCGCGGAGCTCGGCCTGGGTGCCTACCGCAACCAGCACGCGGCCACGGTGTTCCAGTCCCTCAACCTGCTCCCCTATATGAACGCCGTACAGAACATCACCTCCGCCATGGAGATCACCGGAGTGAAGGGGGTACGCAAGCGGCAACGGGCACACGAACTCCTCGAACTGCTCGGCATCGAGCCGGCCGACCGCACTCGACGCACCCTGCAACTCTCCGGCGGCCAACAGCAACGCGTGGCCATCGCCCGCGCACTGGCCTGCGAGGTCGACGTGCTCTTCGCCGACGAGCCGACGGGCAGCCTGGACCACGAGACGGCCGCCGGAATCGTCGCGGTCTTCCGGAAGTTGGCCCATGACGACGGCAAGTGCGTGATCGTGGTGACGCACTCGAAGGAGGTCGCGCACGCCTGCGACGAGGTCCTCCAGTTGAAGCGCGGGCAACTGGTGCCACAGGGCTGAAGGGCTGACTACGCGCCGCGCACGGTGAGGTCCGTGCACGCGGGTGAAACTGGCCCGCGCTACCCCGCTCGCGCCAGTTTCACCCAACCATCCCTGACAGACGGCCACTTGGGACAGGCGGAGCCGATCGACGACACCCGGAGGGCGCCCGGTAAACATTCCGCCGACCTCACGACCGGTCCCCGACTCCCCCGTGCGTTGACCTCGCTTCTCCGGGCATACATGAGCCAGCAATACGTGCTCCACCGCCGGCACCACGCGCAGTACCCGCTCGTACCGTTCCGAGGCCGCCGCAGAGGATCGCCATGACCGTTGCTGCTGATGCTCCCAGCCACTGTCCCCGCCCGCGCTCCACGGTCGTCCGCCGGGCAGGGCTCCACCACGGTCTCCTGGCCGTCGCCCTCCTGGCGGCCCTGGTGCTCCTCACCGCGGTGATTGCTCCGGCGACGCGCGCCGTCGCCCGTGGGGCGAGGTCCGGGCTCCGGCTCGGTTCGGTCCAGCTCGTGCCGTGCGCGGACGACCCGACCCGCTGGTGCGGAAGCGCCGCGCTCCCGCTGGACCGACGGACCCCCGACAGCCCGACGATCGACATCGGCTTCGAGTGGGTGCCGGCCACCGCGCAGCCCCAGGGCACCGTCGTCGTGGTCGACGGCGGCCCGGGCTGGGCCACGCACCACTCCCGCGAGTCCTATCTGAAGATGCTCGGGCCGCTGCTCGCCACCCGCAACGTGCTGCTGTTCGACCTGCGCGGCACGGGCCGCTCGCAGGCCCTGACCTGCCCCGACCTGGAGCACTACGCGGGCCAGCCCTCCGGGCCCGCCTTCGCCCGAACCGTCGGCGCCTGCGGCGACCTGCTCGACCACACCTGGCGGCGCCCCGACGGCAGTTGGCTCCACGCCTCCGAACTCTTCGGGACCGTCGACGCCACCCAGGACCTCGCCGATGTCCTCACCCGGCTCGGCCTCTCCGACGTCGACCTCTACGGCGACTCCTACGGCAGCTGGTTCGCCCAGGTCTTCGCCACGCGCCACCCGTCCCTGCTCCGTACGCTCACCCTGGACGCCACCTACGAAGTCCTTGGGCTGGATCCCTGGTACGCCAGCGGCGCCACCACCGCCCGCGCCGCCTTCACCACCGCCTGCCGGCGTTCGCCACAGTGCGCCGCCCGCGCGTCCACCGATGCCTGGCGGCTCGTCTCCGCCCTGGCGAGGCGCCTGCGCACCGCACCGCTCGCCGGCACCACCACAGGGCTGGACGGTGAACCCACCGCTGTCACGGTCACCGTGACCACCCTCGTCGACCTCGTCAACGACGCGGGCTCCGACCCAGGCATCTACCGCAGCCTCCAAGCCGCAACACAGGCGCTGCTCACCAGGGGCGATGACGCCCCGCTGCTCCGCCTGGCCGAACAGACCATCGCCCACGACGGCACCAACGCCGCACCCCCCGACTTCTCCAGCGCCCTGTACTTCGCCGCCGCCTGCACCGACTACCCCCAACTCTTCGACATGGCCAGCCCCGCCGCCGAACGCACCCGCCAACTCCAGCGCCGCATCGCCGCCCAACCCGCCGCCACCTTCGCCCCGTTCACCGCCGCCGAGTGGACCACCGTCAACGCCTACACCAACTCCTACGACGGCTGCCTCAACTGGCCCGCCCCACAGCGCGCCCACATCCCCATCACCACCAGCCCGCCCCTGCTGCCCCGCACCGTGCCGGCCCTCGTCCTCGGCGGCGACCTCGACTCGCTCACCCCCGCCGTCGGCGGCCGCCACGTCGCCGCCCAACTCGGCCCGTCCGCCCGCTTCATCACCGTCCCCAACCTCACCCACATCACCGCCATGACCGACCACACCCGCCCCGGCCCGGAAGCCTGCGGACAGTCCCTCTACCGCCAGTTCGTCCGCACCCCCGCCGACCTGAGGCATCTCGACACCTCCTGCACCAGGCACACTCCGGCCATTCCCACCCTCGCCGACTACCCCAGCCGCCTCGCCGACGTCGACCCCGTCACCCCCACGCCCGGCAACCGTGCCCGCCCACCAGCCTTGCGTCTGGCCTCGGTTGGCGCGTCCGCCGTGGGTGACGCGCTGGCCCGCAGCAGCTACCTCACCCATGGCCACAACACCGGACTGCGCGGCGGCACCTGGACCGTCACCGGCGCGCCCCAGGCACAGTTCGCTCTCACCGACGTGCGGTGGGTGACCGACGCCACCGTCAACGGCACCGCCACCTGGGACCACACCAGCGGAGCCGTCACCGCACACCTGCGCATCACCCCCGACAGCAACGCCGACACGGGCCCCGGCACCGCCCCCGACGTCAGCGTGGACGTCACCTGGAACGCCCTCGCCCCGCACGTCCCGGCGTTGGTGACCGGAACGGCCGGAGGCGCCCCCCTGCACGGCATCCTTCCCGCGCCGTAGCCGGAGGGCGACCGGCCTCGCGTCGTCGTCTCTCGCGTGACTGCCTGGCCTGCCGGCGGCTTCAGCCCAGCGCGTCCACGGACGGGACGACGACGCCGTAGAGGTCGCCGATCGTCGCCAACGCGCCGTGGTGAAGCTGTTCGGCGGCCACTTCGCCGTCGTGGGCGCCGTGCCCGAGCGGGCGGGTGGCGCAGGCATCCGCGACGACGGTCGGCCGGTTGCCGCGCAGGAACGCACCCTGCGCGGTGAACGTCACGCACATGTGGGTCATGAACCCGGCGATGATGACGTCCTCGTTGCCCACGGCGTCGACATGCTCCCCCAACTCGGTGTCGAGGAAGGCGTTCGGTGCCTTCTTCACCACGACCGGCTCGCCCTCCGCGGGCGCCACTTTCGGATGGATCTGCCCGACCTCCGTCCGGACGTCGTACGGGGTGCCTTCCCCACCGTCGTGGAGGACGTGGACCACCTTCGCGCCCGCCTGCCTGGCACGGGCCAGCAGATCCGCGGCGCGCTCCAACGCCACCTCCCAGCCGGCCAGTTCCAACACCCCACACGTGTAGGTGTTCTGGTAGTCGACCAGGATCACGGTCGCGCCGGCCAACTTCGCCGGGGTCTGATCAAATCCGCTGAGCTCTCGCAGAGTCGTGGTTGCCATGCCCCCACGCTATGAACCCCCACCCGTGGCGGCAATGTCAGGTAACTTGCAGATTCCGACATCGCTGGGAGGCCCGGTGCGCGCCGTCAATCAATTCCTCGTCGTCCTACTCTTCGAGGGTGTCGACCTGTTGGACGTCACGGGCCCGCCGGAGGTCTTCTCCCTGCTGCAACGCGAGACCGACGAGGCCACCGGCTACCGCGTCGCGCTGGCCGCCGAGACCATGGCGCCGGTCACCACCTCGGCCGGCGTCCGGGTGCTGCCCGACCTCACCTTCGCGGAGGCCGCCGCGCAACACATCGACACCCTGATGGTGCCTGGTTCCGTCGAGGTCGACGCCGACCGTCGCGTCCATGCCCTCACCGACCCCGGCATCGTCCGCTGGGTCGCCACCCTCGCCGCGCGATCCCGACGCGTCGCCTCCGTCTGCGTCGGCGCACATCTCCTCGCCGCCGCGGGGCTGTTGGACGGGAAACGCGCCACCACCCACTGGTCCACCGCCCAACAGCTCGCCGCCGACCACCCCGCCGTCGACGTCGACGCCGACCCGATCTTCATCCGCGACGGCCATGTCTGGACCGGCGCGGGCGTCACCGCCTGTCTCGACCTCTCCCTCGCCCTGGTCGCCGAGGACTTCGGCGAGACCACGGCACTGCGCGTCGCCCGGCAACTGGTCATGTACCTCAAACGCCCCAGCGGGCAAAGCCAGTTCAGCGTCCCGATCGAGCCCGTCTCCACCACCCGACGCATGGACGAGCTGCGACTGCACATCGCCCACCACCTCGCCGAGCCCCTCACCGTCCCGCGCCTGGCCGAACAACTCCACCTCAGCGAGCGCCAGTTGACCCGCCTGTTCAAATCCGAACTCGGCACCACCCCGACCGCCTACATCGAAGCGGCCCGCGTCGAAGCCGCCCGCAACCGGCTCGAAACCACCGACGACACCCTCGAACGCATCGCCACCGCCTGCGGCTTCAACACCACGGACACCCTCATCCGCGCCTTCCGCCGCAAACTCAACACGACACCCACGGAGTACCGAAGCCGATTCCGGCACGGGGGCTGAGCAGTACGGTCCAGAGGCAGTTGCGTGCGGGGCCTCACGAGACGAGGTGAACGATGAGGTACACGACCAGCGCAACTGCCAGCACCGCTCCGACGATCCGCCACGTGCGTTGTGGCGAGGGTAGCGGGAGTACCTCCAGGCGGGTCTTGCCGGGGAATACGTAGTAGATGCGGTGTGGCTGGTGGGGCACTTCGACTCGGGCCAGCGGCAGGTAGCGGAAGGTGGCCTCGCGCGCGATTTCGTCCTTGCGCCTCTTGAGATGCGGGCGCAGGAGCTTCTTGAACTCGGCGTCGAGGTCGTCGGGCACGGCGTCGTGGTTCATCAGCGACGCCGTCGCCCACTTACCGTTGTCGCGAGCCTGCTTCCGGGCCACGAACGACACACCGGAATGGGACCGCTTGACCTCCTCGGTCCGTGGTTGACGCCTGATGGTCCCCTCGATCCATGACACCGTGTGGCCGGTGCCTGCGCAGCGCTCATGGGGCACGGTTCCCACACGGTCACAGTCAGGGCACGAGAACGATCCGCGGCCTTGGCACGTCGAGCAGGTGACTTTCCCTCGACCCCGACACGTGGGACAGGCCGCGTCGAGCGCGCCACAGAGTTTGCAGGTGGTGCGGTCCTTCCGCTCCTGCTCGTGATCGTCGGGCAGTCCCTTGCTGCGGGTGCGGGTGCCGTGGCAGCACAGGCAGGGATCGGTGTCGGGGCAGTCGGTGCAGGTGGCCGATGGATCGCACTGCACCGCGCCCCGGCCTTGGCAACGCGGGCAGGCGACCTTTCCGTTGCCGCACGGACATGTCTCTTCCTTGACCGTCCCGCGCTTGACCATCGTGACCGTTGTCTCGGCGGCCAGTTCCTGCGGCGCGTCCAGAGGGTGCTGCTGCAGGATGTCGTATTCCGGTCGGTCGGAAAGGTCGATGTGGCCGGGGTGAAACCGTTCCTGTTCCCGATGGGTCTCTATGCAGCGCAGGACCTCGCCCTCAAGCAGGGAACGCCACCTGATCTTTGCGGCAGACGGCTGTTCCACCGGCGATGGGTCGCCGCGCTCAATGATGTGTTGTCGGACTGCCGCCAGAACGTCATTGTCGTTGAGCATGCCTCTCCCGGTTCAGCCGCGCAGGGCAGTTGCGGCATGGAGGAACCGTAGCGAAGGAGCCGACCACGCCCATAACGATTCGGTCAAGTAGCTTTACTGGCAGGGAAGTTCACTCCAGGCGACCGCGCACGCCTTCACCTGCCATAACGCCGATGGCGGCAGCATGCGTCGCCCGCCGTCGTCAGAGCGTCGGCCCCCTCAGGGCCTTCTCGTGTTGCATGCGCGTGAGGCGGTGCACGAAGAGGGTGGCGAGGACGGCAGCCGCGATGTCGATGACCTCGCTCGCCATGACTACGGCCACCGCCCCCTTGATTTCCTGCAACCCTTCGGCTCTGGCGTACTGTCGGGAGGCCATGCGGCCGAAGTACAGGCTCACGATCCACAGCGCCCACCACCAGTTCAGCAGCGCCGTGGAACGGGAGTTGCGGTCAGCGCTGGCGTTCCAGGCATCGACGGCGATCCGGCGGGGGAACCACAGGTTGATCACCGGGACGATCCAGCCCCAGATCGCCCAGGCACGGTGCTTCGCGTGGTCGTCGGGGTCGAAGACCTCGGCGTTCACCCTGGTCCGGTGGAACCACACGATGAAGACCACCCCGGTCGCGATCAGGGCCGCAGTCTGTGCATACCCGGAAGCCACGTACCAGGCGTCCGCTCGCTCAACCTCTTGCAGGCGCACGGAGTTGACGTCGTCGACGAGCCGGCCGATCAACTGGTAGAAGTGCACGCCCTGCCACAGGGCGAACAGGTCGGTGGCGATGACGACACCGAGCAGAATCATCACGGCCTTGGAGAGCCCGACAGGCGAGCGGAGAACGGCCGGCGGACCAGGCGGCGCGGACCAACCAGGCGGCGGTGATGCGGCAGGCATCGTGTGGGACATGGCGAACCCCCGAGTTCTGAATCACAGCTTTTGCACGCACAGCGGGCCGCCTCTTCCCGAGACGGCCCGAGCGCGTACGGAACTTATGTGGTCTATATGTCGCCTGTCCAATCAAAAAGGGGCAGATGCGACCCCGTTCCTCGCGCCGCGGCGTGTTCGTCGCCGACTTCACCAGGTGCGAGAGAGGCGGCGGGTGGGCTCTCGTGCGTCAGCGGGTGGTCCGACAACTGCCCCGCCGCCAAGGGGCGTTCGTCGGTTGGGGGGATCTTCCAGGATCCGTAGGGGGTCAAGCGGCACCTCCCGGAGGATGATCCGGCTGTTGACCTCGCGTACGCCGTGGTGGTCTTTCAGGCGGTCGACGATCTCTTCGAGTTCGGTGGGTTCGCGGCAGCCGATGGTGAGTTCGTAGTCGTATTCGCCGGTGGTGTGGGCGGCGGCGATGACCTGGGGGAGGTCGGACAGGCCGGCCTCGAAGTGGCGGCGGCTGACGCCCTCGCGCAGTTTGATGTTGGTCAGGGCGCGCAGTGCCTGGCCGAGGGCGTCGGGGGCGATGTCGAGGGTGTAGCCGCGGATCAGGCCGGAGCGCCGCAGGCGTCGGACGCGTTCGGCGACGGCGTTGGGGCTGAGTTGTACGGCGCGGGCGAGTTCCTGGTAGGTGGCACGGCCGTCGTCGGCGAGCAGGCGGAGCAGGGCCCGGTCGGTGGGGTCCAGGGAGGGTGGTTGCGATATCGGCGGTGTCATCGGGGTGTTGGTTCTCTTTCCGCGCACGGAACGGGCATACGACACGAAAGACCGCGCCAAACGCAGGCACTTGCGTGGCAGGGTCACAGCCGTGGAAATCATGCTCTTACGTGTGGGGTTGGCCCCGCTGTTGGTGTTGCTCGCAACGGTCGTGCAGAGGCGCTGGGGCCATGCGGTCGGTGGGCGCCTGGCCGGGCTGCCGTTGACCTCGGGGCCGATCGTCGTGGTGCTGGCGGTGGAGCACGGTCCCGACTTCGCCGCCAGGAGTTCGGCCGGGATGTTGCTGGGGTTGATCTCGGGGTGCGCGTTCTGTCTGGCGTATGCGGCGACGGCGCGCAGGTGCGGGTGGTGGGTGTCGTTGGGGGCCGGGCTCGGCGTTTTTGCCGTGGGTACGGTGGTGTTCTGGTGGGTGCGGATCCCCGTTCTCGCCGAGGTGGTGCTGGTTCCGGTCTGTTTGGCGGTCATGTTGCATTGGTGGCCGGCGGGGGGCGCGCGGGCGACGTCCGTGTCCGCGTGGTGGGATGCGCCGCTGCGCATGGCGTGTGCGGCGGGCGTGGTGTTGGCCATCACGGGGGCCTCGGACGCCCTGGGGCCCCGGTTGGCCGGGTTGTTGGCTCCGCTCCAGGTGATTGCGGCGATCATGGCGGTGTTCACCCATCGTGCCGAGGGCGGGGCCGGTGCGGTGCACTTCCTGCGCGGGGTGGTGCAGGGTTCTTTCGCGTTCGCCGGGTTCTTCGTGGTGTTGACGTTGGCTTTGCCGCGGTGGGGTGCCGTGCCTGCCCTGTTGCTGGCGTGCAGTCTGGCGTTGCATGTGCAGGTGGTGGTGGCGAAGGTGGCCGCGGGCGGCCGGCGACGGGTGGGCGGTGCCGGGGCCGCCGTGCGGGAGCGTCCGCAGGCGGCCCCGGCATCAACGTGGGACGATCCCGTGCCGGACGGGCGGGTGCCGGGTCGTCAACTCGTGGCGAACCAGGGGCGGTTCTCGAAGGATGCGGGCTGAAGGTGGTCGTACCAGGTGGCCTGTTCGTCGTAGCGGGCGAAGAATGGGACACCCACCCGTTGCGGGTCGCGGGCCTGGAGGAAGCGGCAGACGAAGACCTGCTCGCCCTGGATGGTGGCGGTGCCGTCGATGCAGACCTTGCCCGGCGAGGCGGACATCACCGGGCCCCGCGCGGTCCGTTCCAGTCCGGAGACGCCCCGCAGCGCCGTCTGGTAGACCTCCAGGGCGCGGGCGAGCGGGATCTCGAAGTAGCCGCGGGCACCGGTGTCGCGTTCCACGAACATGTAGTACGGCACGACTCCCATGCCCACCATGGTGCGCCACATGTCGGACCACGCCTCGGGCCAGTCGTTGACGAAGCGGATGATGGGTGCCTGGGCCCGGACCACGGCGCCGGTCGACTGGATGCGGGCGATGGCCTGGCGTACCGCGTCGGTGGCCAGTTCCTGTGCGTGGCTGAAGTGGGCCATGACGGCGACGTGTCGGCCGGCCTTGACGCAGCGCTCGAACATCCGGAGCAGGTCGTCGCTGTCCTTGTCCGTGGTGAAGCGGTAGGGCCAGTAGGACAGCGCCTTGGTGCCGAACCGGATGTTGCGGATGTGCTCCAGGTCGGGGCCGAGGAGCGGGTCGATGTAGTGCACCAGCCGCTCCGTGGACATGATCATCGAGTCGCCGCCGGTGATCAGTACGTCCGATGCCTCAGGGTGCGCGCGGAGGTAGCGGTGGGCGCGGTCCGGGGTGTCGACGGACTGCTTCAGTTCCGAAATCCCTACGAACTGGGCCCAGCGGAAGCAGTATCCGCAGTACGAGTGGCAGGTCTGTCCCTGGGCGGGAAAGACCAGTACCGTCTCGCGGTATTTGTGCTGGAGTCCGTGGAACGGTTCGTCGTCCGCGACCGGAATGTTGGAGGAAAGCTGGTCGCCGGGGTGGGGGTTCAGCCTCGCGCGTACCTCATTGACCGCGGCGGCGAGTTCGGCCCGCGGGGCGTTGCTTTCCTTCAGTTTGGCGATGAGTTCGAAATCATCGCTTGGTAGCATGTCGCGGTGCGGGAAAGTCATCCGGAAGATGGGGTCGTCGGGGACGTTCGACCAGTCGATGAGTTCGTCGATGACGTAGTTATTCACCTTGAACGGGAGTACGGAACTCACCACCGCGATGTCACGCTTCAGCGCCTCGTCGGCGCCCGCCAACTGCGGGAGCGTGGACAGGCGTTGACCTGGTACAGCGCGCATCCGTGGGGTGGTCTGCGGTTGCCGGCGATCGGGATGGGTGACGCCGGGATCGGCTTTTTCGGCGACGGTCTCCATGGTTCTCCCCTGCGGTCGTCCGGGAATTCGTCGGCCGGCATCGCCGCGCATTTTTTACCTGCGCTTTGATGCCTGAAGCCAACGTAGGTCGCCCGTCGCGCGGGCAGCAAGACGCTCCCATGAACGAGCCAACCCTGAAGTGGCGGAAAACCAGGGCCGCTTGACGCGCGTTCAACTTCCCGTTGCGTTGCGGCCTTCACCGCCAGCGGAACGCGCCCATTTTCGGACGCCGGATCGACACGACGGTGATCGTCCTCACACTTCCCCGTTGTGCCTACGGTGGCGGGAAACGGTGTGCAACGACCGGCGTGCTGTCACGGGGGTGTATGGGCGCAACGCGGCATGGACGGTGGGCAATCCATGACTGCGGAGTGCGGCGAGAAGCGGTGGCGCGCAGCGCCATGCATCGACCTGAAGAATTCGCGCTTGTGGCGTTTAAGGTTTGTCCCGCAAAGGTCTTCTCAGTGACGCGAACACCGTTGTCTCGTGTGCCCGTTCGCTTATCCGGCGAGGGCCAAGTTGCGCAATCGGGCGATTCCGCTCATAGCGTGATGTACGCCGTCGCCCTTCAGACGGCAGTCGCGGAGGATCTTCCAGCTCTTCATCCGGGCGAAGGCGTGCTCAACGCGGGCGCGGACTTGACGGTGCGATCGGTTGTGCTCTTCCTGCCAAGCCGGAAGTTCACTCTGGGCGCGCTCGCGGCGGTGCGGGATGACCAGGCCGGTACCTTGGTAGCCGCCGTCGGCAATGACCGTGGTGTTGCCGACGCTGTCCTTGGCACCCGACAGTGCCCATGCCTTGCAGTCGTTGCGGTTGCCGGGGACCGGTCGGCCGACAGCGACGACGAGCCGGGTGTCGGCGTCGATGACGACCTGGTGGTTGGTGGAGTAGCGGTAGTTCTTCGACTGCTTAGCGACGGTGTGGTCGCGCGTGGGCACAAGGGTGCCGTCGACGATCAGGACGGCGTCCTTGGCGAAGCGCCGTCTGGGCCGCAGGACCAGACGGCGGCCAAGGTGCTCGATAATCCGTCCGGTCGCGGACTTGGAGATGCCGAAGAGTGGGGCGAGCTGCCGCATCGTCAGGTTCGTGCGCCAGTACGCTGCCACCAGCAGCACGCGATCCGGCAGCGACAAACCCCAGGGATGTCCCCGCCGTACCTCGTCGGCCCCTCGCGCCGCAACGCGGTGACCAGCTTGTTGAAGCAGCGCGGGCTCAGCCCGGTGAACGGCGTTATCCAGGACGGTTCCGATGCCGTGATCACACCAGACATGGCGAAGATCATCCACCTGGCCAGAGCAGTGCTGGGCCATGCTTCACAGGTCGGGGATCAGGCCGGGCCCGACGCCGATCCCCAGCACATCCCCGCGGACGGCAGCCACGAACTGTCCGATCTCCGCTGCAAGAACATCCCAAGTGACCGGCGAGGTCCATGTGCCCGGCTCGAAGACGGAGCCGACCCGCCACCCCTCTGCCGACCCCATGATCCGCACCGCACCCAGTTCCGCGTAGGACATCGAGTCGAAGTCGAAGTCACCGCGCTCGCCGTCCGACCGGTGAAGCCAGCCCACCAGAGCGCGCGCCAGCTCAGCCACGGGGAACAGCTTCTCCGCAAACACCACACGGTCGCCATCCCGGATGACCAGGTCGGCCTCAATGTCCACGAGCAGAACTCCGACAGGCGCCGTCTCAGGCTGGAGGCCACGCCGGTACAGATCCGGCGCACCCACGTTCTGGTACGCGAACCTCACCGACATCTGGCCCTCCCGAACGTTCAAGGGCCACAGATCCACAGGCCACCCAAGCCGTAAATCCTACCAAGCAGCCCTGTAAGGCTCGCTACAGGAAAGCGGGACAGCCCTCAGTGGGCGGGTTTGCGGGCCAAATTGCCCAACCATTCGTCATGGCAGGCGCATTGCGCACGGGCCTGCCGTGACCCCGGGGTGGGGCCGGGGTCGACGGCAGGCCGGTGGGGGTCAGGCGGCGCGGCCGGCGCGACCCCGGGTGAGCATGTCCAGCTCGGTGCTGAAGCGGTCCAGGGCGGCGGCGATCCACGGCAGGCGCTCCGGTTCGTCGGCGGCCAGGGCCGAGCGGCGGTCCTGCGGGGTGGTGCCGTAGAGCAGGCTGGTGGCCAGGCGGAGGGTCAGGGTGGTGTCGGGGTCGCCGAAGGCGCTGCCTGGTAGCGCGGCGATGCCGTGGTGGTGGAGCAGGTGCGTGGCCAACTCGGCGCTCGTGTGGATGTCTTGGGCGAGGAGGGCCTCGCGTTGGGGTGCGAAGTCGGGGTAGAGGTAGAAGCCGGCCTGCGGGGGGCGGCAGTGGGCGCCCGCGGTGGTGAGGCGGGCGTGGAGTGCGGTGGCGATGCGGGCGTGCAGGTGGCGGGAGGCGGTGAGGTGCGCGCGGATCTCCGGCGGTTCGTCCAGGGCGTGGGCGGCCACGGACTGCATGGGTGCAGCCAGGCTGGACCAGATCTCGCTGGCCACTCCGATCAGTTCCTGGTGCAGGCGCCGGCCCCAGACGCCCGGCGGGGTGCGGAGGTAGCCGATCCGCCAACCACCGAGGGCGAGTGACTTGCTCAGGCCGGTGCTGACGACGGTGCGTTCCGGCAGGTAGTGGGCCGGGCTGGGGGCGGTGCCGCGGTGGCACAGTTCCGCGTAGATCTCGTCGCTGATGACCGTCAGTCCGTGGGTCTCGGCGAGGGCGCAGACGGCGCGTACCTGTTCCGCGGGGGCGACGGTGCCGGTGGGGTTGTCGGGGATGGTGAGGATGAGAGCCCTGGGACGGGCGCCGCGCTCAACTCCTTGTCGCAGGGCGGTTGCGAGGTGTTCGGGGTCGGGGATGCCGCCGGCCTCGCGCGGGGTGGGGACCCAGATGGTGCGGCGCCCGAGGACGGTTGCCTGGGCCGCGTAGGAGACCCACGAGGGACGGGGCAGCACGACGTCGCCGTCGAGGGCGGCGAGCAGGGCGAACAGCAGGGGCTTGCTCCCCGGGGCGAGCAGGATCTGGTCCGGCTCGGTGGGCAGGCCGCGGCGGGTGAACCAGCCGGCCGCGGCGGTCCGGGCCTGTGGTGAACCGGCCACGGGGCCGTAGCCGTTGCGTTGGTGGGCGTCGGTGAGTGTCTGGGACAGTCCGGTGGGGATCGGCAGGCCGGCCTCGCCGAAGCCGAGGTGCAGGACGTCCTGTCCGGCCTGCCGGCGGGCGCGCACCTCCTCGTCGATCGCCAGGGTCGCGGAGTGCAGGGTCATGGATGCCACCTCCTGTGCGTCTGCCGGCGGGGCGCCGGAGACGTGGGATTGAAAGGTCGACCGGGCACCGACCGGCGGGGCCAGTCTCCTGCACCCCGCCGGCGCCCTCCACGCGACTGGCCGACCGGGTGACGACCGCAGCGTCCCGCCGAGGTCGTCGCTGAGCCCGTCGTGCGCGGCCGGTCGCGCCGGTGTTCCGTGGCGACTTGCGATGCCGTGCGTCCCAGAGTGCCCGAACACCTAGCATCGGCAACAGCACAAGATGGCGAGGGCGAGAGTAAGGAAAGCTGATGCTCGATCTGCGACGGCTGGACATCCTGCACCGGTTCGCCACCCGCGGCACCATCACCGCCACCGCCGCCGACCTGGGGTACTCCCCCTCGGCGGTCTCCCAGCAACTCGCCGCGCTGGAACGGGAGGTGGGCGTCGCGCTCATCGAGCGCACCGCCCAGAGCGCGAGCCTGACGGACGCCGGGCGCGAACTGGTCGAGCATGCCGCGGGCATCCTGGACGCGGTCGAGACGGCGCACAGTCGGATGCACGCCCGCGCCGGCACCATCAGCGGTCGGGTGTCCATCAGCTGTATCCCCGCGTTGGCTCCGGTCCTGGCGCCGCACCTGGCCGCGCTACAGGGTCAACACCGCGAACTGGCCGTGGTCGCACACGAGACGGGTTCGACCACCGCCGCCGCGGCCGTCATCGACCGGCGGTACGACCTCGCCGTGATCGATGACTGGTCCGCTCAACCACCCACCCACAGCAACGGCCTCGCGGTGCACCACCTGCGGCGCGAGGAGGTGGGACTGGCCGTCGCGGCGGACCATCCCCTCACCCGGGCCCCGCTCCCGATCTCCGCGGCCAGGCTGCGGGAGGCGGTGCACAGTCACACCTGGCTGTGCGCGCCGGTCGGCCAACTCTCCCGTACCGCTGGGGACTTGCGCCTGGCCTCCGTCGATGCCGACCCCGCTCGACGCTGGGAGTTCGAGGGGTTGCACGTGCTGGCCGCGCTCGTCGCCACCGGCGCCGGCATCGCCTTCCTGCCCGACGATGTCGCGCGCGCTCAGCCCGGGCTCGCCGCCCTGCCGCTCGCGCCGCGCATGCACCGCACCATCCTGGCGCTGACGCGTCCCACGACGCGCGAGGATCCGGTCATCGCCGCCTGCCTGGGCGCGGTGCAGGAGGCGATGCGCCGGTAGCAGGCTCCGCCTCCCCGTGTCAGTTGCCGCGCCAGATGTTGTCGAAGGCGGCCTGCTCGATGGCGCGGCGTTGGCGCAGGGCCTCCAGTTCCATCAGCGCGCCGTGGACCGCGGCGAGCACGGTGTCCACGCCGTTGTCGTCCACGCTCGGCAAGTTGGACGGGTCCGGGGCGGGCCCGTCGCCCTCCTCCGCCTCCCCGTCAGCGGCGATCCCGACGGCCGCGGCGAGGGCGGTGAGGACGGGCTCGCCGGAGGCCAGGCGGTCCACCGCCGCGCGCCGGTCCGGTGTGTCGGCGAGTACGTAGTGATCGGCCCTGAGGTGGAGGCCGCGGCGACGCTCCCGGCTGAGCACCCCTTCCGTTGCCAGGCGCGCCCGGTAGGTCGCGTACAGGCCGTCTCCCCTGCGCCACAGCCAGTCACTGATCGTCTCGTACGGTGCCTGGCGCACCAGTTCCATGGCGGCCTCGTTCAGCAACGGGTCGTCGATGGTGGGGCGGTAGCCGGGCACGATGCGTTCGCCGTCGACGGTCAGCGCCCCGGCGGTGAGGAGGTCGATCAGCTCGCCGCCGGCGAGGGCGAGCGAGAGGTTGCCTTGAGGCAGGGAGCGGCTGGAGACCGCGTCCGCGGTGACGATCATCAGGTCCCGTGATGCACTACTCATCCGGTTCTCTCCCAGGTGCGGGGGCGAGGGCCCCTGCATTCCAGCACACCAGTTGCGTCCCGGTCGCGCGCGCCGAGGGGAAGGGCGGGGCGGCCGTCCGTTCCAGACAGGCAATCGCCGTTGCGGGGACCACTGCGAGAAGAGATCGAAGGGGGTTGGGGGGCGGTTCTCCCAGATGTGGTGGGAGTCCTGTTCGGGGTAGCGGGCGGTCGTGGAGGTGGTGTCCAGGACGCGGGTGAGCTGGTGGTCCGGGTGGTACGCGGGCCAGCCGGGGTCGCCGGTGGTGGCGAAGCGTATCCAGGCCCGGTGGAGTTCCCGTGACACCGCGCGGGCCTCGGGGGTGGGTGGGTCGCCGAGGAGTTCCCGACCGTTGGGGCTCCCCAGCGTGTCGAACGCCAGCGGCACGTCGAGGCTGTGGCAGGCGCCGAACAGACCACCCAACGCCGGTGCGGTCAGGCACAGTTCGAAGAGGAAGGAGGTGCCGCCGGCCGCGGCGTTGGCCCGGGCCGGGGTTCCTGAGGAGGCCCCCAGCGTTATCTGCCAGTTGTATTATGTCAAGCGTATGGGAATGAGGGGGGCGGAAACCCGTGCGGGGGTGGAGCACCGGCCCCACCCCCACACACGAGTTAACTCCTCATCAACTGGCCGTCGTCCGGCGGTCGATGACGGTGCGGAGCTTTCCGCTGGTGGGGGTGCGCTCGAAGGCGGACGTGGCGGCGGTCTCCACCGTGCAGTCGAGCAGCGCCTCCGGGCCGACCGCCGAACCGAGTTCGGGGATGTTGGCCAGCAGCGCGGCGCGGGCCGCTTCCAGGTCCGGTGCGTAGGCGGTGTCCAGACGGACGGTGAGCCGTTCGCGGTCGGCCTCGGAGGTCAGGATGAGCTGCAACTCGCCGCGGTAGCCGAGGTGTTCCTCGGCGATCTGGGTGAAGCGGCGGTAGTTGAAGTGGTACGTGCCCATGCGGAACACATCGCCGTACCGTCCCAGGAGTTCGATGCGCGGGGTGTGGCTGCCGCAGGGACAGACCCCGTCGACGGCCCGGCCCAAGTCACCGATCTGGTAGCGCTCCAGGCGCTGGCCGGCCCGGGTGCGGGTGGTGAAGACCAGCCGGCCGGGCTGTCCGGCGGGGGCCGGGCGGTCCTGTTGCGGGTCGAGGATCTCCAGGGTGTGCAGGTCGGTCAGGACGTGGTGGACGGTGCCCCGGGCGTGGGCGCACTGGTAGCCGAGCGGGCCCAGGTCGGTGCTGCCGTAGGCGGCGGAGCGGATGACCTGGACGCCGAACTCCTCGGTGAGGATGCGGCGTTGCTCGGAGGTGAAATGTTCGCCGCCGTAGAAGACCTTGCGGATGCCGCCGTAGGAGCGCAGCCGGTCGCCCTGGGCGTGGAACAGCTGCCACAGGTAGGAGGGCATCCCGAAGAGGGTGTCCACGCGGTAGTTGACCAGGGCGTTGGCTATCGCCTCGTGGTCGGGTCCGGCGGCGATGGGGATCTGGGTGGCGTTGAGGCGTTCCAGGATGGAGAAGAAGCTGATGAAGCTGCCGTACATCTCCCCGCAGTAGAAGAGGTTGGCGGCGCGGTCGTGGGCCGGGTCGAAGCCCGCGGCGATCAGGCCGTTTCCGGAGGCGCTCATCTGGGTGTCGTAGTCGTCGCAGGTGAAGACGGACAGCGCCGGGGCGCCGGTGGTGCCGCCGCTGTGGAAGTAGAGCTGGGCGTGCTCCGGTGCCAGAGTGCGGATCTGGGCCTGGGCGGCCGCCTTGTCCATGAGCGGGCCGGTGGGTGGTGCGGGCAGTGCGGCGGGGGCGATCAGGTCGTCCAGGCACGGGGTGGTGGTGAACTCGACCTCGGGGGCCTGGACGCTGACGCGGCGGCTGTAGCGCTGGAGGGCGTAGACGCCGTCGTGGGGTTCGCCGTGGTAGCCGTCGAGCATGGCGCCGAGCGGGGTGATCCGGTCCACGCCCGCGGTGATCAGCGTCCTGGACAGCTGCGCGATGTCGCCGCGGTTGCCGCCGATCGCGGCGGTCTGGAGGTAGCGGCGCATGGGCCGCAGGGTGGCCACGGCGTCCCGGCGGGGCAGCGGCTTGATCCAGACGGTGCGGTGCAGCGGGGAGGCGGTCAGGGCGGGGCGGGTGTCGGCGAGGACCCGCCAGCTCCCGTCGTCCGCGGTCAGGACCTTGGTCAGGCCGAGGTGTTGCTCGGCCCGGGCGACCAGCTCGGTGGTGGTGAGCTCGGCCTGCTCGGCGGGGTCGGCGTCATCACTGTGGGGAGCGGGGTACTTGGCCGAGACCTCGTCCAGGACCGCGGCGAACTCCTCGGCGAAGGCGAAGAGTTGGCTGGCGCAGTCGGCTTCCGGGTCGGTGTCGAGGTAGATCACCTGCGGGCTGGAGCATGCCTGTTGTTCGAGTCGGCAGACATCCTCGGCCAGCGCGACGAGGGCCGCCCGGTCCTTCCAGGCATCGCGGGTCAGATAGCCGAACGAGATCTTGTGGCCCCATTCGACGAGCCGACACCCGGGAGGGACGAGCGCCGCGACGCCCGCCACGGCGTCCTCGCCGCCCCATACGGCCACCGCGTCCGCGGGCGCGCACAGCAACCGCATCAGGTCCTGACGGCGGGAGGAGAAGCGCAGGGCGATGATCCGGCGGCCGACGGCTCCGGTGGGGTCGGCGGCGGCGATCTCGGCGAGCAGGTGCTGGGCGAGCGGGGTGTCCGTGCTGCTGGTCTTGAGGACGTTGACATTGCCCGTGAGCAGGCCCTCCACGACGCTCAGCGGGGCGACCCCGGCGGCGTTGCCCGGGGCGATGTGGACGAGCAGGCCCACCGGCGCCCATGCCTCGTAGCGGGTCTCGCGGGCATCGGGCCTGGTGAGCCGTTCCGGGCGCGGGCCGCCGAGCTCGCGCCGGAGTTTGCGCTCCAGGGCGGGGCGGGCGAGGGCGTCGGCGAGTTCGGCGAGGGTGGCCGCGGCCTCCGCGCGGTCGGGTCCGTCCGCGACGTCGGCCTGCTGGTCCATGAGGCGGGCGTGCAGGTCGCCGTCCGTTTGCCGCAGTGCCTGGCTGACGGTGTCGCAGGCCAGCAGGACCGTCTCGGTGGACAGCGGCTCCGCCAGGACGCCCTCGACCAGGGCCGGCAGCTCGGCGAGCCGCTCGGCCGCGTCGGCGTCGTCGATGAACGAGCCCTGCCAGTAGTGGAGTTGACGGGTCATGACATTCCCTTCAGGAGTTCCGCGGCGGCCACCGCGCAGCTTCGGTTGCGGCTCACCCCGGCGCGGCCGTGGATGGTGAACCAGGGGGTTTCCAGGGCGCAGCCGCAGGCGTCCCCGGGGTGCAGGGAGGCCAGGTCGCCCATCACGACGCTCTGTGCCGGGACGGAGGTGATGTACGGGGAGACCAGGTGGAGGTAGCCGGGCCGGTCGTACGGCAGGGGTTCCAACGTCCGGGTGTCGCGGATGGCGGCGCGGGACCAGACCGGTACGTGCAGGCGGTGGTGGTCGCACTCGATGTACGGCACGCAGTGCTCAACGGAGCCGTAGGTGTCCCGGATCCGCTCCCCCGGGATGCCCAGTTGCTGCGTCACCGCATCGTAGAACTCCCCCTTGGGGATCTTGCGGTCGGCGTGGCCCTTCCAGCCGCCGCCGAGGATCACCAGGGAGCCGGGCGGGAGTTGGAGGGGCTTGATGCCCGCAGTGCGCATCCGTTCCAGGGTGAAGTGCAGGAACGCCGGGAAGCCGAGGATGCGCACCGGCAGTCCCTCCTCGGCGTAGCGGTGCAGCGCATCGATGCAGCCGTGCACGTCGAACTCGTGGCTGCTGCCGGTGTGGCGCAGGGCGTGGGTGGTGTGGCGCGCCGGGGCGAAGTCGCACAGGTAGTTGTCGGTGAAGGAGGTGCCGACGCGGAGTTGGGGGGCCGGTTCGTAGCTGTAGAGCAGGTAGTTGACGGGTTGTTCGGGGGTGATCCATCCGTAGTGGTCGAAGATGCGGGCGACCATGCGTTGGGCGGAGCGGATGGTCCACTGGTCGTAGAACATCTGGGACTTCTGCCCGGTGGTGCCCGAGGAGGTCAGGTGCAGGAAGACCTCGTCGCGCGGGATGGAGAGCACCTCGTGCCGCTTGAAGAAGTTGGCGTGCAGCAGCGGGGTGCGGGTCTGCGGGCCGACAGTCGGGGCCGGGGTCTCCGGGGTGTCTGCGAGGAGGGACCGGAAGAGGTCGGAGCGCTCGGCGTGCCAGGCGTTGGTCTCGGCCATCGCGGCGGCGAACAGGGCGTCGGCCTCGGGCCCGGTGGTGTAGGGCGACGGGAGGTCGCAGAGTTGTTGGACGTGGGCCAGGGTCGTCGGGTCGGGGACCTCGACGGGGGCGAGATGGGTGTTCATCGGGCAACCTCGTGCTGGGGCAGATAGGTGGAGGCCCAGGCGGTCAGGTACGCGCTCAGGTAGGGCTGAATCAGCGGGCTGACGGCTGTGGTCCGAAAGTCGATCTGACGGTCGGTGCGGGAGAGGACGACGTAGTCGTGGAACCGGTCGCCGATCCGGCGCATGGCCGGGTAGCAGGCGCTGGGGACGAACCCGGCGTGCAGGAACGCCCACAGGCCCTCGGTGTCGGACAGCGGCACCAGCGTCTCGACGTAGTCGGCGCCGGCCCGACTGAGCGTGGCCATCAGCGAGTTGAGGGCGCCGGTGGCGGCCGACGGGTGCGGGTGCACCGCGACCAGGGCGCAGCTGCTGGCCGCCGGGTCGAGGTCGGCGTAGATCTCGAACGCGCCGTCCGGCGCGGTGAGCACCGTGTTCGGGGCGCGCAGCGGCGAGTAGGCGCCGGCCGGGTCGGGGAAGAGCTCGCGGAAGCGGCGGCGGACGAATCCCGGGGCGGTGATCACTTCCAGGGGTGTCTGGGTGCGGGTGGCCGCGGGGGCGGTCAGGACCGCGGTGGGTGCCGTGGCCGTGGCCAGGCCACCGGACGGGGAGAACGGTGTCGGGGCCTGGTCCGCCACAGCCGGTGCGTGCGCCGCGGCGTAGGGGACGCCGGTGCTCTCCTCGGCCGCGTGCAGCAGTGGCACCAGTGCCTGGGGGACGGCCGGCGCCTGTTCCCGGAGTCCCAGGACGCCCTCCGCGTAGCAGGCGAACAGCGCCAGGGTCTCGAAACCGGAGACGTCGGCGGCGTTGGGCAACAGGCCCAGCGGCCGGTATCCGTTGCGGGCGACGACGCGTTGGGGTGCCTGGGTGACCATGCGGACGGTGGTGTAGAGCGAGTCGATGGCGCCGGTGCCGAGGGCGTCGGCGGTGACCGCGCCGGTCAGCCGGCCGGCCAGGCCGCCCTGGCGGTGGCGCGGGTGTACGGCCAGGCCGACGAGTTTGCCGACGCGGTTGCCGCGGTCGGTCTGGACGACGACGGAGCCGGCCAGTTCGCCGGTCTCGGTGCGCGCGACGAGCCAGTGGCAGTGCGGGTCGGTGATCAGGCGGTGCATCACGGCCGGATCGCTGCCCAGTGGCACCGGGTAACCGTGGCCGTAGACGTCGAAGTAGAGCTGTCGGAGTTCGGCGATGTCCTGGGACGTCGCCGGGTGAAGGGTCGTCATGAAGCCTCCCCCAGAGTGGTGTTGGTGACGGCCGACAGGGCCGGCGCGGCCACGGCATCCTCAACGACGGCGTCCTGCGGTGGTGCCGTGCGCCGGCCCAGCCACCACAGCGCGGCGGCGAGCGGGACCAGTCCGAGGGCCTGTACCAGGCACAGGGTCTGTGGCGAGAGGTGGTCGCCGAGGGCGCCGAAGACCAGGGAGGACAGCGGGAAGGTCGCGCCGAGCAGGGCCTGCATCATGGCGAAGAACCCGGGCTTGTCCGCTGCCGGGACCAGTCGTTGGAACAGTGCGACGAACCGCACGCCGATGACGCCCACGCACCAGCCGGCGACGGCCAGGGCGCACACGGCCGCCGAACGGTCGGCGAGCAGCCCGGGGGTTCCCAGGGCGACGGCCATCAGTGCCAGGCATGCCCCGCCGATGGTGGTCGGGGATCCGGGCAGTTTGGCGCCGGTGAACGAGCCCAGGAGGGCGCCGAGGCCCAGTGCGGTTTCCAGTGCGGCCACCGTGGATCCCTGTGCGTGCAGCACGCCCCGGGAGTACAGGGGCATGACAACATACACGGCGGTGCTGAAGACGTTCACCGCGGCGAAGCAGAGCAACACCCGGCGGATGAAGGGGTGTTCGGCCAGGATCTGACGGAGCGTCCGCGATGCGGGCCCGCCGTCGGACGGCGCGGCCTCATCCGGTGGCGTGGCGGCGCGGGGAAAACGGGTGAGGAACACCAGCGCCGCGGCGGCGAGATACGCGCCGGCGCATCCGGAGACGATGCCGGTCAGGTCCCAGGCATCCACCACGAGCGGTCCGAGCAGCCCGCCGGCCAGTCCGGCCAGGGACTGGGTGGCCAGTTCGAAGCCGGTCGCGGCCTCGATGTCGGCGTCGTCGACGAGTTCGGGCACCGAGGTGGTCAGGCACGGGTCGAAGAGTGCCTGGCAACCGGCGAGCAACAGCGCGGCGCCGTACGCGACGAGGGTCGGTGGCGGTGCGAGGTACGTCCACCCGGCGGTGACGGCCGCGACCAGGCCGGCGACGGCGGCCGCCACTGCCATCACGGTGCGGTGCGGGCAGCGGGCGATGACGCCTGCCACCAGCGGGGCGAGCGCCACCGCGGGCAGCGTGCTCACCGCGAGGAACGCCCCCGAGGCCAGACCGCGGTCGCCGGTGCCGACAGCGGCGTGCCCGACGATCCACCACACCACGCCCACCTGGAACATCCGGCCGGCGGCCTGGGTGAGCACCTGCGCGGCCCAGACGGCGCCGAAGGCCCGGTTGCGCAGGACGACCGGGAGCCGGCGCGGGGCCGGGGTCGCGCTCATGAGTGCGGCCGTTCGTCGATGACCCGGAGCAGCTTGCCGGTGCGCGCGTTGACGACGAGTTCGTCGTGCCGCACCCATTCCACCGCCAGCGGGTGGATGCGCCCGGCGTCGACCTCGTCGGCGTACATCGGGCGGGCCGCGTCGATCTCCTTGGCGATGGCGGCGGCCAGGTGCGCCAGTTCGCTCGGTTCGGCGTTGTTGCCGGCCGCGACAGGCGCGTTGAGGCGCGGCCCGCCGTCGACGGCCAGCCGCAGCACCAGTCCGTCCCGGCCGTCCCAGCGGCGCACCACGAGCTGGGTGCCGATCACCCGGCCGGTCGGGTCGGCGGCCCGCACCAGGTCGTGCACGTCCTGCGTGTAGAGGGACACCGCGCCCATCCGCACGCCCTCCTCGGCCCGGCCGAGGACGCGGAAGAGCCCGGCGGCCACATCGGTCCACTCGGCCCGGTCGCCCACGGGGTAGCGGATGATGGGCATCAGACGGCGCCGCAGGTCGGTGACGACGATGCGGCCCGGGACACCCTCGCGGGTCAGGGGTTCGCCGGTGTCCTCGTCGAGGATCTCGACGAGGGTGTGCGGCGTGAACGTGCGGTGCACGCGGGGGTCCGCGCCGGGGACGGCCTGGCCCAGGAGCCCGGAGTCGACGCCGGCGTAGCCGATGGAGCGGGCCTGAGCCCGCGGGAACGCCCTGCGGAGCAGCGGCCGTTGGTCCTCGAACAGTCCCTCGCCACCGAAGAACAGCAGCTCCACGCCGGGGAGTTGGCGCCCCTCGCGCACGAGGTGGTCGGCCAGGCCGCAGAGCGTGGTCGTGGTGCCGGCGACGACGTCGACGTCGAATTCCTCCAGCGTGTGAACGGTGGAGGCGAGCGGTGCGCCGCCGCCGATGGGCAGCCGCACGTTGGCGACGGGTGCCCGGTGGAGGGAGTCCAGGATGAAGGTGAAGCTGGCGTAGAGCTCGCCGGCGTAGAAGAGGTCGGCGACCCGATGGCCGGGGCGCAATCCGGCTTCTACCAGTCCGGAGCCGAACGCCGAGGTGAATTCCCGCCATTCGTCGCGGGTATAGACGGAGAACTTCGGCGCGCCGGTCGTGCCGCCGCTCTTGAAGACCACCGCCTCGTCGAGCGGCCCGGTCAGAAGGCCGTTGTCGCGTGGCGTATTGGCTCGCCAAAATGCGTCGTGGGGAACGACCGGGAGCTCGGTTATCTCGCTCACGCGGTCGGGTAGCCCGGCGTAAAGGTCCCGGTAGAACAGGGAGTTGGCACGCACGAAGCGTACGAGTTCCGTTAATGTTTGAACGGGCATAACATTCCTGCTTTTCGGCATTCCGAAGACCCGGAACCGCGGGGTGTGCGGCACCAGTTCTTGACGTGTTTCTGCGGCAGAAGGCATGGCTAGGCCCGTTCCGGGCCGCCCTCACATGCCTTACCGCACGGGTTACTTCCGTCGGTGATGCTATGTCATGTGGCTTGTTCCAGCCGACAATTGTCACCACCGTAAACGGGATTTTTACCAACCGAGATCACATCGGATGGCCCACCCATCCATCGGGTTCCTCCTGTTTACGGTGACGTACCTCACCGCCGATTTATGGAACCGTAACCGCCTTTCTGAGCGACCACAGCGACCCCCGCTTACGGCGACGACAGGGAAACGCGATCCACTCCCGCCGACCGGCCATCAGGATATTCGGTCGCGAAATAGCGTTGGGCCACCGGCTGTACGCAGGCCGTGAAAACCAGCCAACATCCGCGAGCCCGGGAAAACCATCCGCGATGCGAAACCGCCAAGGTCACGCAGCCCGGAGGGAAAGAGTGAGAACTCGCTTAACAGCACGGGGAGATGAGCATCGGCGCAGCGCCGACCGGGTGGGGTGCGCGCGACCGCCGGGGCCGAACGCCCCTCTTCGGCGCGGGAAAAGCGCCTACCCCGCCGGATGACGTCCCCGACCTGAAGCCACCCGCGCTCCGCGGAGGGCCGGCTCGGGCAACTGACCAGGGCCTCGACCGCCCGTGCCAAAGGGTGCCTAGATCGCCAACTCGCCGGTGACAAGCCGACGTTCAGCCCGACACCCGACACCCCATGGCGATCACTTCTCCGCTTCCAGCGGTGGCCCGTCGCGGGCAGCGACCCTCGCGCGGCCCCCTACCGCGGAGCGCGCTAGCGCATCAACCAGCGCATGACCATGGCATGACGAGGATCGTCACACCATCCCCACAATGTGTCCGAATACAGCCTGGACTCCCCGCTCCCCCGAGAACTACCCCCGCCGCACGCCTGCGCTGGCTTCGGCTGGGGTCGTCGCGGCGGAGTGGTTGCGCAGGTCAGATCGGATGCGTTGGGGTCACACGTCGCCCCGGACGAGGGCGTGCAGATGCTCGTCGTGCCAACCGTCCGCGTGCAACAGTGCGCTGCGCATGGTGCCTTCGAGGGCGTAGCCGGCCTTGGCCGCAACCCGGCAGGAGGCCGGGTTGGCCACCGAGTGGCACAGGCGTAGGCGGTGCAGGCCGAGGTCGTTCAAGGCCCATTGGGTGAGGCGTTCGGTCGCTTCGACCGCGACGCCGCCACCGCGTGCTGCCGGCAGGATCCAGTAGAAGATCTCGGCGCTGCCGGCCCTGAGGTCGATGTCGCCCCACCCGATGAGCCCGAGGGCCTCGCCGTCCGGCCGCGCGATCGCCCAGATCGCGCTGAGCTCCGTCCGCCAGCGCCGGTGCATGGCCTCGATGCGCCGGCGGGCCTGGTCCGTTGTCTCCACCAGAAGGCGGTTCCACTGGCGAATCGCCGGATCGTGACTGGCGGCCACCAGGGCATCGGCGTCGGAGAGGCGCCAGGGGCGCAACTCCAGACCGCACGGCAGCCCGAGCACCGGTTGGGCACGCCGGGCCAACTGCCCTGCGGGAACAACGGGTGCCGGGACGGGAGGGAGAGAGGTCACCATCGCAGCATCGTTGCACGACCATCAACTCCCTTGTCCCCACTACCGGTTAGGTCCTAGATCGACTCTACGCGTTCAACCCGGCCAATCCGCCGCCTATCTGACTGGGTGACCGACTGGTTCGCCGACTGGTTGCTCGACTGACCGCTGGACCACCGCCTCGGGGAGCAGCGCCCGACCGCCACCGGGAGTGTTCAAGGCCACTGGACAACCGGTTGGCCGGGCGGCTAAATTTCTGGCCATGCGGTCAGAAAATAATCCGAGCGGCCAACCCGGCGACGGGGAAGACCGGAAGGCGGAACGGGGACGCTCGGTCATCGAGAAGGTGCGCCGGGCCCAGATCATCGAAGCCGCCATCGAAGTCATTGCGGAACGGGGGTTCGCGAAGGCTTCGATGGCTCAGATCGCTGCGCGGGCCGGCGTGAGCAAGGGCGTGATCTCGTACCACTTCGCCGGCAAGGAGGAGTTGATCGAGCGGACCGTCGAGGAGGTCTACGAGGGGATCGGGGCGTTCGTCACCGCCCGGCTCGCGGGGCAGACCGGCACGGACGCCTGGTTGCGCGTCTACATCGGTTCGATCGCCATGTACATGGCCGACCACCGGCCCCAACTCACCGCGCTCGGCGAGATCTTCACCCACGCCCGCACCGAGACCGGTGCACTGCGGTACGGCGTGACCTCCAGCGAGCCGCTGTACACCCACGTCGAGAACGTCTTCCGCGAGGGCCAACAGCGCGGTGAACTCCGCGCGTTCGACGCCCGCGTCATGGCCGTCACCCTTCAGGCCGGGATCGACGACATGTTCGCGTACTGGAGCGCCCACCCCGAGCACGACCTGATGGCGCACGCCCACGAGCTCATCGACCTCTTCTGGCGCGCCACCCGGGCGGACGGTCGGACAGACAGTCAGACGGACCACGCTGCCGAAGCCTGAACAGGGCACGGCAGGCACCACACAGAACAGAAAACAGAACGGGGGAAGATGTCGATGACACACGACGTCGGGCGCACGAGGGCGCCCGCCGACCAGGCACACACGGCAGCAACACCCAGGCCAGCACGCCTCTCTTACGTCGACAACCTGCGCATCGCGCTGACGGCACTGGTGGTGCTGCACCACGTCGCCGTCACCTACGGCAACATCCCTGCCTGGTACTACACCGAGCCGGCCACGGACGGGAGCGGCCTCGTCCTGGACGCCTTCGTCACCCTCAACCAGGCGTTCTTCATGGGCTTCTTCTTCATGATCGCCGGGTACTTCACCCCGGCGTCGTACGACCGCAAGGGCCCGCGGCCGTTCCTCCGCGACCGGCTCAAGCGGCTCGGCATACCGCTGCTCCTCTTCCTGCTGTTGATCCGCCCGATCACGGACTTCGGCGGCTATCTGCACCTGCGGGACGTCTTCGCGCAGCGCGGTGACCCCCTCCCCTACTGGATCTACTACCTCGCGAGCTGGGACGCGGGCCCGATGTGGTTCGTGGAGGTGCTGTTGGCGTTCGCCCTGGTGTACGTGGCCATCCGCCGGCGTGCCGCACGTCGCCTCCAACACCCCACCGGTGGAACGGATTTCGGACGATCGCCGTCCATCGACCCGCCGACGGTTGACCGGTCGACGCCCCGGGCACCCCGGCCGCGCACGATCGTCTTCTTCACGGTCGGCCTGGCCCTCGCCACGTACGGCTGGCGCATCCTCGTACCGAACGACATGACCATCCCCTTCCTCGGACTGCCCACGCCCAGCTTTGCGGTGCAGTACGCCAGCTTCTTCGTGCTCGGCGTGCTCGCTTACCGGCGTGGTTGGCCGCAGGCGCTCTCCCGTCGGGCGGGCCGCCTGGGATTCGTCGTCGCGACGGTTGCGACCCTCGCCTATCTCCCCGTGCTCGTCACGGCGAAGGACGGGACGCTCAACGGTCACGGAAGCTGGCAGTCGCTGGCGGGTGCCGCCTGGGAATCCGCGTTCGCGGTGGGCATCGTCCTGGGCTTGACCGTGGTGTTTCGTGAACGCCTCAACCGCCAGGGCCGATCGGCCGCGTTCCTCTCCCAACACGCCTTCGCGGTGTACGTCCTGCACGCGCCGGTGCTCGTGGCGCTCGGGCACGCCTTCGGCTGGCTGCACGCCCCGGCGGTGGCCAAGTTCGCGGTGGTCGCGGTGCTCGCGCTGCCGCTGTGTTGGGGGCTGGCGTATCTCGTTCGACGCCTGCCGCGCGCGGATCGGGTGTTGTAGGCCGGTTCGCCTCGCACCGCCCCTCCCCTCCCCCACGTGGCGATCCGACGTAGGCCGAGTAATTGGAGGGCACCTCCGGTAATCTCGATGGCCCGCGGCCCAAGCCGCGGGCCATGGCGGCTTCTTGGGCTCCTCGGGGCCAAGGGAGGACGGATGATTCTCGTAACAGGCGCGACCGGCACCATCGGTCGGCATCTCGTGCGGGCGCTCGCCGAGTCCGGCACCCGCTTTCGCGCGCTGGTGCGGAACGCGGCCAAGGGGCGGGAGTTGGGCTGTGAGTGCGTCGTCGGGGATTTCGACGACCCGGCATCAATGGCCGCCGCGCTACGCGGCGTTGACCGGCTGTTGCTGAACAGCGGTGGCGCGCTGCCCGTCGCCGGGCAGCAGCCGATGGTCCGGCAGCAGACCACCGCCATCGACCTGGCGCGGGCCGCCGGCGTCGCGCACGTGGTGAAGGTGTCGGCGTGGCGCCCCGGCCCGGGAGCCAAGCTGTCCGTGCGGGCGCACTGGGAGATCGAGGAGCACCTCAAGGCATCCGGGTTGGGGTGGTCGATGCTGCAACCCACCGGCTATATGCAGAACTTCTTCACCGGCGAAGGCGGCTTTGCTCACGGGGGCGCCGTGGCGGGCCCGTACGGCACGGGTCGGGTGGCGTACATCGACGCGTACGACGTCGCGGCCTGTGCCGCCGTGCTGTTGACGGGCGCGTCGAGGGGCAGCGCCACGTATGCCCTCACAGGTCCGGAGGCCCTGACGCATGGGGAGATCGCCGGGAAGTTGGGGGTGCCGTTCCGTGATCTGCCGGCCCAGGCAGCCGCCGCGGAACTCCGCGCAAGAGGGCTGCCCGACTGGTTCGTTGAGGATCTGTTGGAGCTCTACGCGGAGTTGGCGTCCGGCGGGATGGCCGAGGTGACGACGGTCGTGCGGGAACTCGTGGGGCGGGAGCCGCGGACGTTCGATGAGTTCTTGGCCATGGGGGTGGGGTAGGGGCCGGGCGTCCTCGGGGTGATTACGATGTGCGGCATGGGCGTTTCCTGAGTTGAGCGGTGTTCCGCGGACCACGGTCAGCGGCCCGGTGCGGTGAGTGAGTCAGCCAGTGACTGGCTCAGTGCCTGCGTGCCGGGCTTCAACTCGGCGTGCCTGCGCGCTTCTTCAGGAGACAGTTACCCATGTCATTTCGCTCAGCCTGTCCCGCCCTTGACGAGCGCATCGCGCGGTTGCGGCGGCTCGCCCAGTCGGAACCGTTGCTCGACGGCGTTCTGTTGTACGGCTCGTGGACCCTCGGCGAGGCCGATGCCCATTCCGACATCGAGGCGTATCTGTACGTCCAGGACGCCCACGTCGACGACTTCGACGGCCCGGCCTTCCTGCGGCAACTCGCGCCGCTCAAGCTGGCGTACACCAACATGTACGGCATCCTGGCCGTCGTCTTCGACGACCTGATGCGGGGCGAGTTCCATCTGACCGCGGCCGGGCCGGGGATCGATGAAGTGCCCACGTGGCAGGGGATGGTGCACCTGCCCGACCCGGAGGCCGCGGTGCTGTTGGACCGCACGGGCCGACTGGCCCGGGCCGCCCGGCAGTTGGCGCGGTTCCGGCCGCCGGAGCCGCGCACCACGGCCCAGCAGCTCGTCAACGAGCTGGCCAACTGGACGTTGATGCTCGCCCACGTCCTGGCCCGTGGTGAGACGGCCCGGGCGCACGCCCTGTTGCACACCGTCGTCGCGCCCCAGCAGTTGCAGCTCTGCCGGCTCCTGCGCGGCAGCACCGCGCACTGGCTCACCCCCAGTCGCGCGCTGGAGCGCGATCTGCCCGCCGCCGACCGGGAGCGCTACGCGGCCACCACCGCCCCCGCCCAGGCACCGGACACGCTTGCCGCCGCGCGTCACAGTTGGCGTTGGACGCGGGAGCTCAGCGCCGAGGCCGCCGAGCGGTGGGCGGTGTGCGTGCCGGGTGAGCTGTTGGACGACATCGGTCGGCTGCTCGGAGGCGATGGCTGAGCGATGGCTGAGCGATGCGCAATCCCCCGCCCCGCGGTGTGGGCATGGCCGCGGGGCGGGGTCCCCTCAGGAGTAGGATTTTCAGGGGTAAGGGATGTGCGCGCGGCTGTGTGACGGGTGGCGGTGGCGTGCGGTGGTCGTGTGAGGGGACGGGATGGCGCAGCGCAGGGCGACGGCGGGTGGGGATGCCGTGGCGAAGGTCATCGAGGACTGGGCGCGGGAGCGCCCGGAGTTGGACACCGCTCCGTTGGAGGTGCTGGCCAGGCTGCATCGTTCGTTCCTGCGGTACAGCACCCGGCTCACGGCGTCGATCGAGCGTCATGGTCTCTCGGTGGCCGGCTTCGATGTGTTGACCGCGCTGCGGCGGTCGGGGCGGCCGTACCGGTTGACCGCGGGCCAGCTCGCCGATTCGGGGCTGGTGTCGTCCGCCGGGGTCACCTTGCGCATCGACCGCCTGGAGAAGGACGGGCTGATCGTGCGGGAGCGGGACGCGGAGGACCGTCGGGTGGTCTATTCACGTCTCACCGACGAGGGACTGGCGGTGGTGGACGAGGTGTTTGCCGAGCATCTGGACAACGAGCGGCGGATGTTGGGCGGGATGTCGCCGGCCGAGTGCCGCCAGCTCGCGCGGCTGTTGGGCAAGCTGGAGCACTCGATCCTGGCGGCGGACGAGGACGTGCCCGACTGACGGCACGTGCCTGGCGTCACTCGGGTGTGGCGGGGGTGGCCTGTTGTTGGGCCTGGGCCCAGTACAGGCGGCGCAGTCGGACCACGCCGAGGTCGTGTTGGTAGAGGTTCTCGTGTTGGTCGGCGTCGGTCGGCATGGCTTCGAGCATGGTCCGGTCCTGTTCGAGGACCTCCCAGTGCCGTTCCTCGATGAGGGTCTTGTAGAGGAAGCGCCAGGTGTCGCGCTGCCAGCCCTGGACGCGGCGGTAGCGCCAGAAGAAGACGCCGGTCCGTTCAACGTCCACCGGGCAGGTCATGCCGACGATGCCGAAGGGGCCGCCGGGTCCGGCGGAGGGCGGGTACGGGATGGTCAGGTCCACCCAGTCGACACCGGTGCGGCACAGCTCGACCCAGTCGAAGTTGACGCCCCGTTGGTCGGTCTTCTCGAAGAAGTAGCCGCGGTCGGTCTCGCGGATGCGGAACTTGGCGGTGGTGTCGCCGTCGTACATGGTGTGCGACTCGCGGTGCAGGAACGCGCCGTGCATGGGGTCGAGGAGGTTCTCCATGACGTAGCGCCAGGGGGCGTTCCACTCGGCGTAGCAGAGGATCGGTTCGATGTCGGGGTCGTCGAGGGGTTCGGGGAGGGTGAGGGGGACGGGTTCGGGGTGTTGGTCGTCGCCGAAGTAGGCGAGGATCGCGCCGGCGACCTCGCGGACCGGGAGCGAGGGGACCAGCTTCTTGCCTTCGAGGGCGCAGCCGGGCAGGCCGGGAACGGACGAGACGGTGCCGTCGGTCTCGACCTCGACGCCGTGGTACCAGCAGGCGACGCGGTCGCCGAGGTGCTTGCCCAAAGACAGTGGGGCGCCGCGGTGCGGGCAGCGGTCGGCGAGCAGGGCGGGGGCGCCGTCTGCGCGGCGGAAGAGCAGCCACGGTTCGCCGAGGGCGGTGATCTTGCGCATGGCGCCGGGGGCGAGGGAGGCGGAGGGGGCGACGGGGTGCCATTGGTTGCGCAGGCCGTTGGCGTAGATGTGCGCGGCGGTGTCGGTGGTGGACAGCGGCATCTCAGGCTCCCAGGCGGTGCATCTCGGCGCGGAAGGACTCTTCGGTCCACGGGGTTCCGTCGGGTGCGGGTACCTGACGTGCGTTCAACCCGGCGATGACGTCGTTGAGTTCGTGGCCGTCCTGGGTGAAGACCTGTTCCAGGGTGGCGGCGAGTCTGCGTTCGTAGGGGGTGGGTTCGTGGGTGCGGGACTGGTGGGGGTCGAGGTGGGGCCAGGGGGTGGTCATGGGGGCCTCCGGCGGTGGGGTCACAGGTCGAGGACGAGGCGGGGGGTCGCGCTGCGCGAGACGCAGATCATCATGGTGGCGTTCGCGGCGTGTTCGGCTGCGCTGAGGAGGGAGTCGCGGTGGTCGGGGGTGCCGGCGAGCACCCGGGTCTCGCAGGTGCCGCAAATGCCGTCCCGGCAGGAGCTGTTGACGGCCAGTCCGGCGTCCTCGACGGCTTGCAGGATCGAGGTGTCGGCGTCGACGGTGAGGGTGCGGCCGGAGGCGCGGCACTCGACCTCGAACGCGGCGTCCTGGCCGGCGTGTTGGGCGGGGCGCGGGGCGAAGCGTTCCAGGCGCAGGCGCTCGGCGGGGCACCTGGCTTCGATGGCGGCCAGGAGGGGTTCGGGGCCGCAGCAGTAGACGAGGGTGTCGGCGGGCAGGGGGGCGAGGGCGGCGTCGAGGTCGAGGGGTCCGTCTTCGTCGTGCGGGACGAGGGTCACCTCGCCTCCCAGGGCGGCGAGTTCGTCGGCGAAGGCCATCGAGGCGCGGCTGCGGCCGCCGTAGAGCATACGCCAGTCGGTGCCGCGTCGGGCCGCCTCGCGGGCCATGGCGAGGAGGGGGGTGATGCCGATGCCGCCGGCGACGAAGAGGTAGCCGGGGGCGTCCTCCAGGGCGAAGTGGTTGCGCGGCGTGGAGGCGGTGAGGGTGTGGCCGGGGCGCAGTTGGGTGTGGATGTAGCGCGAACCGCCGCGTGAGGAGGGTTCGTTGAGCACGCCGATGCGGTAGGTGGTGGGGGTCTGGGGGTCGCCGCAGAGGCTGTACTGGCGGGTCCGGCCGTCGATCTCGATGTCGAGGTGGGCGCCGGGGGTCCAGGCGGGGAGGGGTTTGCGGTCGGGGTGGACGAGTTCGAGTGAGAGGACGCCGTCGGCCTCCCAGGTCATGCGGTGGACGGTCAGGCGCAGCGGCGCCGCCTCGGCCAACTCGGTTGACTGCTGGGCCGTTTCGGAGGGCTGACGGGGAATTTCGGATGGTGGTCGGGGCATCTCGGCCGGCTCCTCACTGTCCCGGGATCTTCACGGGTGGGGTGAACGGGTTCTTCATCGGACCCAGTGTCGTCAGGTCGACCTCGACGAGCACCGGCCCGTCCGTCGCGAGCGCCGCGTCGAGCGCGGGGCGGGCGTCCGCTGCGGTGGCTATCCGTCGGTAGGACAACCCACAGGCGGCGGCGAGTTGGGCGAAGTCGGGGGTGGTGAGGTCGACGCCGGAGCGGCGCTCGCGGTGGGCGTCCTGCATGTTCCGCAGGACGCCGTAGCCGCCGTCGTTGAAGACGAGGAGGGTGAGTCGGGGGCATTCCTGGGCGAGGGTGAGGAGTTCGCCGAGGTGGACGGCGAGGCCGCCGTCGCCGGCGAGGACGACGGTGGGGGTTTCGGGGCGGGCGAGGGCGGCGCCGATGCCCATGCCGAGGCCCTGGCCGATGCCGCCGCCGCGGGGGAAGACGTTGTCGCGCGGGTCGTAGAGCTCCAGCAGGCGGTTGCCCCAGCTGCTGGACGGGATGGTGACGTCGCGGGCGACGACGGCATTGCGCGGCAGTGCGGCGCGCAGCGCGTCGCAGATCGCTGCCTGGGGGCCGATGGTGTCGTGCAGTGCGGCCCGCACCTCAGTGCGGACGGTGGTGATCCGGTCGGTCCAGGCGAGGTCGGCCCGGGTGGCGTGCGGCAGCAGCGCGGTGAGGGTGTCGGTGGCGTCGCCGTGCAGGGGGTGTGAGGTGGGGTAGACCCGGCCCAGTGCGGCGGCGTCGAGGTCGATCTGCACGTGGGCGGCGGGGAGTTCGAGCGCGTAGTCGGCGGTTTCGTTGGAGCGGAAGTGGGTGCCGACGGTCAGCAGCACGTCGGCGTCGGCGAGCAGGGCGCGGGCCGCGGGGGTGGTGGCGAAGTTGCCAATGACGTGCGGGTGGTCCTCGGGGACGGTTCCGCGGCCGGAGTTGGAGGTGAGCAGTCCGGCGCCGGTGGCGGTCAACAGGTCGGTGAGCGGGGTGCGGGCGCGGGTCGCGCCGCCGCCGGCCCAGATGAGGGGGCGGCGGGCGGAGGCCAACAGGGCGCCTGCGGAGGCCAGTTGGTCCGGGGTGGGGGTGGGTGGTCGGTAGGTCGGGGAGGGGGCCGGGGTGTCGGTCTGGGGTGCGTATTGGAGGTCGATCGGCCATTCGACGCTGGCGGGGCCGCGGGGTGGGGTCAGTGCGGCGCGGGCGGCGTCGCGCAGGGTGCGGCCGGCGTCGGCGGCGGAGGGCACGGTGGCGGCGTGGGTGGAGACCGCGGCCAGCATGCCGAGTTGGTCCTTGGTCTCGTGCATGGCGCCGCGGCCGCTGCCGAGGTGGTGGCGCTCCACCTGGCCGGTGATGTGCAGGACGGCGGTGCCGGCGCTGAGCGCTTCGATGAGCGAGCCGGCGGCGTTGCCCGCGCCGGTGCCGGTGGAGGTCAGGGCGCAGCCGATGGTGCCGCGGGCGCGTCCGTGGGCGTCGGCGGCGTTGACGGCGGTCGCCTCGTGGCGTACGGGGACGAAGCGCAGTGCGCGGTCGACGGCCTCAACCAGCGGCAGGTTGTGCACGCTGACGATGCCGAAGACGGTGTCGATGCCGAGTTCTCGTAGGACGGCGACGAGGAGATCGCCTCCGTTGGGGTAGCGCATGGGGCTCTCCTCAGAGGATGGAGCGGCCGACGCCGCCGCAGACGTCGATGCTGGTGCCGGTGATGTAGGAGGCGCGGGGCGAGAGGAGGGTGACGATGGCGTAGGCGGCCTCCTCGGCGCGGCCGAGCCTGCCCAGCGCGATGCCGCGGTCGGTGGCGAGGTGGCTCTGCCAGTCCTGGTAGGTCTGTGGGGTGTGGGCCGCGGCGTGCCGGCGGGTCCATTGGCCGGTGTCGATCAGGCCCAGGCAGACGGAGTTGACCCGGATGCCTTCGGGGGCCAGTGCGGTGGCCAGTGACTTGGAGAGGTTGAGAATGCCGGCTCGGGCGGCGCTGGTGGTGATCAGGCGGGGTTCGGGCTGTTTGGCGAGGACGGCGTTGACGTTGACGATGCTGGGTGCGGAGGATGCCGCCAGGTGGGGGCGGGCGGCGTGCAGGGGGTTGAGGACGCCGTGGAACTTGAGCTCCAGTTCGTCGCGCCAGTCGTCGGCGGTGGACTCGTCCAGGTTCTTCATGCGGGACTGGCCGGCGTTGTTGACGAGTCCGTCGAGGCCGCCGAAGGTGTCGGCGGCGCGCTCGGTGAACGCCCGGACGGCGTCGGCGTCCCGCACGTCGCACGCGCCGGTCAGCAGTCGGTCGCGGTCGAGGGTCGCGGCCGCGCGGGCCAGCCGCTCGGCGTCGCGGCCGCAGGCGGCGACGTTGGCGCCCTCGTCGAGGAGGACGCGGACGGTGGCCAGGCCGACGCCCGAACTGCCGCCGGTGACGAGGATGGTGCGGTCGGCGAGGCCCAGGTCCATGCCGGTGGTCTCCTTCGTTAGTGCATGGTGAAGCCGCCGTTGACGGCGATCACCTGTCCGGTCAGGTAGCGGGACTCCTCGCCGAGCAGAAAGGCGACGGTGCCGGTGAGGTCGTCGGGCTGTTGGGGGCGGGAGATGGCGCGGTGGGTGCGATAGAGGGCGTGCCGTTCGGCGGGCACGGTCTCGGTGGCCTCGCACTCGGTCAGGCCCGGGGCGAGGGCGTTGACGGTGATGCCGCGGTCGCCGAGTTCGCGGGCCATGGCCCGGGTCAGCGCGAGCACGGCGCCCTTGGAGGCGACGTAGTGGGCCAGGCGTGGGGAGCCGTACAGGGCGGCGTCGGAGGCGAGGTTGATGATGCGGCCGGGGCCGCCGTGGGCGAGGAGTTGCGGCAGCAGGGTCTTGGCGACCAGCCAGGGGCCCCGCGCGTTGACCGTCATCAGCCGGTCCCACTCCTCGACGGTGAGGGCGTGGAACTCCTTGCCGCCCACGCCGTTGGCGAGCGCCGCGTTGTTGACCAGCCCGTAGAGCGGGCCCAATTCCCGTACGAAGAGGGCTAGTTGTGCCACCGACTCCGGGTCGGCGACATCGCAGTGGGTGTGGTGGGCGTCGATGCCCTCGGCGCGCAGTCGCGCCTCGGCGCTCCGGCCCCGCTCCCCCGCCAACTCGGCCAGGACGACCCGGAAGCCGTCCCGGCCGGCGCGGCGGGCGAGGGCCAGTCCCAGGCCACGGCCCGCCCCGGTGACGACGACGGTCCGTTGGCCGGCCGGGGGCCGCTCAGTCACGGGTGATTCCGTGCATCGGCGAGTGCTCGGGGTAGGTGGGCACCTGGGGCTTGCGGGTGCCGATGATGACGCAGAACAGGGCGTCGGTGTCGCCCTCGTTCTTCAGCGAGCGGGCCACCCCCGCCGGGACGACGATCATGTCTCGGTAGCCGAGGGTGCGGTACTCCACCTCGTCCTCGCCGCGGTGGATGCCGACCCGCACCCGGCCCTCCAGGACGAAGAAGGCTTCCTCGACGTCGTGGTGGGTGTGCTCGGGGCCCTCGGCGCCCGGCGGCAGCAGCATGTTGGAGAAGGTGAAGCCGCCGGAGGGCAGGATGCGCCGGTCGCCCTCGTGGTTGCCGGTGGCGCCGGAGCCGACGTAGCGGATCTGTGCGCGGCGGTACTGGTCGCCGGCCTTGGTCTGGAAGGCGAGGGTGTGCCAGTCGGGCTCGCGGGAGTCCTTGGTGGCGATGAGGGAGTCGGTGTATGCGGCGAGGTCGCCGCCGTTGTCGTAGGCGGTGGTGGTCAGCGGCATGGTGGGCTCCTATGCGGGGAGGTGGTCGGTGATGCTGAGGTGGGAGAGCACCCAGGCGTTGAAGCGGGCGGGTTGCTCCTGGTTGGCCAGGTGACCGGCGTCCTTGACGATCACGTAGGCGGCCTTGTGGAGGGCGCCGGCGAGTGCCTGGGAGGCGTCGGGGCCGGTGATGCGGTCCTGGTCGCCGCAGAGGACGAGGGCGGGCGCGGCGATCCCGGGGAGTTCGGCGCGCAGGTCGGCGGTGGCCATCGAGGCGGCGGCATGGCCGTAGCCGGGCAGCCGGATCGCGTCGGCCATGGTGTCGGTGACGCGCTGGACGAGGGCGGCGGGTGCCTGGCCGGAGAGCAGGCGGGGGGCGCGGCGTTGGGCGAAGGTCCTGGGGCCGAGCTCGGCGAGTTCGGCGGCCCGGGCGCGCATCGCGGCCGCCTTGGCCGGATCGGCTCCGGATCCGACGCTGGAGTCGGCGACGATGAGGGAGGCGACGAGTGCGGGGTGGCGGACGGCGAGTCGCAGCGCGATCACTCCGCCCCAGGACACGCCGAGGACATGGGCGCTTTGGCCCCGTGCGCGGAGGAGGTCGGCGGCGGTGTCGGCGTAGTCGTCGAGGGTGAACGGGGCTTTGGGATCGGGGGACTTGGCGTATCCGGGGGCGTCCCAGGCGAGGAGCCGGGCGTGTCGTTGCAGTGCGGCGAGTTGGGGGGCGAAGGCGGCGGCGGAGGAGCCGATGCCGTGCAGGCACAGCAGCAGGGGGCCGCGGTCGCCGGCCTCGACGAGGTGCACGGCGGCGGTCACAGGATCTGCCCCGTCCGTCCGGTGAGGGCGGCCAGGCTGCGCAGCACGGCGTGCGGCACGATCTGACTGGTCGCGGGGGTGTGCGGGTCGGGCCGGTGGGCCACGTCGAAGCGGTACGTCCCGTGGGTGCCGGTGGCTTCGATGACGTGCCTGGTGTGGTGGGCGGCGGGGTCGGCCACGATGGTGACGCGTACGCCGTCCGGGTCGCCGACGGTCAACGCGAGGGTGGCGGCGACGTTGGTCGACTGGGGGAACTTGCCTGGGATGTCGCGGGCGGTGCCCGTCATCACCTCGACCGGTCCGGTCGCGGTGCGGAGCCGGGCCAGCAACTCCTCGTCCATCCAGGGCTGTTCGAGGGTGGTGGGCAGTTTGGTGGTGGTCAATCGGACCTCGTGGAGCGGGCCGAGGGAGCGGGCGGCCTGGAGGAGGTCGAGGCCGCCCACGGCGCCGCCGGTGACGTACAACCGGCCGGGGCCCGCGGCGTGCAGGCGCTTGGCGAGGTCCTCGTCGGTGAGTGCGCCGGCGGAGGCGATCAGCAGGTCGGTACCGGAGCGCAGGACGCGCTCGCCCCACTCGCGGACGACGCCCGGGCCGGCGGCCTCCACGATCAGGTCGCAGCGTCGGAGGGCCTCCTCGAAGGTGACGTGCGGTGCCGGGGCACTGTCGCCGAGGGGGTGGTTGTCGACGATGCTGGTCAACTCGGCGCCGGGTAGGGAGTGTTGGGCGAGGGCGGTGCCGACGACGCGGCCGATGGCGCCCCAGCCGATCAGTCCGATCCGGCGGGTCCGGTGGGTGCCGGCGGTCATGCGGTGGTCTCCTTGGTGGGGGCGGCGAGCGGTCCGGGGTCGGGGGTGCCGGCCATGTGGCGGCGGATCTCCGGCGAGGGCGGGCCCGCGGTGCCCCACAGGTCGGAAAGTTCGGGGGTGCGGCGCCACACCTTGGCGATCCAGCGGTCCTCCACCACCTGTGCGACCTCGGAGGTGTACTCGCAGACCAGGCCGGAGGGGTCGGTGAAGTAGGAGAAGGTGTTGTTGCCCGGGCCGTGCCTGCCGGGGCCCCATTGGGGGGTGATGCCGTGGTGGCGGAGCCGGCCCAGGCCGCGCATGAAGTGGTCGAGCGACGGCATCTCGTAGGCGATGTGGTTGAGCGAGGCCCAGTCCGCCTGGTTGAAGGCGATGCAGTGGTGGTCGGCGTTGCAGCGCAGGAAGGCCATCTGGTGTTCGGACCAGTCGGAGACCCGCAGGCCGAGCACGTCGCGGTAGAAGGCGACGGAGGCGTCGATGTCGGTGGTGTTGAGCACCGCGTGAGTGACCCCGACGGGGACCGCCTCCTGACGGCCACGGGGTGCAACGGCCCAGGTTTCGGCGGTCAGTTCGACCAGCCGGCCCTCGTGGTCGGTGAAGCGCAGTCCGTAGCCGCCGCCGACCTGGTCGAGGCGGCCGGGTGGGGTGACGGGGGTGATGCCGCGGGCGTGCAGCCGGCGGGCGGCCTCGTCGACTTCGGCTGGGGTGGCGACGGCGAAGGCGAGCCGGCCGAGGCCGATGCGGTGGGAGCGGGTCAGTTGGAGCGCGTGGTGCTCCTCGCCGGTGCCGCGCAGCCACACGGCGTCGGGGGCGGACTCGACGACGGTGAGCCCCCATGCCTGGGCGTAGAAGTCGGCGGCCTCGGCGAAGGCGGGGGTGAGCAGTTCGACCGCGCGCAGGGCGCGTAGTCGGGCGATGGGCGGCGGGGTCATGGGCGTCTCCGGGGGCTGGGTGACGGCGGGGTGTTGCGGACTGTGTCTGGTCGGGGGCTCAGCCGGCCCACGGCAGGGGGGCGTCGGAGGTGCTCCAGTACAGGGACTTCTGCCGTTGGTAGGCGCGGATGGCGTCGCGGCCCTTCTCGGTGCCCAGGCCGCTGTCCTTCATGCCGCCGAAGGGGGTGGCGATGCTGAACTGCTTGTAGGTGTTGATCCAGACGGTGCCCGCCTCGATGCGGTGCGCCAGTCGCCAGGCGGCCCGGTGGTCGCGGGTCCAGATGCCGCACGCCAGGCCGTACACCGAGTCGTTGGCCTGGCGGACCAGGTCGTCCTCGTCGTCGTAGGGCAGGGCGATCAGGACGGGGCCGAAGATCTCCTCCTGGCAGGCCCGGGCGGTGTTGGGGAGGCCGTCGATGACGGTGGGCAGGTAGTAGGCGCCGTCGCGGTACGCCTCGCCCTCGGGCGCGGCGCCGCCGCACCGGACCCGGCCGCCCTGCGCGCGGGCGAGGTCGACGTACGCGGCGACGGCGTCCCGGTGCGCATGGTGGACGAGCGGGCCGACCTGGGTGTCCGGGTCTGTGCCGGGTCCGACGCGCAACGCCCGTGCCCGCTCCACGAGTTGGCCGACGAACTCCGCATAGATCTCGCGCGCCACGAACAGCCGGGAGCCGGCGATGCAGGACTGACCGGTTGCCGAGAAGATCCCGAACAGCACGCCGGCCAGGGCCTGTTGGAGGTCGGCGTCGGCGCGGACGATGGTCGGCGACTTGCCGCCCAGTTCGAGCGAGACCGGGATCAGCTTGCGGGCGGCGACGGCGGCGATGGCGCGGCCGGTTTCGGTGCCGCCGGTGAAGCCGATGCGACCGACGAGAGGGTGGGTGGCGATCGCGTCGCCGACCACCCGCCCGCTGCCGGGCAGGACGGACAACAGGGCTGCGGGCAGGGCGCGTTCGTCCAGGGCGCGGGTGATCAGCCGGCCGAGGGCGAGGGAGGTGAGCGGTGTCCACGCGGCGGGTTTGAGGAGGACGGCGTTGCCGGCGGCGAGCGCGGGGGCGATCTTCTGTGCATCGCTGGCAACCGGCGAGTTCCAGGGGTTGATGGCCGCGACCACGCCGATCGGCTCGTAGCGGCTCATCGTGACGTAGGCGCCGCGCGACGGGGTGAGGGCCTCCTCGGCCGTCTCCAACGCGGCCGCGGTGTAGCGGAAGGTCGCGGCGGCGCTGAGCGCGAGCGCCTTGGTCTCGGCGAGGGTCTTGCCGGTGTCGGCGGTCTGGACGGCGGCCAGCTCGCCCGCGGCCTCCTCCACCAACTCGGCTATGCGGGAGAGCACTTGGGCACGCTGATGAGGCAACAGGTCGCGCCAGGCGGGGTCCGCTGCCGCGCGGGCAGCGGCGCGGGCGGCCTCGTCCACGTCGGCCGGACAGGCGGCGTTGAGGGTGGCGAGGGCCTGGCCGGTGGCCGGGTTCGTGGTCACGAGCGGGGCACCCTGGCCGGGGCGCCACTCTCCTCCGATCAGGATGTCGGTGGAGAATCGGGGCACGGCGGACCTCCGGGACCGGTCGATGGATGGGGCGGCTCGGGGCCCTGGGCGCGGCGCCCTTGCCACTCGGAGCGCTTGAAAGCTAAGGGCTTAAACATCCATCGGGCAAGACCCGCGGCACCGAAAAATACTTTTGCTCTTAACCATTGACCGCTTAGGCAACTATCCCTACTGTCGCCGCAACTTTCTCTCTCGCGGAAGGAACCCCGATGACGACTGTCGCCGGCCGGCCCGGTGTGGGACCGGCGGGATCGATCGCCGCGAGGCTCGAACGACTGCCGCAGTCCCGCTGGCACGTCAAGGTCCGCTGCCTGATCGGCGCCGTCACCTTCTTCGAGGCGTTCGACCAACTGATGGCCGCCTCCGCGCTCCCCGTGCTGCAACGGGACTGGCATCTGACGACCGGAGCGGCCACCCTCGCGGTGACCGCCGGCTCGGTCGGCATGCTCCTCGGCGCGCTGGGTGCCGGCTCGCTCGGCGACCGGATCGGGCGGGTGCGCACCGTGGCTCTCGGGGTCGCGGTCACCGCGCTCGCCAGCCTGGCCGTCGCCCTCGCCGGGAACATCGAACTCTTCGCGCTCTTCCGGTTCGTCCAGGGCCTGGGCATCGGCGGCGTGGTCCCGGTCGCCGCCACCTACATCAGCGAGATCGCGCGCTCGGACCGCCGCGGCCGCTTTGTGCTCCTCTACGAGATGATCTTCCCGGCCGGGCTTACCGCCGCGAGCCTGGTCGCCGTCTGGGTCGTCCCGCACCTCGGCTGGCGGGCGATGTTCGTGGCCGGCGCACTCCCCGTGCTGCTCGCCGCCGCACTCCCCCGGCACGTCGTCGAGTCGCCGCGCTGGTTGCTGGCGCGCGGCCGGATCGAGGAGGCCGAACGCGCGCTGGACCGCATCGAGTTGGAGGTGACACGGGCCACCCGCGCACCGCTGCCCGAGCCGGCGCCGACGACCACGGTCGAGGAGAGCGCGCCAGGCAGCCTGCGGGAGTTGTTCGTCGGGCGCTCGCTGCGGCGCACGGCGGTCGTCTCCGGCCTGTGGTTCGTCGGCTACTACGTCAACTACGGCATCGCCACCTGGCTGCCGTCCCTCTACACCAAGAGTTTCGGCCTGGACCTCACCACCGCGCTGCGCTACACGCTGCTCGGCAATGTCACCGGTCTGCTCGGCACGTTGGTGGTGGCGTTGACGATCGACCGGGTCGGCCGCCGGCCGGCGCTGATCGTCGGGTTCGCGGGGGCGGCGCTGGCGTTGGCGACCCTCGCGCTGAGCGGGGCCGTCTCTGGCGGGCAGGTCGCGGTCTTCGCGTCCGGGACCACCTTCTTCGTGTTCGCGATCAACGCCGCGCTCTACCTCTACTCCCCCGAGCTGTACCCAACGCGCAACCGCGCCCGGGGTGCGGCCTTCGGCGGGCTGTGGAACCGGGCGGGCGTCATCCTCGGGCCCATCGTCGTCGGGGCGATCCTGGCGGCGGGCGGCAGCCTGGCGGCGGTCTTCGCCCAGCTGGCGGGCGTGGCGGCAGTGGGTGCGGTCATCGCACTGTTCGCCGTCGAGACCAAGGGGCGGACGTTGGAGGACCTCAACTCATAGGGTCTGTCCGGCCCTGACCATCGGACAGGCCCCAAGCCGCCCGCGGCGCGTGACGGTCGGCCCGGTCACCGGTCACCGGTCACCGGTCCTCGTCCGCGTCGCTCGTCGGCCGCCCGGCCGCCTCGTCGAACAGCGGGAACAGCCGGGTGATCAGCGCCACCGGGCGGGCGCCGTCGGGCCGGGCCAGCGGCCGCTGTTCGCGCTCGCGGTACGGGGCGAGCGCCTTGCGGACCGCATCGGCGACCCGGCTCATCTCCTCGGGCGTCAGATAGGCGATGGCGCTGAAGGCTTCGTCCCGACGCCATGCGGCGGGCGCCTCGTCCCGCCGCTCCAGCCAGCGCCGCCAGCTCTCGTCCTCCAGCCCGCGGGCGAGTTCACCGAAGTCCTCCGCGGCCGGGCCGGCCTCGGGGGTGGGCCGCCGCAGTCGCCAGGGGCGGGCGCGGCCGCCGTGCTGCGGGGCCTCCTCGATCCGGCCGTGGCGGGCGAGTTGGCGCAGGTGAAAGGAGCAGAGGCCGGAGCTGTAGCCGAGCCGGGCGGCCGCCTCGGTGGCCGTGACGGTGCCCACCTCGGCGAGCAGCTCCAACAGGGCCGTGCGGACCTCGTGTTGGGGCAGCCCCGCCTCGGTCGGCGAGGTCGTGCTGGGCGGGGCATTGAGGTCTTCTTCGGTCACTTTGCAAAGTCTGCTACTTTGCAAAGCGCCGCGCAAGCCCGGTCGTTCAACACCCGCGCGACACCGCGGAACGCCTCACGCGAGCTCCGCACGCCCAACACCAGGGGGACAGCCATGCCGCACCACGACCACCGACCCACCGCCCTCGATCGCCCATCCACTGCCCTCCGGCCTGCCCCCGTGCGCGTCCAGGGCGCTCCGGCCAACTCCTACCCCGCGCTGCCGCCGGAGGCCGAGCGCGGGTCGGTGCGCCGGATCACGGAGGTGGGCGAGGAGGTCCTGAGCCGTCCGTGCCGCGAGGTGACCGAGTTCGGCACCCCCGAACTCGCCGCGCTCATCGACGACTTGTTCCTGACCATGCACATCGCCGACGGCGCCGGCCTGGCCGCCAACCAGGTCGGGGTCGACCTCCAGCTCTTCGTCTACGACTGCCCCGACGACCACGGCACCCGACACGTCGGCCACCTCATCAACCCGGTCCTCGAACTCCCCGAGGCCGGCCAACGCCGGCTCATCGACGACGCCGAGGGGTGCCTGTCCGTCCCCGGCGCCACCATGGACGTCCCGCGCACCGACCGGGCCGTGGCCCGCGGTGTCGACCAAGACGGGCGGCCCCTGGTGATCGAGGGCACGGGCTACTTCGCCCGCTGTCTCCAGCACGAGACGGACCACCTCATGGGGCACACCTATCTCGACCGGCTCTCCGCGCGCGAACGCAAGGACGCGCTGCGGCAGATGACGACCCGTAGGGCGGAGGTCCTCGCCCTACGGGCCAGCAAGACGGCGGGCCTGGGAAGGTAGTGCCGCCGACGCCCTCTCGCCTCTCCCCCGGACGGGCTCAGAGGCCCCCGGTGTCGAGGTCGATGTCGAAGGGGGCCGGGATGCGGACCGGCGCCCCGTAGGGGTGCGGGCCGTCGGTCCGGGCGTAGCCGAGACGGCCCGGGTCCGAGTAGAGCGTCAGGGACCGTTGTTGACGGTCGACCAGGAGGTAGAGCGGCGCCCCGTACTCCGCATAGCGCTGGCGCTTGACGACCCGGTCGGTGTCCTCGTCCGCCCCCGAGGTGACCTCGACGACGAGCAGGGTGTCGGACGGCAGCAGCGCCGCGCCGCCCTTCGCCGCGGCGGCGGGGACGACGGCGAGGTCGGGGACATACCAGTTCGCCGAGCCGGGGAGGTCGAGGTCGCCGGAGCCGATCACGCAGCCCAGTTCCCGCGCCCGGGCGCGGATCTGCTCGCGGAGGGCGTCGGCGACGGCCTCGTGGTCCCAGTCGGGCGGCGCGGCGTCGATGACCCCCTCGATGATCTCCGCCCGGTCGTCCTTGAGGTGCTGGATGGCGTATTTCAGGGCACGTTCGGGGTCGATGCCGTTGCTGTAGTCGACGGGCACGTCACTCACCAGAACCGTCCTAGGGCGCGGGGGCGGCTTGCGCCCTCAACCTAACGCCCCGGCGCGGGTGAGCGCGGGTCGACGGGCGCACCGCGGTCACCTGGCCGGCAACCCCACACCCGCCGCGCCCGCGCTCCCCTGCCGGGCGTCTGAATCAAGGCGTAGTTTCGCCCCAATCCTCGGGAGCGGAGCTGTGCAAGCCGAGGTTCCCGTGCTGGCATGCGGTCGTCATCCACTCCTGGTGTGCCCGCGCCGCGGGTCCAGGACGACCGGAAGGAAGAGCCATGCTCAGCGCCCTCAGCACCGGTGCCGCAGCGGCAGTCCTGCTCCTCGGATCGGCATCCCCCACCACACCCCTGCGGTTCGGCGACGACCCGCCGACCGGCAACATCACCATCGACGTGGCCACGGTCAACGGCTCGGGATGCAGACCCGGCAGCGCCGCCGTGGCGGTCGCCCCTGACAACACCGCCTTCACCGTCACCTACAGCGAGTACCTCGCCCAGGTGGGCGGCGCCAGCAAGCCGACCGACGCCCGCAAGAACTGTCAGATCGCCCTCAACGTGCACGTCCCCCAGGGCTTCACCTACGCCATCGCCCGGGCCGACTACCGCGGCTACGCCTCGCTCGCCCAGGGGGCGAAGGGTCTTGAGCAGGCGAACTACTACTTCCAGGGCCAGCCGGAGACGGCGCACAAGGCACACTCGTTCGCCGGCCCGTACAGCGACAACTGGCAGACCTCGGACGAGACCGACCTCGACGCCCTGGTCTACGCGCCCTGTGGCGAGGAGCGCTACCTCAACATCAACACCGAACTACGACTGGACGGGTCCGCGGCGGACCCCAAGAGCACCAGCTACATGACGATGGACTCCACCGACGGCAGCATCAACACCCTGTACCACTTCGCGTGGAAGAAGTGCCCGGCGTCGAAGTAGCGTTCATCCGCAGCGAGTTGGCCGGATCGCCGTAGGCCGGGGGCCCGTACGCTGTGGCGTGCGGGCCCCGATGCGGAGGGCGGCGGCTACTGGCCCGCGGCCGGCCCCTCGGCCGCCGCCGTGGTCGCCAGGCGGCGGTCGGCGAGTTCGGTCAGCAGGGCCGCCTGGCGGTGCAGGACCCGGTCGTCGAAGACGGCCCGCGGCGAGTGGTTCATCGGAGCCCGCTGCCAGTCGGCCCCCTCGGGGGCGGCGCCCACCAGCAGCATCGCGCCGGGGACGCGCCGCAGGACGTGGGCGAAGTCCTCGGAGCCGTTGGTGGGTTGCGGGGACTCCCACACCTCGTGCGGCGGAAAGAGGTCGCGGGCAGTGGTCAGGGAGAAGGCGGTCTCGTCGGTGTCGTTGACGGTGACCGGGTAGTGGCGCTGGTACTCCACCTCCGCGTCCAGGCCGTGGGCGGCGGAGATCGAGCGGACCAGACGGGGCAGCCCCGCGGCGAGCTGTTCCTGGGCGCGCTCGGAGTAACTGCGCACCGTGGCCTGGAACTCGGCGGTGTCGGGGATGACGTTGGCCTGGGTCCCGGCGTGGAAGCTGCCGATGGTGACGACGACCGGGTCGAAGATGTCGAAGGTGCGGGTCACCCAGCTCTGCACCGCGGTGACCATCTCGCAGGCCGCCGGGACGGGGTCCTGGGCCGCGGCCGGGGTGGAGGCGTGGCCTCCCTTGCCGCGCACCGTCACCGTCAGCAGGTCGGAGGCGGAGGTGATGGTGCCGGCGCGGGTGATGACCACGCCGCCGGGCACCTGGTTGGACGCCACGTGCAGCGCGTACGCGGCGTCGAGCGGCTTGCCCGCCGCCTCCAGGACGCCCTCCTCGATCATCGCGCCGGCCCCGTTGTGGCCCTCCTCGCCGGGCTGGAACATGAACACCACGTCGCCGTGCAGGCGTTCGCGGCGCTCGGCCAGCAGCGTGGCCGCGCCGACGAGTCCGGCGGTGTGCAGGTCGTGTCCGCAGGCGTGCATCCGGCCGGGGGCCTCGGAGGCGTAGGACACCCCGCTCTCCTCGGTGACCGGCAGGGCGTCCATGTCGGCGCGCAGCAACACCGCGCCTCCGGGCCGGCCGCCCCGGAGGACCGCGGTCACCGAGGTGAGGTCCTTGCCCAGGCTGACCTCCAACGGCAGGCCGTCGAGGGCCGCGAGCACCTTCTCCTGGGTACGCGGCAGTGTGAGCCCCAACTCCGGCTCCCGGTGCAACGACCGGCGCAGCCGCTCCAGTTCGGGTTGCAGTTCCTTGGCGCGTTCCACTGCCGACATGCCCATTTCCATTCCTGTTGCTCGGGGGGGTGCCTGGTACGGTCCGGCCGTACCCAGTCCAGGCTGTGGCTTTTTCCGACCCCTGGCCGCAATTCGCCGGAAAAACGCAAGGAGGCGCTCATCGTGCAGGATTCCGGGCGGGCACCCCGGACCCTGGATCATGTCGACCAGGCCCTGGTGCACGCGCTGCAGATCGCGCCGCGGGCCAGCTGGGCCCGGATCGGGTCCGTCCTCGGGCTGGACGCCGTGACGGTGGCCAGGCGTTGGCACCGGCTGACCGAGTCCGGCGCCGCCTGGATCAGTTGCCATCCGGCGCCGGTGCTGGCCGCCTCGGGCCAGGGATGTCTGGCGTTCGTCGAGGTCGACTGCGCCCCCGACCGGCTCCACCCCATCGCCCGGGCGCTGGCCGCCGCCCCGCACGTCGCCGCGCTCTCCCACGTCAGTGGCGACCGGAGCCTGCATCTGAACGTGATGGCCCGCGATCTGGCCGCGCTCTCGCGCTGGGTGACCCGCGGACTGGCCCCGTTGGACGGGGTCCTGGGCGTCCACACCCACCTGGCCGGTCCGGTGCACACCGAGGGCAGCCGCTGGCGGCTGCGGGCCCTCGACCGGCGGCAGGTCGCCCAACTCGCCGCGGCCGCGCCCCGCACGCGCACCGACACCCCCGCCTTCACCCTCGACGGCCTCGACCAACGGCTGGTCACCGCGCTGTCGGTGGACGGCCGGGCCACCTACCGCGCGCTGGCGGAGCAGTGCGGTGCCAGTCCCGACACCGTGCGACGCCATGTCAACCGGCTGTTCGCGGCGGACATGCTGCACGCCCGGTGCGAGGTCGCCCGCCCGCTGTCGGAGTGGCCGGTGACGGTGTCCCTGTGGGGTCAGGTGCCGGCGGCCAAGCTGCGGGAGGTGACCCACCGGGTCACCGGCATGCGCGAGGTCCGCCTGTGCGCCAGCGTCATCAGCCGCCACAACCTGCATCTGGTCGCCTGGGTGCGCTCGCTCGACGACGCCCAGCGCTTCGAGGTCCGACTCGCCGAACGGGCCCCGGACCTGACCGTGACCGACCGCGCGGTCGCGCTGTGGAGCATGAAGCACAGCGGCCACCTCCTCGACGAGGAGGGCTACCGGGTGGGGGCGACGCCGCTGGCGTTGTGGGACGAGGAGGAGGCGGAGCCGACCGGCCGAGGTTTCGGGTGAGGCCCGGGGCGTTCCCCCCTGCCGTCCACGCTCCCCGCCCGCCAGCTTGGGCCAAGGTCAAGCGCAGGGCCACGCTCACCCGTCAACTCCCGCCCGCGGCAAGCCACGTTCGGATGAAACCCGGCGCCTTCTTCTCACATGGCGATGCGAAATACGTCATACAGAACTGTGCATATCCACGAGGAACATGTCAGCGAGCCCGGCATGGTCGTCATCGACGTCACCGCAGCCGACGAAGCCACCGCCACTCTTGCCGCCGCCGAGCTGGGGCGCTTGTGGCGTTCCAGCGGCCCGTCCGCCCCTTGGCACACGCCGGGCCGCCCCGGCGTCTCCGTCCGGGCCTACCTGGACCTGCGTCAACGGCCGGTCACCGCGGCCGACGACGTGTATCCCCTGCCCGGACCGCGACGGAAATACCGCACTCACGGTAAGTAGACCAGCGCCACCGCGACGGTCAGCACGAGCAGGCCGGCCACCACCGCGGCCGCGACGGCGATCACCCGGCGATTCGCGCCCGGCACCGACGGCACCTCCCGCGGCACGCACCACGAACAACACCGGTCCGCCCTGATGCGCGGCTGATCCAGCCAATAGGCCCCGCGTAGCCGCGGTGTACCGGCATTCTCCGGCCAGGAAACGAAAGACCCCATGCCCGGCCAACGAAGCCACTTCCGGTGAGGAACCGGCACCGCACCCCACCGCAACCGGATCGTCACCCGCGAACCGCCACCCGGCGACCTCACCTGCCCCGGCCGCCCCAACTACCACTACGGCGTCCCCGGATACGCTCCTCCCCGGTAACCCGCCGCCCGGACGCCGCCTCACCGTCACCCCGCGCCGCCTGGTCGCTCACCGCCCTGTCCGATGCCTCCGGGCCGGCGGCCGGCAGGTGCGCGTAAGGCCGCTACCGAGGGGGCCGTTTGCCGTGGCCGGCTGCGCCGTCACCTCGCACTCCTGGATACGGATCGGCGTCGCGTGATCCCACGGAGCTTGGACCACACCGGTATTGCGCCCATCCCGTCGGACACGCCCTGGGCCCGTCTGCCCCTCAGAGGCTGCCGGAGCTCACGAATTGCACCACCGCGACGACGACGCCGAGCAGGGCGAGGGCACAGCCGACGCCGCCCAACACGATGCCGGCGACCGCCATGTTGCGGCCGCCCGCCTCACCTCGGTCGGCCTTGCGCCGAGCGGAAATGCCCAGGCACAGCGCGATGATCGGCAGCACGATGGGGATCATCAGCAGGCCGAGGATGCCGAGCACCATCGAGGCCGTTGCCTGGCCGCTGGGCAGCGGGGCCGGCACGGCGTAGCCGGGGCCGTACGTCGGGGTGTTCGGGGGCGGTGCCTGGGTCATCTGTTTCTCTCCGTCATTGCCGCGTTTCCTCTTCCGAGGCGCCCGGGATTCCTGGGGTCCGGGATCCAGGCACTCGATCAGGCGCTCGTTCCCGGCCGAAAGGTGCCAGGCGGGCGGCTCTGGCCGTTCAGGCATCGGGCGCACCCCACGCCGGAGCCGACGTTACCGCACGTGAGAGCCCCAACCCGACCGGTGCTCGGCGAGGTCTCCCAACACCTCGCCTGCTAAGGGGAATTGGCGTTCAGAAATGTGGAGCAGCTGACCAACGGAGCGGGGCGGGGCGCACCCGCGCCCCGCCCCTTCTCTCACTCCCACCGTGCGGAACCGGCGCCGCCTACGCGTCCGCTGCCTGCCCCGCCGCCCGGCCCGTTGCCTGGTCCGTCACGAGCAGGCGCCGGCGGAACAGGTCGAGCACCTCGTCCAGCGCCGCGCGCGTCGGCTGGCCGGGCTCGTCGATGAGGTGCTCGGTCAGCACGGAGTGCGGCGCCATCGCGGCCTGAGGGTTGGCGTCCTCGTCCGACAGCTCGACGGCGGTGAACGCGTCGCCCAACTCCCGGCGGAGGAAGGCGAACCGGTCGTCCGGCACCAGCCGGTCGCTGCGGAACCGCAACCCCATCACCTGAAGGCCGTCCCGCTCGCAACGGCCTCGCACGACGGCGAGTTCGTCGGCCGAGATGTCGATGCCGGCGGCCCGGCGCTTGGTGATCGGCAGCGGCAGCGACGGCTGGGACAGCACCGGGGCCAACAACCGGTCGTCCACGGCCATGGCCAGCGCGAACCCGCCGGTGAAGCACATGCCGACGGCCCCGACCCCCGGCCCTCCGCAGCGCTCGTGTTCGTGCGCGGCCAGGGCCCGCAACCAGGTCACCACGGGAGAGGACTTCCCGGTGGCCAGCGCGGTGAACTCCTTGCGCACACACAACTTCCGTATCGTCGAGCCCACATACCGCGCGGCGTTCAGCCGACCGACGCGGTGGGGATCGGCGTCGCGGCCGGGCGTGCCGAACAGCACCGGCAGCACGACGGTGCAGCCGATGTCGGCCACCCGCTCCGCGAACTCCAGCACCTTGGGCGTGATCCCTGGGACCTCCGCCATCACGATCACCGCCGGTCCCGTACCGCGTCGAAGGATGCGACGCCGCACGCCGTCGTGGGTGAAGGTCTCGCGGTCGAAGCCGGACAGGTCATGATCTGCCATGGAACACCACCGTTTTGTGATCGATGACGGCTCGGGACGGGCCGGCGGGCACCGTCCGCCCGAGGGCGCCCGGCGCCTGCGACCCGGTGTGCTGAACCGCGACATTACCCACCGGTTGCCTTGGCAGCGACACCGGCCCCGCCGTGGCTCAACTCCCAACCCCGGAAGGAGAAGAACACGATCAGCGCTCCCCCACAGACAATGGCCCAGTCGGCGAAGTTCATCACGCTGAAGCCGCGGACGGAGAGGAAGTCCACGACCGCGCCCTGCAGGCCGCCCGGGGCACGGAAGAGCCGGTCCGTGAGGTTGCCCAGCGCGCCGCCGAGCAACAGGCCCAGCGCGATCGCCCAGGGAACGCTGTAGAGCCTGCGCGCCAACCGGATGATCGCGACGGCCACGGCCGCCGCGATGAGCGTGAACACCAGGGTCATCGCCCCGCCGAGTCCGAACGCCGCGCCGGAGTTGCGGATCACCCGGATCTCCAGCCAGTTCCCGATCACCGGAACGGGATCGTGGTACTCCAACTTCTTGACCACGACGAACTTGCTGACCAGGTCCACCGCGTAGACCAGACCCGCCACCAACAGGAGCAGGAAGACCCGCCGGCGGCCGGCGCTCCCCTCTCCCCCAGCGCCCCCTTGGGCCGTCGCCGCCGTCCGCTGCGTATGCGTCAAGTCCGGTCACCTCTATGTCGGTTGTGCCCTCGTCCCACCGTCGGCCGTCGGGCGCGGCCAACCAACGGGCCGCCCCGGGCTCTCCCCCGTGGGCTGTTCCTCCACCATAGAACGGGCCGGCCGGGGCCGGGTTCGACGAGTTGACCCGAGCAACGCGTAAGCGGTACCGGTGGCGGTATCGGTGAGCCTGGCGACGGCGGTAGCGAGGGCAAGAGCGATCCCGAACGCGGGGGCGGTGACGGGCGAGGTCAGCCGGCGAGGGCCCGCTCGATGCGCGTCGACACCTCGTGCCAGGGCCGGGCCGGCACCACCGGCAGCCCGTGCCGCGCGGCCTGTTCGGCGAGCCGCTCCGCGTACCGGGCGCTGACCTGCGCGCGGTGGGTCTGCCGACCGCCATCCGGCTCGCGGGCCGCGTAGTTGGCGACGATCCGCGCGGGGTCGCCCTCGTGCAGGAACACCGCACGCACCCGGCGGCCGCCCGCCGAACCCTCCGCCACGGCCCGGGCGACGGTGGCCGGGTCCAGGTAGTCGCCCTCGATGACGGCGGGGACGTCGACGGTGCGGCGGTTGTCCACGACGCCGAGGAGGGCGGGCGCCAGTGCCTCGGCGGTGGCGATCTGGAGTTCCACCACGTGGTCGACGTCGAGCACCGAGGTGTCGGGGAGGCCGACGAAGTGGTGCAGTGCGGGGTGGCTCCCGGCGTCCGTGGAGCGTTGCAGCGCACTCACCACGTCGTCGAACTCGACCACGAACGCACCTCGCTCGCGGGCGAGTTGGGCGGCGGCGCGACTCTTGCCCACGCCGGAAGCGCCGCCGAGGAGGAGGATGTCCCACGCGGATTCGGTCATGATCGCACCGTATCGGTGCCCGGCAGCGCAGTCGGACCCGGCCCCCGCGCCCCGGAAACCCCATGCACCCTGACGCGCCTGTCTGGGACGACGCCGGCGTCAACCAGCCCTACCTGCCCGGAACTTCAGCCCACCACTGGCCTGGCATCACCATCCGTCAGCGAGCACGGCCAGCCCGGATGGACCGCGAGGGAGCCTGCGGCGACATCCAGGGAGACGGTGGCCAGGGTCTCCCACCGCGTGCCGAACGCCGCGTCCGGCTGCGGGTGGCAGCACACCTCCGCGCCGTCCTCGACATGGCAGGCGAGGGCGGAGAGGAGCGCCGCCCGGTCGGGTGCGTCGCCCAGTTTCGCGGCCCGTTGTTGGAGGGCGGTGCGGCGGTGGTAGGTCCCCGCATCGGCGGTTCCCCTCGCCTCGCCCTCGGCAAGGGCGGGGGCGACGAAGTGGTTGGTCCGCACCACATAGCCGTCGGCTCCGGCAGGCAGGCAGGCCGAGCCGGCCGGGCTGAGTTCGATGGCTGCCGCGGTGGCGCGGCCCTGCGCGTACCCGGCCAGGGTGAGCGAACTGGACGCCGCGACCGGCGTCGTCACGGCCAGTTCGGCGGCCTCGCCGACGGTCTCGCAGGTGTCGAGCACCGCACGGGACAGCACGTGCACCGGCACCCAACTCCCCTCATCCGAGACCGACTTGTCGGACGCGTGGCCGAGGATGTTGAAGTGCACCCCCAGCCCGGCCGCGTTGACCCCGATCTTGCCGACGATGCCGTACTCGGTCACGGTGCGGACCACGCGGCCGTCGGGGTGCTCGATGTTCCAGACGAACCAGCCGTCCCGCATGCCGTCGTGCCAGTCCCAGGTCTGCGCGGTGACCGGCGGTCGGCCGTCGGACGGGGCATGGACCAGCGTCGAGCACTCCGGTTCGGGCAGCGCGCCGAACCGTCCGAGGATCTCCGTGCGCGCGTTGAGCGCGGCGATCCGCCACAGGGGCAGGTCCGCGCCGCGTGCCATGCCCTCCATTTCCTCGGCCAGTTCGGGGGCCCGGGCGCCGACGTGCGCGAAGGCTTCCCGACTCCAGGCGACGACGTCCCGCTGGTCGATGCCGACGGCGGTGAACAGCCGGTCGTAGAAGGCGCTGGTGCGACGCATGCGGTCCGGAAAGGCCCGGCCGAGCGCGCGCCCGCGCTCACCGGGCGTTGGCTGCGTCGACCGGAAAACGGTGAGCTTGGTCATGGTCGTCCCCTCCGTCTCCCCCGTTTACTGCCGTCTCCTCCGTCCTCACGTCCATCATGGCCGGGCGCACCGGCCCGGCGCGACCCTCTCGTCGCCAAGGAACCGCCGTCGGCCACGGCGAACGGGGCCGCGCGGGCACTTCGCAGCACCCCCCACAGCCCCGTTGCCAACAGCCGCTATGTGCCTGGCTACTGCGGCCTGAAGGACCGGATCTGATAGCTGCCCTGCAGGTTGCCGCCTGATCCGGCCCCGGTGGATCCGACGCGACTGTGGTAGTTGGTCTGGGTGTAGAACTGCACTCGGTGGCCGGTCCCGTTCCACACGGAGCGGACGTTCCGTCCCCGTTGGATGAAGGAACAGTCATCGGCGGTGTTCGCCTTGCTCTTTTGCGACCACTGGCAACGGGTGCCCCCGCCGTTCCAGTTGTCGTAGAGGCAGAAGTAACCGGCCGTGCAGTTGTAGGCCGCGCGGTGGGCGGGCTTCACGGGTGCGGCGACCACGTTGGGCGCGAGGCCGAACGTGGCTGCCAGGGCCGCCGAGGCGAGGGCGAGCGAACGCATACGACGCATGGCGATGCTCCTCCAGGGAGACGGGAAGGGGACGACTGCCCGTCGGCGGGGCCGAACGGCCAGTCAGCGAACAGCCGTCAGTATCGGCCCGCGCCAGGTGCGCCACGCGGGGATTCTCCGGACCCGGCGCCCCCCGTGGAGGCATCCCGGCGCGCTCACCGAGCGCACTCCGGCGTCTGCGCCCCACAATGCCCCCGCACCACCGCCAATCTCCCACCCAGCAACGCCACTTCCGGCCCGCTCACCCCGGCCGTACCGCCTCCGACACCTCGGCGATCAGGCTCTCCACGTCGGCTCCCCAACGGGAACTGATGACAAGGTCGCGCGCCGGATCGACCCACAACAGATGCGCGCCGCCGTTGCCCCGGGCGCACCGACCGGTCGTCGGCGCCTTGGGCCACACCGTCCCCTCGTCGTTCAGCCACCAGGACAGTCCGTAGTTGGGCTTGACGCGACAGGGCGTCCACAAGGCATCGATCCAACTACGGGAGAAGATTTGGTCGTTGGCATGGCGTCCGCCCCGCAGACACAGGTGCCCGATGCGGGCGAGGTCGAGGGCGTTGATCCACAGCCCCCCGCCCCAGTGCGCCCCGCCGGAGACGACCGGCGCCCGGGTGCCGTCGTCGAGGTCAACGTATGCCTCGCGATAGCCGTGCCACTCCCAGGACGCGGAGGCCCCGATCGGCTGCATCACGCGGGTGCGCAGGACCTCGGGCAGCGGGCGTCCGAGCAGCGTGGTGAGTGCCAGCGCGGAGAGGTTGACGCGGACGTCGTTGTAGGCCCACCCCTCGCCCGGCGGCCCGCCCGGGGACTCGGTGCCCTCGCGCGTGCTCTGGGCGTCCACGCTGGTCGGCTTGGACCACAGCACCCCCTCCCACTGACTGGTCTGGTCCAGCAGGTGTCGCCATGTGATGCCGCGCCCGTGCCCGTCCGCAAACTGCGGCAGCCGTACAGACTCGTGGACCGGCTCGTCCAGCCCCAACAACCCGTCGTCGAACCCAACACCGGCCACCAACGAGAGCACGCTCTTGGTCGCGCTGAACGCCATCTCCACGCGGTGCGGATCGCCCCAGGACGCCACGACCCGCCCCCGCCGCGCGATCACCCCGCTGGGCCCGCCCCCGTTCAACAGCGGCCCGAGCACCTCGCGGTGGGAAGCGTCGGCCACCTGCGCCGCGAGGTAGGTGGCCATGTCCTCGACGCCCGGAACCGGCCGATCCGCCTGCCGCCGGACGGCCCGCGCCAAGGCATCGTCGTCCACCCCTGCCCAGGCATCGCCGCCCTCGGCCTCGTCCAAGCGCGCCCCAACCGCCACCGCTCCCACCCCCGCTATCCGAGCCACCCGACGTCAAGTCGCCACCGTAGCCCGCAGCGACGGGGCCAGGCACCCCTACGACGCGTCGCGCCCGTCACCCTCCTGCTGCTCCAAGCTCCTGAGCACGGAGTCGAGCAGGCCGGGGAATCGACTGTCCAAGTCCTCGCGCCGCAGGCGCATATGGAGGTGGCGCCCCTCGCGCCGCTGGTCCACCAGCCCGCTCTCGCGCAGCACCCGCCAGTGGTGACTGGCCGTCGACTTGGAGACGTCCGGAAGGATCGCCCCGCACGTCGACTCCGCCTGCTCCGCGAGCGTGCGGACGACACGGAGCCGAATGGGGTTGGCCAGCGCCTCCAGTACGTGCTCCAGGCGCATCTGCTCTCGGGTGGGGTGGAACAGCGCAGCGGACATGGTTCGACCCTACAAGAAGAGCCCAACCTGCCTGCCCTCTCCGCCAGAGCCCCTATCGACAAGACCCCCTCTACCCTCAATCCGTCAGTTCCAGTACAGTCGAACTATCGACGCGCCGCACGGGGCAGCAATCCCCTGCCCCGCTCCACTCAGGCGCGCAGACACAGAGGTGCAGAGCCCAGACAGGGCGCACCGAACAACGAAGGCCAACCACAAAATGGGAGACCCCATGTCCCTCTCCGACGAGGAAAAGTACGAGCTCGGGCGGCAGTTCCACGCCGCACTGTCGACCGCCGACTGGGACCGCATCCGCTCCCTGCTCCACGACGACGCCACCTGGTCCCTGCCGGGCGACAACACCGTCTCCGGCACGGTCGAGGGAGCGGACGCCGTGGTCGCACGGGCCAGGAAGATCGGGGGCTACGGGCTCAACTTCGAGCTCCTGCACATCCTTATCAGCCCGACCAACATGGCGCTCTCCCTGCACAACACCGCCCAGCGCGACGACGCCGTGCTGGACGAGTACCTGTCCACGGTGTGCACCTTGCGCGACGGCAAGATCGCCCGGATCGAGACCTATCTCTCCGACGTGCAGGGCATGAACGCCTTCTTCGTGTGACGCCCAGCCCCTGGCTCAGTGCTGGGCCGTCGCCGACAGGGAGAAGTCCGCGAACTCGGCCCGTTCCGTCGTCTTCGGGCCCCAACTGGTGTCGTGGCCACCGAAGAAGGTGGAGAAGAACACCCCGCTGAACGGGATGTCCGCGATGCCGGTGGCGGTCGCCTTGGACTGGAGCGCCTGCTTGCCGTCGTACCAGACGGTGACGTTGCCGCTGGCGCGGTCGACGAGTTGTTCCACGGTGTGCCAACCACCGTCGGCGAGCCACTTCCAGGCTCCGAGGCCCACGTCCACGCCGTAGCCGGTGGGACCGGAGTTGGTGGGGGTGTAGAGGTAGACCTCGCCCTCGTTGGGGTGGGACTTGGCGCGGAACATATAGCGGGTGGACCAGCCGTTGCCGTGGTTGCCGCCGGATTCCTGGCCGATGGCGCCGCCGTAGAGGCCGGGCAGCTTGCCGCCCTTGCCGAAGTCGAAGCCGCGGGGGAGCTTGAGGCTGTACTTGAGGTCCAACGTGGTCGAGCGCGCCAGATCGGACCGACCTATCGCGTCGAGCCGGGTGTAGAACTGGCCGCCTCCGGGGTTGGGACAGTTCGAGCAGGAGTTGGCCGACGAGCCGGCGCCGTAGGTGACTTGGAGCGCGGAGCCGTCACCCGGCGCCGTCGAGTCACTGATTCCCTTGAGGTCGGACTGGCCCCAGGCACCCTTCGACGCGACTCCCCAGGCTCGCTTCCAGGACGCCGAGCCGTAGCCGCTGAACTGCCCGGACCAGGCCCCTGCGTGGACCGCGGGGGCCCGGCCGGGGAGGGCCGCGGCCGGCGGCAGCACTGCGCCGGTGCACACGGTCGCGGCGAGGGCGGCGCCCGCCGCCAACAGACAGCGCCAGGAGGCGGAGAGACGGGGCAGCGGAGAACGGGGTAGCGGGGACATGCCACTCCTCGGAGTCGCGGGCCGGGCGAAGGTCGGCCCTCGCCGATTCCGCCCCGCGTTCACACAGCCGAACACAGGGCAGGTACATGACCAATCAACGGCGAAGTTAGCGCTCCGACCGCCAGCCGTCCAGGAGTTGGTGGGAAACTTTCCTAACTACGCGCCGAGTTGACGCTCCTGGGCGTCACATCGACCCACCGCCCAAGATCATCCGAATTGGGCGCGAAGACCCCTCGACGGCAGCATGCACCGTACGTCTACACTGGCGAAAAATGCCATGAGATATGGCGATGAAATCGGGAGTATACACGGGCAGTATAGTTCGCGTCATGTCTCTCGATCTTGCCTCCACGGCACTTGTGGGCAAAGGGCGCGCCACCGCCCCACCCCCCACCGGTGCACGCCACTGGCCGGCCTGGTTGGTTCCCGGCCTGCCCGCCGCGCTGGCCCTCGCACTAGGGCTGTGGGGACTCTCCCGCCAGGGCGCCATATGGCGGGACGAGGCCGCGACTTGGGAGGTGGCCGAGCGGTCCCTATCCGAGATCTGGCACATGACCGGCCACGTGGACCTCGTCCACGGCCTCTACTACCTCCTCATACATGCCATATTCGAGGTCTTCGGACCGCACCTGATGGCGTTGCGACTGCCCTCGGTACTCGGCGCCGTGGTTGCCGTGGCGGTCACCGCGGCGACGGCGCGCAGGCTCGCCGGCCCGTTGGCGGGCGTCGCGGCGGGACTGGCGCTGGCCGTGCTGCCGGTGATGCAGCGCTACGGCCAGGAAGGGCGCTCGTTCACGTTGGTGGCCGCGGGCGTGGCGGTGGCGACCTGGCTGCTGACCGGCGCGTTGGGCCTGACGGGACCGGCCGAATCCGCCACCCCGCGCTCCGAGCGGCGACGCCGGCCCGCGGAGCTCCTGCGGTGGACCGCCTATGCAGCGGTGATGCTCGCCACCACACTGCTCAACTGGCTCTCGCTCTTCGCTCTGGCGGCCCACGGCGTGACCGTCCTGATCGCCAGACGACGCGGCCAACGCCCCCTCCTCGCACGGTGGTTGGTGGCCGCGGCCGTGATATTCGCCGGGACGCTTCCCCTCATCGTGGCCAGCAGCAGACAGGCGCGACAGGTGGCCTGGATACAACCCCCCTCCGCGGGGAGCCTGTTGGGGGTGGCGGCCATGCTGATCGTCGCCCTGGCCTGCACCAGGGCGCCGGGCCAGGCACGCGCACCCCGCTCGCCGGCCGCGGTGGGTTTGCCGCTCCTGGCCGTCCCGCACCTCGGCCTGCTGCTGGCGTCCTGGCTCGTCAAGCCGCTCTACGTCGACCGCTATGTGCTCTTCGCGTCCATAGGGCTGTCGCTCCTCGCCGGCCCCGCCCTTGCCTGGGTGGCACAGACACTCGCCTCGCGCATCCGGACCCGACACCGGCGCCCTGGCCGGCCCCGCGCGGGGGCCCTGCTCGCCGGCATCGTGGCGGTCGCGCTCCTGGCGCTGCTGCCCTTGGAGTTGAGCCTGCGCACCCCGGAGAGCCGGACCGACGACGTGCGGGCGGCCGCGGCGCAGGTCGCGACGGTTGCCCACCCGGGCGACGGCATCGTCTTCATACCCGCCCATCGGCGCGACGCCGCCCTCCTCACCCCCGCTTCGTTCCGCGGCCTCGATGACCTCGCCCTGGCCGAGGCCGCGGCCCCCTCGGGCACCCTCTACGGCACCGAGGCCGCGCCCGCGGACATCCGGGCCGCGATGCTGACCCACCGACGCATCATCGTCCTCAGCGACAGCGGCTCCGCCCCCGCGGCCGCCACCGCCCAGGACCGGGCCAAACTCGCCACCCTCGCCCAGCACTTCACCCCCACCGCGTCCGGCGCCGCCGGGGGACGCCAGGTGACCGCCTACGAGCGGAACCCGTGACCGACCACGGGTGACGAGGAGGAGGATCGGGACGCGCCAGGGGCGCTGCGGACCGCGGAGAACGCGGACTCACGCAGCGCCCCTGGCGCTCTGTAGCGAACTGATGCCTCTCGTCAGAGAATTGATGTCTCGTCATATCGCCGACGGGGCAGGAGGTTCCGGAAGGCGCCGAGTGAGGAGCCAGCCCACGGCGGGGAGGGCGATCAGGGGCAGGAGGGCGGTGTGGAGCGAGGTGGCGTCGGCGAGGGCGCCGACGAGGGGGCTGGCGACGCCGCCGACGCTGACCGCGAGCCCGAGGGTGACCCCGCTGGCCGTGCCAACGCGCGAGGGAAGGTAGTCCTGGCCCAGCGTGACCTGGAGCGAGAACGGGATATAGAGGCCCGCCGAGGTCAGCGCCACGAACAGATAGAGGGCCGGGCCGGGGACGAGGGCCACGCCCGCGACCGCGAACACCGTCGCCGCGTACGACCAGCGCACGACGCGCACCCGGTCCCAGCGCGCCGCCAGCCAGCTACCCAGCACAGTGCCGACCGCGCCACCGAGGTAGAGGACGAACAGCGCCACCGCTCCCACGGTCGCGCCGCCTCCGGTCCGTTGGCGGGCGTAGAGCGAGATGAAGCCGCCCAGCACGACGAAGACGATCGAGCGGCAGACGATGGCCAGTGTCAGCCGGGCGAAGGAACGGCGGTCGTCCTGCCCGGCGGAGTGCGTTGCCTTGCGGGCGCCGGCCGGGTCGGACGCGCCCCGCCGGAGGGCGAGCAGGGCCAACACCGTGCCCAGTGCCGCCGGGACGACGAGGACGGGTGTGGCGCGCAGACCGCCCGCCGCGATCACCGGGGTGACCAACACCGGGGCCAGGGCGAAGCCGACGTTGCCGCCGAGCGAGAACCAGCCCATCGCGGTGTGGCTGCCGCGGCTGGCGATGCGCGCGACCCGCGCGGACTCCGGGTGGTACGCGGCGACGCCCACTCCGGCGAGAGCGACGAACACCAGGGTCAGCGCATAGGAGTGGCTCACTCCGCTCAGCGCGATGCCGACTCCGGCCACTGCCGTGCCCAACGGCAGCAGCCACGACATGTGTTGACGATCCGTCAGGAATCCGAAGAGGGGCTGGACGACCGACGAGAGCAGCGAGGCGGCGAGCACCACGCCCGAGGCCGCCGCGTAGGAATACTGGCGTTCCGCCACGAAGAACGGCACCAGGGCGGAGACCGCCCCTTGGTACACGTCCACGCAGGCATGGCCGACGGAGAGGGCGGCGATCGGACTCCGGGCCCGGGGCGCGGGCGTGACCGGATCGACGGGGCGCAGCGGCGGGTGTTCGGTCGCTTGCGGGGGACGCATGGGTGACGGCATGGATCGATCCTCATCGCCCGAGACGTCAACGCGCTTCCGATAAAATGCCGCAGTGTGTCAAAAATCCGCCACACACCGAAGGCCACCACAACAATCCGGCCGCTGACCGCCGGCCAGGGCATCGACGCCCATCGGCACGACGAGCACCAGATCATCTACGCGGGCCGCGGGGTGCTCGCCGTCACCACCGAGGCCGGCACCTGGATCGCCCCCGGGAACCGCGCCCTGTGGGTGCCGGCCGGCACCGCCCACTCCCCCCGCGCGCACGGCGACCTCGACCTGCACACCATCGGCCTGCCACCGCCCGTCAACCCGCTCGGCCTGCGGGCTCCGACCGCCCTGACGGTGAGTCCGCTGCTGCGCGAGCTGATCGTGACGTACACCCGCGAGGCGGCGCACTCCGCCGGGACGGCCGCCGCACCCGAGCGCGAACCCGAGCGGCTCCGCCTGCGCACCGTGCTCCTCGACCAGCTCCGCGCCTCTCCGCAGCAGCCGATGCACCTGCCCACCCCCACCGACCCCCGGCTCGCCGCGGTCTGCGCCCTGCTGCACCGCGACCCCGCGGACGACCGCACGCTGGCCGCCTTCGGCACCGAGGTCGGCGCCAGCGAACGCACCCTCAGCAGGCTGTTCCGCGCCGAGCTCGGGATGACGTTCCCCCAGTGGCGAACCCAACTACGGCTCTACCACGCGGTGGTGCTGCTCAGCGAGGGCGTCCCGGTCACCGCGGTGGCCCGCCGCTGCGGCTGGTCCTCGACCAGCGCCTTCATCGACGTCTTCCGTCGCGCCTTCGGGCACACGCCCGGTATGCACCTGCGCCGCTAGGGCCAGGGGGCGCCCGGCGCACATCTGTCGTGCGCAGCACTCCCGCGTCAGTGGCGCGGGGTGCCCGTCACTGCCGCCCAGGGATGGGTGAAGGTGAGAGAGCCGTCGTCGTGGCGGGCCGGGCGCAGACCGGTCGGTGGGCCGCCGGCGAGCTCCGCTTCGAGCCTGGCCCGGATCCGGGCGCCCACCGGTTCCGAGGTCTTGCTGCGCGCCAGCCAGTCCGCCAGGTCGAGAGCGTGGTCCCGGATGGCGGTCGAGACCACCACGGCGCCGGCAGCGTCCAACAGGGCGTGCAGCTCGGTGAGCGGCAGGGTCCGGTGATGACTTGGGTCGCGCAGGCATTCGAGCCGGTTGGTCTCCTCGGCCAGCGCCGGGTCCTCATCGGCGATCATGTCGATGAGCCCGATGCGGCCACCGGGCCGGGTGACCCGAACCATCTCCCGTACCATCGCCGCCGGATCGGCGACCTGATGCAGCGCCAGTCTGCATACGACGAGGTCGAACTGCCCGTCCAGATAGGGGAGTTCGGCCGCATTGCCGAGGGTGAAGGTGATGTTGCGCAGGTCGGCGGCGAGGGCGAGCCGCTGCCCCTGCTGGAGCATCTCCCACGTCAGGTCGAGGGCGCTGACGTGGTGCACCCGGGGCGCCAGCGCGCGGCCCAGGTGAGCGGCGCCGGCGGCCACGTCCAGTACCTGTTCGTCGGCCGCGGGCGCGAGGCGTTCGAGGATCCAGTCCAACCCCCGTGCGGCGAAGCCCTCGTCGGTGAAGGTCGTCGCCTGGATGCGGAACTGCTCGCGAACCGTGTCATCGTGAGTTCCCGTCATATCCGCCAGCGTACGCCCGGCCGCCCGCGGCACCGCGGGCGCCAGGGTCGCCTGGCTGGCGGGCCCCGACGGCGTCGCCCCCGGCCCACAACCATCCGACGGACCAGTGCGAGGGGCGCCGCTCCCGGGCTGTGGTCATGATCGGAGGGTGATCTTCCTCAGCCTGCTGACCATGCGTCATTGCCTGCGTCCCGGTCTGCGACGTTGCCTCGCCGCGGTCTCGGCCATCGCCCTGCTCGTCACCGTCCCGGGCTGCGCGGGCCGTTCCGCTCCCGGTACGGAGCGGGCGGGGTCGTCGGCGGCGGCAGCGGCCGCTCCGTCACCGTCCGCCTCACCGCCGACCATGCTCCGGCCGTTCAGGCACCTCCCGTCGCAGGCCGACTGCCGTCGGCGCCTCGGTTTCCCCTGCTACCCCGCCGACTTGGTACGCAGGGCATACGGCGTCGACAGGCTCAACTCCACCGGGATCACCGGCAAGGGCCGGACCGTCGTGGTCTACGAACAGGTCGTGCCCAACACCCTCAAACGGGACCTGGCAACGTTCAGCCGGACCATGAAACTGCCCGTACCGGAGCTGACCGTCGACCGCTACGCCCCCATCGGGCACATCGCACCGTTCGATCCGAAGAACAAGCAGATGGTGGGCCCGGCCATGGAGGCCACCCTCGATACCCAGATGGTGCACATGCTGGCGCCGGAGGCGAAGATCGTCGTCACCCAGATCGGCCTGCCCCAGCGCGCGTTCACCTCTCCCTCCCCCACGTCCGACGCCTCCCGCGCGCTACCCGATGCGGAAACCCCGCAGGAGGCCAGGCAGTCCGCGAAGGTCGGCGCGGCGCTGATGCTCGACGGCATCGCGCAGAGCCTGCTCAGACACCGCCCCGACGCGATCTCGATCAGCTTCGGCGTCGAGGAATACGCCGCCGCCGGGAACAGCCACGCACCCGCCCGCGACCTGGCCGGGTTCAGCAGCGCGCTGGCCCAGGTCGTGGCGGGCGGCACCACCCTGACGGCCAGTACGGGCGACCTCGGCGCCGCCCCGCCCATCGGTCCGGGCGGCCGGCGCGTCAGGTCCGTTCCCTGGCCGGCCGCCGATCCCCACGTGCTCGCCGTGGGCGGCTCCCGTCTGCACCTCGACGACGCGGGCCGGCGCACCGCCCCGGACACCGTCTGGAACGACCGCTCCGGCGCCACCGGGGGCGGCCCTTCCCAGACCTTCGCCCGCCCCGGCTACCAGGACCGGGTGGCACACGTGGTGGGCGGGCGCCGCGGTCTCCCCGACATCGCCATGGACGGCTCGTCCACCGGTGGCACCCTCGTCTACGAGGGCTTCCTCCCCACGGGCGCGGGCTGGCTCCCGGTGGGCGGCACCAGCGAGGCGGCCCCCATGTTCGCGGCGCTGGTCGCGCTCGCCAACCAGAAGGCCGGCCACCAACTCGGCGACATCCACGAAGCGCTCTACGCCCTCGCCCGCGATCCGCACGGCGGCGTCATCGACATCACCGAGGGGAACAACGGCCCCGACGGCTTCCCCGCGAAACGGGGCTACGACCTGGCTTCGGGCCTCGGCACGGTCGACGCCTCCGCCTTCGTCCCGAAACTCGCCGGAACCGGCCGAAGCGGCCCGCGGTCAAAGACCGGGTGACGGCACATCAGCGACGGAGCACGGCAGATCAATAGAGGTCGTTGCGGTAGTGGTCCTCAATGATCGCGCCCAGGGAGCCGAGCCCGCTGCCGAGGTTGGCGGCCATCTTCTCCGCCATCTGCGCGGTGACCTGGGCGTAGAAGTTGGTGCCGAGGGTGAGCGCGTCGGCCAGGCCCCGGCGGTCGTCCGCCCAGAGCCCGGCGCGGATCACGGCCTTGCCGCACTGGAAGAACGCCTCGCGCACCCGCACGATCGTGGCGAGGACGGCGGGTTTGCCCTCGGCACCGAGCCGCTCCAACAGACCGGGGTCGTCGGTGAGGAACGCGTCCCCGTTGACCCGAACCGTCTCCCGTACGCCGGGGACGAAGAAGACCATGCCCACGGCCGGGTTGCGGGTGATGTTCTCGAAGGTGTCGGCGGTGCGGTTGCCCGGCCGGTCGGGTACGGCCAGCGTCCACGGGTCCAACACCCGTACCGCGCCCGGTGGATCGCCCTTGGGGCTGGCGTCCACGCCCCCGCTGTCGTCCGCGGTGGCCAGACAGAAGAACGTGCTGTGCGCGATGAAGCGCCGCATGAACTCGCCGATGCACGGCTCCTTCTTCTCCGCGACGAAGGGCTCGGGATAGCCGATGACCTCCCGGACCCGGCCCATGTCGATGGCACGGTAGGCGTCGGCGGCGGTGTGCTCGGGCGCGGGGCCGCGGGCGTCCCACACCTCAGCGGCCGCGGCCGGATCCACGGGGCGCTCCGCTACGGATGAACGGCCGGCGGCCGTGGCCTCAGACATCGAGCACCAGCCGGGGAGTGCGTGCCCGCGAGACACAGAGGTACATCCGGTCGCCCCGCTCCCGCTCCTCCTCCGAGAGGATGTCGTCGCGGTGGTCGGGAACGCCGTCGAGCACCCGCGTCTCGCAGGTGCCGCAGACGCCCTGACGACACGAGCCGGTCACCGGCAGGCCCGCGTCGGCGAGCGCGTCAAGAACGCTCCGCTCCGCCGGTACGCCCACGGTGCGGCCGGAACGGGCGCAGACCACCTCCACCGGGGTGTTGCGCGCCGGCTTCCGCTCCCGCGGCCGGAAACGCTCCATGTGCACGGTCCCCTGGGGCAGTTGCTCGGCCCCGTTGGTGACGGCCTCCAGCAGCGATTCCGGGCCACAGGCATAGACGGCGGTCCCCACAGGGGCCTCCCCCAGCAGCGCGTCCAGGGGCATGCGCCCGGCCGCGTCCCCGGGGTAGAGGCGTACGGCGTCGCGGTGGGGCGCGAGTTCGTCGCGGAAGGCCATGGTGGCGGCGGACCGCCCACCGTAGGCGAGCCGCCACCGGGCTCCCGAGGCGGCGGCCTGACGCACCATCGGCAGGATCGGGGTGATGCCGATGCCGCCGGCGAGGAAGAGGTAGGAGTCGGCCGGCTCGAAGCGGAAGTGGTTGCGGGGGCCGCGGATCCGCAGCAACTGGCCGGGCCGCAGGAAGGAGTGGACGTACTCCGATCCGCCGCGGCTGGCGGGATCCCGTCGCACCGCCACACGGTAACTGGACGGGTCGTCCGGGGCGCCGCAGAGCGAGTACTGCCGCACGATGCCCGTCGGCAGCACCAACTCCACATGGGCCCCGGGCTCCCAGACAGGCAGCCCTTCGCCGTCCGGCCGGGCCAACACCACCGAAACCACTCCCGCGGCCTCCCAACGTAACTGCCGCACGATCACCGGGATTTCCCGCGGCCCACCTTCCGAAGTCGACGCCCCCGCGGCGACCGGCGCGGTCTTGACTGCCATCCCTGCTCCTTCTCCGCACTCCTTCTCGCTGCGCCGAGCTTGCTCACACTGCACCGCACCGCACCGAGAACCAGCGATCGATAACATCGTTAACAACGCCAAACGAAGCTACTGATAACATCGTTAACATGTCAATGCGGGAAAGCAGTGGCGCGGGTACGCGCAAGGCATCGCTCCGACCCGCCACCGTGGTGGACACCGCGCTGGCCCTGGTCAACCACGGGGGCCTGGAGTCCCTGACCATGCGCCGTCTGTCCGACGCCCTGGGAACCCAACCGCCCACCCTGTACCGGCTGTTCCACGACAAGGACGCCCTGGTCGACGCGATGGCCGACGCCGTACTGGCCTCCGCGCTCGGTCCGCTCCCCGGGACCGACTGGGAGACCCGCGTGACCACGCTGGCCGAGCGCCTACGGGCGGCCCTCCTCGCCCAACGGGACGGCGCCCGCATCGTCGGCGGCGCCTACACCACCCGACACCCCACCCTGGCGCTCGCCGACTCCCTGCTGGCCGCCATGGAGGAAGGGGGCTTCACCGGCGAGGCGGCGATGTGCGCCATCACCACGGTCTTCTCCTACGTCCTGGGCGAAACGCTGGAGCAACAGGGACGCACCGATGTGGACCTGGACGACGTCAAAGCCTCGCTCTCCGGCGAGGATTACCCGCACCTGGCCCGCAGCCAGCTGCCGGCCCTGCTCGACTTCGACACCAGGTTCGCCTTCGGCCTCCGAACCATCACGGCCGGCCTCCGGGAGCAACTGACGCACCAACGCACGGCATGAGACACCACTCGCGGCGGCGGCAACGGCCATAACCCAGTAGCGATTTCGGGCCCTCACGGACGAACATGTCCGCATGACCGACCAACTCGCGCGCTGGAGCCAGGCAACCCGCTACATCGACATGTGGGTCGATCCGGACGACGACCCCCGCAACAACGAAGGTCCGAGTCCGGACGGCGAGCTGGCGACGCTGCAGGAGGCCCTGACCAACTACCGCCTGACCCTGCGGATGAAGTGCGAGGGCCTCAACCCCGAGCAGTTGGCCCGGCGTTCGGTTCCGCCGTCGACGATGTCACTGCTCGGCCTGGTCCGGCACCTCGCCAGGGTGGAGCGGGACTGGCGCAACTGGATCAGCGACGGCGACCCGCTGCCGAAGCTGTACGGCGGGCGGGAAGCGGATTTCGACGGGGCCGTCGCCGAGCAGTCCGTGGTCGACGCCGCGTACGACGATCTGGAGCGCGAGCAGGCCGCGACCGACGCCGCGCTGGCCCAACACCCGGACCTGGGCGAGCGTTTGGGGAGGGACGGGATCGCCGTTCGGGAGTTGCTGGTGCACCGGCTCGACGAGTACGCCCGGCACTGCGGGCACGCCGACCTGTTGCGCGAGTGCATCGACGGACGCGTGGGTCAGTGACACGGGTGGGCCAGTGACCCAAGGGAGCCGGCCGGGCGCCATGCGCGAGCAACCTCACAAGAAACACCAGCCACCTACACAACACATCCACATGGACGCGCACTGTTGCCTGACCATGACATGGCCGGCTTGACAGTCACTGTCATCACCCAAGTAGGTTCACTGTGAACCGAATTCGCACTACGCGCCGGTGCTCCCTTTGCCGGCAGGAGGCACGCCCCATGGGTTCCCACGCCCGCCCCAACCGAATACACCGCACCGGAGTCCGGATCGCGATGGTGGCACTCGTCGGTGCCGCCCTGCCGATCACCGCCGGTGGCCTGGCCGAGGCAGCCACGCCCGGCGCCACGCACTCCGCGGACGAGAACGGCAAGAAGAGCACCAAGGCCACCACCACGGCCGACCGGAACCACGACACGTCGCATCAGTCCCGGTCCTCCCAGGCCGGGCAGCACGCCGCCCAGGACCAGGCCGCTCCCCAGATCCACACCGACCACGCCTTCCTGCTCGACGCGCGTGACGGTAGCCAGGAGCGGGAGTTGTGGGCCGGGGCCAAGGCGGACGAGAGCGTGCCGATGGCCAGCACCACCAAGATCATGACCGCCGTGGTGGTGCTCAAGCACCCGGAGTGGCTGGACCGGCAGATCACGGTGAAGCAGGAGTACCGGGACTACGTCCAGAAGGTCGGCGCCAGCACCGCCGACCTCCAGACCGGCGACAGGCTGACCGTCAGACAGCTGCTGCACGCCATGCTGCTCCCGTCCGGCGCGGACGCCGCGCGGGCCCTGGCCGACAACTTCGGCCACGGGGACACCGAGGACGCGCGGATCGCCGACTTCGTGAACCAGATGAACGCCGAGGCGCAGCAACTGGGCATGACCGGCACGCACTTCGACGGCGTCGACGGCTTCTCGCACGGCAACAACCACAGCACCGCCCGCGACCTGGCCAGGCTGGGCCAGCGCGCGATGCTGCAACCGGTGTTCGCCGACATCGTGAAGACCAAGCAGTTCAAGACCGAGGCCCCGGCGGCCAACGGCCACACCCGGTATTACACCTGGAACAACACCAACCAGTTGCTGGGCACTTACGACGGCGCCCTGGGCGTCAAGACCGGCAGCGGCCCGGAGGACGGCTACTGCCTGGTCTTCGCCGCCAAGCGGGACAACCGCACCCTGATCGGCGTGATCCTCAAGGACAACCAGGGCCGCTTCGACGACGCCACCAAGATGCTCGACTGGGGCTTCGCCCACTGAACAGGCAGCACACCCCACGCTGAACGGGTGCCGCACGCCCCACGTGCGGCACCGCCGGGCCCGGGCCCGCACGCGCCGGCCTCGTCGACGACCGCCGCATGCGCCTCAAGGTGTGCGAGCAGACCCATCCAGCGCTCATACCAATTAGTTCTGGTGCGTTCACTATTCACTCTTGGACATGAGTGGTGCCCTGCTGTTTCGCTGTTCCCAGTCACAGCGGCCCAGGCACGACCGTCGGGCCGGACGCCTGACGAGCACGGGAGAACTCCGCACATGTCCCACGCCACACCCATGCCGCGCCGCCGCCTGCTCAGGGCCGGCCTCGCCGCCTCCACCGTCGCATTCGCCACCGCCGCCTCCGCAACGGCCACCTCGGCAACCACCGCATCCGCCGCCTCGGACACTGAACTACGTGATGCGGAACGGGAGTTGTCGGCCCTGGAACGGAAGTACGGTGCCCGCCTGGGCGTGTACGCCCGCAACGTTCGCAGTGGACGAGTGGTGACCCACCGGGCGCAGGAGCGGTTCGCCATGTGCTCGACGTTCAAGGCGTTCGCCTCCGCGGCGATCCTGCGCGATCACGGCCGCTGCGCCCCGCTGGACAAGGTGATCCACTATCCGCCGGCCGACATCGTGCCGAACTCCCCGATCACCTCGAAACACGTCGACACCGGCATGACCATGGGCGAGCTGTGCGCGGCGGCGATCCAGTACAGCGACAACGCGGCGGGCAACCTCCTGCTGCGCCAGCTCGGCGGGCCGCCCGGCCTCACCCGGTTCTTCCGCTCGCTCGGAGACCCGGTGAGCCGCCTGGACCGTTGGGAAACCGACCTGAACTCCGCCGTCCCCGGAGACCTGCGCGACACCACCACACCGGAGGCGTTCGGCAACGGCTTCGCGCGACTGACCGTGGGCCGGGCCCTGGGCGACGCCCAACGCGACCAGCTCATCGACTGGTTGAAGGGCAACACCACCGGCGGCGAACGGCTCCGCAAGGGACTGCCGCACGACTGGGTCGTCGCCGACAAGACAGGCACCGGCGACTACGCCTCCGCCAACGACATCGGCGTCGCCTGGACGACCCGGCGGAGCCCCCTCGTACTGATCGTGCTGACGTCCAAGCCCACCCCGGACGCCCCGGTGGACAACGGGCTGATCTCCGACACCGCGCGCATCCTCGCGCGAACCCTCGCCCCGGGCGAGTGACCCCAGGCCGACACCCAACGACCCGCCCGCCGCTCCCAGGCACGGCCGACGAACGGAAGCAGGTACCAGTCATGCCACCCGAGCGGCCCGGCCCGTCCCGTCGCGCCCTGCTGACGGCCGCCGCCCTCCTCCCCCTGGCCGGGTGCGGGGGCGGCGGCCCGGCCGCCCCCGCACCACCGCACGCGTCCCGCCGCGACGGCGCCCCCGCGGACACCGCACCGTTCGCGGCGCTGGAACGCCAACACGGCGCCCGCCTGGGCGTCTTCGCCGTGGCCACCGGCACGGGCGCCACGGTGACCCACCGCGCGGACGAGCGCTTCGCGTTCTGCTCCACCTTCAAGACGCTCGCCGCCGCGGCCGTCCTGCACCACAACCCGCTGCGCCACCTCGACGAACGCCTCCACTACACAGCAGCCGACGTCAACTCCATCTCACCCATCACCAAGGACCACATCGCCACCGGCATGACCCTCAGGCAGCTGTGCGACGCCGCCATCCGCTACAGCGACGGCACCGCCGGCAACCTCCTGATGCGGGACCTCGGCGGCCCCGCGCGGCTGACCGCCTACCTGCGCGAACTGGGCGACTCCACCGGCCGCATGGACACCTACGAACCCGAACTGAACCGGAACCGCCCGCACGACCCGCGCGACACCACCACGCCCCGTGCGATCGCCGCCGACTACCGCGAATTGGTCCTCGGCGACGCACTGACCGCGGACCGGCGTGCGCTGCTCGAAGACTGGCTCGGGCGCAGCACCACCGGGGCCGACCGCATCCGGGCGGGGCTGCCCCGGTCGTGGACCGTCGCCAACAAGACCGGCACCGGCGACTACGGCAGGGCCAACGACATCGCCGTCGTCCGACCGCCCCAGGCCGCCCCGCTCGTACTGGCCCTCATGTCCGACCGCCCCGGCTACTCCACCCCACCCAGCGACGCCCTGCTCGCCGCAGCCACGCGACACATCGTGAGCACCCTTACCTGATTGCTCGATTGCTTGGTTAAGTGGGTGGGTTGGCGGGTTGGCGGGCTCCCGTGCCTGGTTGGCCCAGGCACGGGAGCCCGTCAACGTCTGGGCGGTCTGGGCGCGTTGACGACACCCCCATACACCACGTACTAACGCTGCCCCTGACGCTGACGCCTCGCCGGGCTTACGCCGAAGGTCCGGCCTTGCGGCGGCGCGCGACGAGCACGGTTCCGGCGCCCGCGAGGGTCACGGCGCCACCGACGGCGGCAAGCGTCGGGAGCAGGTCCGAGGAACCGGTGTCGGCCAGCCTGCCGCTGACCGGGAGCTCGTCGAGGCCGTTTCCGCCGTGCGGCGACGGCTTGTTGCCTGGCTTGTTCCCGACAGTGCCTGGCCGCCCGTGGTTGCCGGCCGCGCCGTGGCCCTCCCCGGGCCCGGCGGGCTTGCCCGTGGCGTCGTCCACCTTGCCCGGCTTGCTGCCGGGGGTGAGGACGGCGAAGTCGAACTGGCTGATCTTGTCGAAGCCGCAGGTGCCGTCCGCGCCGTAGGCATGCCCGATCGTGAAGAAGTAGCCCGAGCCGGCGCGGGCCTTCCCGCCGATCTTGATGCGCATCTTGGCGTCCGCGTACTCGCCGGGCTCCAGCCGCTTGATGGTGGCGAAACCGTCGTTGTCCCGGAACTCGGCGCCCTCGCCCTCGACGGGCTTCCAGCGGCCGGTCTTCGGGTTGAACCACTCGACCGTGACGTCCAGTTCGGCCACGTCGTCAAGGTGCGGATCGGCGGTGCCGAGGTAGAGGGAGACGTCGGTCTCCATCACCGTGATCTTGGAGACGTTGGTCACGCGGTAGGTGAACTCGTGCCAGCCGGAACCCGCGACGATCTTGCTCGGCAGCCCGACCAGTCCCGTCTTGCCGCGGTCCTCGTCGAAGATCGGCTGACAGAAGGTGGGGCGGGTGTAGGTGGGGGACGGCGTGGCGTCCGGCCCGGTCGAACCCGAGGCGTTCGGGGTGGGCTTGGCGGCGGTGGTGGGGACCGGCGCCGCGGTCGGCCCCTGGGTGACGTCCTCGCCGCCGCCGTGGCCGCCGGTGGAGCTGCCACCGTTGTGGCCGCCATCTGCGGTGGGCGGAGGCGGAGTTGGGGAGGCGGCGGGCCGGTCCGGCACGGAGTGCGTGGGACCGGGCGTGGGCGCCTCTCCCGCCGCCTGCGCGGCCGGGGCCGCGAGCAGTGCCACGGGGCCGATGACCGTCGTCACGACGGCGGTCGCCAGAGCGCGGTGAAGCTGCTTCATTGAGACCTTTCCATGGAAGTCGGCCCGCACGGCTCCCGATCGGGCAAGCCAGGCAAGGCCGTACAAGTGCGTATACGTGACCGCGGGGTTGACCGGAAGGTTGCGCGGCGGACACCCCTTTCCCGTGTGATCGTCCTCACGGGGGCCTGGGGGAGTGAGTTCGGCCGGCACCACCGACGTCGAGGAGGGCCCGCACGCCATGACGTACACGACCACGACCGTCCATGTCCCGATCTCCGACGGCGACCCCAACCACACAGACCACCAAGCCCCAACCCCCCTCTCGCAGACGAGCCGTAGCGGAGTACCGTGGCCGCCCACACCGGAGTTGAGAAACTCAGCCAATGACGTACGTGACGACACCCGACGGGACCCGCATCGCCTACCAGCTCCAAGGCAGCGGAGCACCACTCATCCTGCTGGCGGGCCAGGCCAACAACCACCACTGGTGGGACCCGGTCCGCGCCGACTTCCACCCCGCCCGCAGCACCCTCACCCTCGACTACCGCGGCACCGGCGACAGCGACAAGCCCAACACCCCCCACAGCACCGAGCTGTTCGCCCAGGACGTCATCGCCATCCTCGACGACCTCGGCATCGACCGGGCCGACGTCTACGGCACGTCCATGGGCGGCCGTGTTGCCCAGCAACTCGCCGCCCGCCACCCACACCGAGTCGGCGCCCTGGTCCTGGGCTGCACCTCCCCCGGCGGCCCGCACAGCATCGAACGCGGCAACGACGTCCGCCGGGCCCTGGCCCAGCCGCACCCCGGAGCCGCGCGGCAAGCCCTGCTGCAGCTCATGTACACACCCCGCTGGCTCGCCGAACACCCCGGCCCGCACCACACCCTCGGCGACCCCGACATGCCCGCCCACTCCCGGCGCCACCACCTCGCAGCCAGCAACCAACACAACGCCTGGGACCTCCTGCCCCGCATCAGCGCACCCACCCTGGTCCTCCACGGAACCGACGACCTGCTCAACCCCACCGCCAACGCCCACCTGCTCGCCCGCCGCATCCCCGATGCCCGACTCCACCTGATCCCCGGCACCCGTCACGCCTACTTCGAGGAAGCCCGCACCCACGCCAGCCCCCTGGTCCTGGACTTCCTCACCACCACCTCGTACCAGCCATAGAGACGCGGCGAGCCACCCACCGCCCAACGGGCCCGAGTCCCACTCGGCGGAGCCGAGCCGTCGCCGGTACGTCCACAGGAGTACGGCAAGCGCCTCCGGCCAGGGGACGCCCCGGCGAGTGCCGTCCGGTGAACTGGGGTGCGCCGGAAGCGACTTCGCGCCGGCACCGGCCTCAACACCTGGAGTTGTCGACGATGCCACCTTCCGCCTCACCCCGCCGTCGACCCGCAGGAGCACTCAGCGGTGTCCTGTACGTGCTGTTCTTCGTGGCCAGCATCGTGATCAGTAGCGTCACCGCGCCGAACGGCCCGTTCGCCACCCCGTATTCCAGCGATGCGGTGGTCCGGCAGTACCTGCGCACCGACCCCGCCGCGCTGCACCGCTCGCTACAGCTCTCGTCGTTGCTCCAGATGCTGTCGGCGCTGGCGCTGCTGGCCTTCATCCCGTGGCTCACCGACTTCGTGGCACGCCACGGCACCTCCGTACGGGCGGGCGTGGTACGGGCCATGGGAACCACCTCCGCGGTTCTGCTGGTGCTCTCCGCGAGTGGGGGCTGGCTGTTGTCGATGCTGGGCTCGTCGGCCGAACTGTCCGTGGCCCGCGCCTTGATGGACCTGGCCTTCATCACTGGTGCCGCTCCCGCGATCGGCACTCTCGGCCTGGCCCTGTGGGTGGTCTCCCGCACCGCACTGACCAGCCGAACACTGCCTGTCTGGGCGGGCTGGTCCGGCCTCGTCCTGGCCGCGGCCAGCGTGCTGTCGCTGCTGTCACTGGTCGCCGAGCCGGCCACGGTACTGATCCCGTTCGGCCGCTATGGGGGCTTCGCCTGGTTCACCGGGGTAAGCCTGACGCTGTGGCGCCGGGCGACTCCTGCGGCCCTCCCGGCAACGGACGCCCACGTGGGGCGTTCGACACATCAGCCCTCAACTACAGCATGACGGGACCGTGGAGCCACGTTGATTGCCAACTCAGCCGTGCGCGAGTTCAGAGTGTGCGTGTCGGAGGTGCGCCCCGGTCACATATTGATCATGTGCCCCGCGAGACCGTGCACCGCTTCCTGGATGGCCTCGCCGAGGGTGGGGTGGCCATGCACGTTGCGGGCCACCTCATGGACCGTCAGATCCCACTTCTGTGCCAGCGTCAACTCCGGGAGCAGTTCGGTGACTTCGGGGCCGATGAGATGGGCGCCGATGATCTCCCCGTAGCGGGCGTCGCTGATGAGCTTGGCAAACCCGGCGGTGTCCCCGAGGCCGTGGGCCTTGGCGTTGGCGGTGAACGGGAACTTGGCCACCCGCACGTCGAAGCCCTGCTCGCGGGCCTGGGCCTCGGTCCAGCCGAAGCTGGCGATCTGCGGCTGACAGAACGTCACCCGCGGGATCATCAGGTAGTCCAGTTCCATCGTCTCGGTGCCGCCGATGGTTTCGGCGGCGACGACCCCCATCGCCTCGGCGGCGTGCGCCAGCATCAGCTTGGCGGTGACGTCGCCGATGGCGAAGATATGCGGCACGTTCGTCCGGCAGCGGCCGTCGATGTCGATGGCGCCGCGCTCGGTCAGCCGGACGCCGGTGTTCTCCAACCCGAAGCCGGTGGTGCGTGGTTGGAAGCCGATGGCCTGGAGGACCTGGTCGGCCTCCAGGGTCTGACGCTGGCCGCCGGTGGTGACCGTGACGCGCACCTTCTCCCCGGAGTCGTCGATGCCCTCGACGCGGGTGGAGGGCAGCACGTTGATGCCCAACTTGCGGTACCGACGCGCGAGTTCGGCGGACACCTCCTCGTCCTCCAACGGTACGACGCGGTCGAGGAACTCCACGAGGGTGACCTCGACGCCGTAGTTGGCAAGGATGTAGGCGAACTCGACGCCGATGGCGCCCGCCCCGGCGATCACGATGCTGCCCGGCAGTTCGTCGGAGAGGATCTGCTCCTCGTAGGTCACGACCCGGCGGCTCAGTGCCGTGCCGGGCAGCAGGCGGGTGACCGAACCAGTGGCGATGATCGCGTGGCCGAAGGTGAGGGTCTCGGTGCGGCCGTCGCCCAGTGTGACGTGGAGGGTGTGCGGGTCGATGAAGGCGCCGACGCCCTCGAACTGCTCGATCTTGTTCTTCTTCATCAGGAAGTGCACGCCCTTGGCGCGGCCTTCGGCCACCCGGCGGCTGCGCAGGAACGCCTCCCGGTAGTCGAAGGTGACCTGCCCGTCGATCCGCATGCCGAAGGTCTTCGCCTCGCGGCCGACGATGTGGGCGATCTCGGCGTTGCGGAGCAGCGCCTTCGACGGTACGCAGCCGATGTTGAGGCAGACGCCGCCCCAGTACTTGGCCTCGACGATCGCGGTGCGCAGGCCGAGCTGGGCGGCCCGGATCGCGGCGACATACCCCCCGGGACCGGCGCCCAGGACCACCACGTCGAACTGTGTGTTCATGTCGGGAGCCCGCCTCCGGTGCCCGTGCCGGGCGTGCGGCCGCCCGTGCTGCGCTCGCTACGCTCGTTCATGTTCGGCAGCCTAGGTCGGGGCGGACAGGGCCGCAGCGCGTCACGGTCCAGGCGGGGGGCGGCGATGCGCCCGGGGTTCGGCGCCTTTGGAGCCCGTCGTGGGGAGATTTTGTCCGGTTAGGTCCTTGCCGTGGTGATCGACGCACCGCACTGTCGATCGCGACAGTCGCGATCTTCCCGGATTGCCCCTTAGCGCTTCTCCCGTCCCACAAACCCCACAAGGCCCACCATGACCGAATCCCATACCGCGGCGCACCGCGCCGCCCTCGAACGCTTCATACAGACCCGCGAGTTCAGCTGCCTGGGCGCGCGGGCCGCCCTCAAACGCGACACCCTCACCCACCGCCACTACGGGGAGCTGGGCGATCCGCGGTCCGCCGAGCAGAACCACCGCGATGTGCTGGTGTACGCCGCGGAGGTCCGGCCGCACCTGTCGTCCCAGAGCTTCTGCACCTTCGTGGCGACCTTCGACGGCCCCGGCGACCTCGACGAACTCGGCTACGAGCAGGCGCTGTGGCGGCACCTTCAGCACATCCACGACCTCGACAGCCGCGACCACGGCACCGAGACGGGCTACACCTCCGACCCCACCCGGCCCGAGTTCGGATTCCACGTGGGCGGGATGTCGTTCTTCCTGGTCGGGATGCACCCGGGCGCGTCCCGGGCCAGTCGCCGCTTCCCGGTGCCGGCCGTCGCGTTCAACTCCCTGACGCAGTTCGTGCTGCTCGGCGAGAAGTTCTCCTCGATGCAGGATGCGATCCGGCGGCGCGAGGTGCGCAACAACGCTTCCGTGAACCCGAGTTTCGTGACGTACGAGTACGAGCAGCCGGCCCGGCACTTCTCGGGCCGGTACACGGAGCGGGCGTGGTCGTGCCCGTTCACCTCCCGCCACGACGAGGCCACGGCCCTCGGTGCCGATGACGCGGACGGTGAGCTGATCCGGCCACCGGCGTAGCGCCGGGGGCCCGGTACGGCGAAGGGCCCGGCGACCGAGGTCGCCGGGCCCTGGCCCGTGCCGTTCGTGGTGGGTGTCAGTTCACCGTGTCGTGGCTGAGCTCGATGTCGCACTCGGTCTGCCCGGAGGCGTCCAACCGCAGCGAGGTGGCGGCCGGCGGGTAGCCGCTGGCGATCAGCGTGTACTCGCCGCTGTCGAGGTCGGTGAAGACGTACTCACCGTCGTGGCCGCTGGTGGCGCTGCCCACGACGTTGCCCGTGGGGTCCAGCAGGGTGACCCGGGCGTCGTTGACCGCGCCGCCCTGTGCGGTGCGGACGGTGCCGCGCACCTGGGCGCCCAACGTCAGCCGGATCTCGTACCAGTTGCGGTTGCCGGCGGCGACCTCCACCTGGAGGGCCGACGGGCGGTGCCGCTCCGCGCTGACGGCCAGCGTGTAGCTGCCGGGCGTCAGCTCATTGAACGCGAAGCCGCCGTCCTGGCCGACCACGCCGGAGGCCACGACCTCGCCGCGCACGTCGGTGGCGACGACCAGCGCACCGGGTACCGGGTCGTCGTTCTTCTCCTCGCGGACCTCGCCGGAGAGTCCGGCCGCGCCGCTCAACGTCAGGTCGAAGGCGGCCGGTTCGGCGCCCACCACGACCGTCAGCGCCTGCGGCTTGCGGGCGCCTGCGGAGCCGATCAGGACGTAGGTGCCGGGGCCGGTGGTCGGCAGCGCGTAGCCGCCGTCGGCGTCGGTGGTGGCGCGGCCGAGCTGGCGGCCGCCGACGCTGATCAGGGTGACCGCGGCCTGCGGTACCGGTCGTCCGTCGCTGTCCCGCACCGTGCCGTGGACCGCCGGTCCGGACGCCGTCGGCCCGGGGTCCGGGGCGCTCTCGACGGCCGCGGCGACCGGGGCCGCCTGCTCCGGGGCGGGCGCGGCGGCCTCCGCCGCCGGCGGGGTCTCGCCGTTGGCCTCGGCCTCGGCCTGGGCGCGTGCCTGGAGGCCGGACATCTGCCGCAGCGGCATCTCCTTGATGAACCACATCAGCAGGAAGGCGACCGCGACGACGATCGCGCCCATCAGGAAGACGGTGTGCATGGAGTCGGCGAAGCCGCGCTTGAACGGCTCGGCCAGCCGCGGGTCGAGGTGCTGGATGAACGAGGAGTCGCTCAGCACGCCCGAAGAGCCGCCGTTGCCGGGGTGCTTGAGCATGTCGAGCACCGGCTTGTTGGCCGGGTCCTGAAGCACCGAGGGGTCCTTGAGCGCTTCCTGGAAGCGCAGGGTGGAGGCCGCCTTCTTGAACGCGTCGCCGATCTTGTCGCCGACGGTGCTGAACAGCACCGACAGGAAGATCGCGGTACCGGCGGTGGCGCCCATCTGCCGGAAGAAGGTGGACGAGGCGGTCGCCACGCCCATGTCCTTCGGCGGCACCGCGTTCTGCACGGCCAGCACCAGGGTCTGCATGCAGCCGCCCAGGCCGAGGCCGAAGACGAGCATGTAGACCATGGTTTCCCACAGCGGGGTGTCCCACTGGACGCGGAAGTGGAAGAGCAGCATCGCGCCGACCATCAGCGCGGTGCCGATGATCGGGAAGACCTTGTAGCGGCCGGTCTTGGCGGTGATCTGGCCGGAGACGATCGAGGCGATCATCATGCCCGCCATCAACGGCAGCATTTCCAGGCCGGACTTGGTGGGGCTGGCGCCCTTCACGATCTGGAGGTACTGCGGGATCATCAGCATCCCGCCGAACATGCCCATGCCGATCAGCACGGACAGCAGGCTGGTCTTGCTGAAGGTGCCGTTGCGGAACAGCCGCATCGGGATCAGCGCGTCGTCGCCCATCCGTCGCTCGACGAAGATCCAGGCGATGATGCCGACGACGCCGATGACGTAACAGGCAAGGGAGTTGGAGGAGGTCCAGCCCCACTCCCGCCCCTGCTCGGCGACGAGCAGCAGCGGGACGACGCCGATGCTGATGGTCAGCGCGCCCCACCAGTCGATGCGGTGGTTGCGCCGGGTGTGCGGGATGTTGAGGACCTTGGCCACCACGAACAGCGCGATGATGCCGATCGGCACGTTGACCAGGAAGACCCAGCGCCAGCCTGTGATGCCGAGCAGGTGGGCCTGGCCGGCCAGCGCGCCGCCGATCAGCGGACCGGCGACGCTGGAGGTGGCGAACGTCCCGAGCATGTAGCCCTGGTACCGGGCGCGCTCCCGGGGCGGGACGATGTCACCGATGATCGCCAGTGCCAGCGACATCAGACCACCGGCGCCGAGGCCCTGGATGGCGCGGAACGCGGCGAGTTCGGTCATCGAGGTGGAGAAGGTGCACAGCACCGAGCCGATGACGAAGATGCTGATCGCCGCCAGGTAGTACGGCTTGCGACCGTGCAGGTCGGACAGCTTGCCGTACAGCGGGGTGGCGATCGTCGAGGTGATCAGGTAGGCGGTGGTCGCCCAGGCTTGCTGGCTCAGGCCGTGCAGGTCGTCGGCGATGGTCCTGATGGACGTGGAGACGATGGTCTGGTCGAGCGCGGCAAGGAACATCCCCAGCATCAGACCGCTGAGGATGGTGAGGATCTGGCGGTGGCTGAGCGCCCCCGCCCCCGGTATCGCCTTGGCTTGCGCCCCCGGCGGAGAGGTGGCTGTGCTCATCTACGTATCTCTCCCTGCTCCACGGCGGTGCCCTGGTCTCCCCCTGAGCACGGTCGTGAGTGTTGACGTTCTGCCAGGTCGTGGTTGAGCCGGCTCATCAGCCGGATCAGGTCGGCCCGGTCCTGCGGCGACCAGGGTTCGAGGATCCCGGCCAACTCGTCGTCCCGCTGACGCCGGTAGTCCTCGAAGCGTGCCCGCCCCGCCTCGGTGGCGGTCAGCAGCGAACCGCGCCGGTCCTCCGGGTCCGGGCGTCGGGCGACCAGACCGCGCTCGACCAGCGAGCGGACCTGCCTGCTGACGGTGGACAGGTCCAGGAAGGCGTCGGCGGCGAGGTCGGTCGCCCGTTGGTCGCCGCCGCACACCAGCCGGGCCAGCAGCACCCGGTCGGCGGCGCCGGCGTCGTGCTTGACCCGTTGCTTCCAGGCCGCGATCAGGCGGGTGAAGCGGACCATCTCGGTCCCCAGTCCCGCGGCCGCCTCGTCCAGACTCGACGCGGCGGTGATCTCCGGGACCCCCGCTCCGTCGGAGGCATGGACCGTGCCGTTGCTCATCCTCGTGATCCTTCGCACTCAATGGGCGCATGCGTGAAAGCGCGATCCAGCCGGTCCACTGGATACATTGCTTGTATCCAGCAAGCATAGCGGGTGGAAGCAGCTCCCGCTGACCAAGGGCCGACCTGCCGCGGCACGGACGCCGGAGCGTCAATCGGGCACCCCCGACACCACCCACCACTCCCCCACGGAAAAGTCCCGCCAAGGTGGTAGATATGCCGGCAATACTCGACCGCCCCCGACCGGAAGGGAGAAGTCATGTCGTCGAAGCGTCGCCGCAAGAAGAAGGCGCGCCGCAACCATGCGGCCAATCACGGCAAGCGCCCGCAGTCCTGAGCGGGCCCGCGGCTAACCGGGGCTGGGCGCCTCGGGAAGCTGCTGGGTGATGCAGTGGACCCCGCCGCCACCGAAGGCGAGTGTCGGGGCCGGCACACCCACCACCCGGCGGCCGGGCAGCGCGGCGGCGAGCACCGCGAGCGCCTCCTCGTCCCGGTCGCCGCCGCCGACCGGCACCACCGCCCCGCCGTTGGCGAGGTAGAAGTTGAGGTACCCGACCTCGACCTCCTCGCCGTCGACCGTGCCGTAGGCGGTCTGCGGTAGTTCGACGATCTCCAGCTCCCGGCCCCGGGCGTCGGTGGCCGCCTCCAGGACCGCACGGTTGGCCCGCATCCGGGCGTGATCGGGGTGCCGCTCGTCATCGGGTACGAAGGCGACGACCTTCCCGGGCGCCACGAAGGCGCAGACCCCGTCCACATGACCGTCGGTCTCGGCGTCCTCCAGCCCGCCGTACGGCAGCCAGATCACCTTGTCGATCCCCAGGCGCCGGCCGAGCTCGGCCTCCATCTCCGCCCGCCCCATGCCCGGGTTGCGGTTGGGGTGCAGCAGACACTGCTCGGTGGTGATCAGCGTGCCCTCGCCGTCGACGGTGATCGCCCCGCCCTCCAGCACCATCTCGGAGTGCACCCGGTCGATGCGCAACCGGTCCAACAGCCGCGCGGCCAGCCGGTCGTCGTCATCCCAGGGACGGTGCTTGCCGCCCCAGGCATTGAAGCGGAAGTCCACGCCGACCCGGCGCCCGTCCTCGGTGAACGCGAAGATCGGGCCCGCGTCCCGCATCCAGGAGTCGTCCAGGGGCAGTTCGACGACCTCGATGCCCGCGCCGCACTGCGCACGGGCCTGGGCGCCCTGCCCCGGCGCGGCCACCATCAGCACCGGCTCGAACGCGGAGATCGCGCGGGCCACTTCGGCATACTCCCGCCGAGCGGCCCCAAACGCCGCTCCCCACAGGGATTCCCGGCTCGGCCAGGCCATCAGACAGAGCTCGTGCTCGGCCCATTCGGCGGGCATCCGAGGACGCATGAACCGGGCTCCCTGCTCGTGTGCGGACCGTCGACGGGATCAGTGCGCGATGCTGTCAATCAGCTCGCGGGCGCCCTGGCGCAGCAGCGCCACGGCAACGGACGTCCCCAGTGTCTCAGGGGTCAGCGGACCGGCCCACTCGTGCGCGTTCAGCACGGTCTTGCCGTCCGGGGTGAAGACGCTGGCCCGCAGCGAGAGCTCGCCGCGCCGATCGGTGGTGGCGAACCCGGCGATCGGGCTGTTGCAGTGCCCCTGGAGGACGTGCAGCAGCATCCGCTCCGCCGTGGTCTCCCGGTGCGTCCCCGGGTCGCCGAGGCCGCTCACCGCGTCGATGGTCTCCGCGTCGTCCTCGCGGCACTGGAGCGCCAGCACGCCCGCGCCGATCGGCGGGCACATCAGGTCCACCGGCAGGATCTCGGTGATCGCGTCGGTGCGCCCGATCCGTTCCAGGCCGGAGACCGCCAGTAGCAGGGCGTCGGCGTCGCCGGCGGCCAGCTTCGCCATCCGGCGGTTGGCGTTGCCGCGCATCGGAACGTACTCCAAGTGCGGGTAGGAGGCGGCAAGTTGGGCGATCCGGCGTACCGAGGACGTGCCGATGCGGGTGCCCGCGGGCAGCTCGTCGAGGGTGCGGCCGCCGGGGTGGATCAGCGCGTCGCGGACGTCGTCCCGCTTGAGGAAGGCGGCGAACGTCGTCCCGGCCGGCAGCGGGCGGTCGCCGGGGATGTCCTTGACGCAGTGCACCGCGAGGTCCGCCGCACCGGCCAGGAGGGCGGCGTCGACCTCCTTGGTGAACGCCCCCTTGCCCTCCACCTGGGAGAGCGCCCCCATCCACCGGTCTCCGGTCGTCTTGACGGGGACGACCTCCGTGGTGATGCCGGGGTGCAACGCGGCCAGTTCGGCGCGGACGCGCTCCACCTGGGCCAGGGCCATCGGCGAGTCTCGGGAAACGATGCGGATCAGTTCTGGGGCGGACATGGCGCCGATGATAGACCGTCAAATGCGGACAGTTACCGACAGTGCGTCGGAGTTGGAGTGCGTCACGTCACCCCCGCACCGCTATCCGGACGGCCGACCGGCACCGCCGTCCAAGGCCACCCAACTCCCCTGTTCCCTCTACCCGTTGGGACGCGCAGGCAGCCGTCTCCGGTTGCCCAACCATCCCAGGCATCGGCACCACCAACGGGGTGTCGTGCGGTCAGTGCCTGGCCCAGGGATGCCGCAGCCGGATCCAGATGTCGCGGGCCCGCCGCCCGGCCTCGGTGCGGCTGTGGGCGACCAGCCTGTGGGCCTGTTCCTTGGTCTCCACCATCGGGCCGGAGCCCCGCAGCGGCATGCCCGCCGTCTCGTGCAGGAAGAGCGTCGAGACGAAGCCGACCACGCCGGCGGCCATCAGGTAGTACGCGGGAATCATCTCGCTCTTGGTCAACTGCACCAGCCCGGAGGCGAACAGCGGCGTGGTGCCGCCGAACAGCGACACCGAGATGTTGAAGGCGATGGACAGCGCGCCGTACCGCAGCCGGGTCGGGAAGAGCGCGGGGAGGGTGGCGGCGGAGGTGCCGGCGAAGCAGACCAGGAGCAGGCCGAGGATCAGGCAGCCGAGGGCGGGCAGCAGGATGCCGCCGGCCCGGATGAGCAGGATCGCGGGGGTGGCGAGCGCGATCAGGGCGATGCTGCCGGCCATGAAGACGGGGCGGCGGCCCCAACGGTCGGAGGTGCGGCCGACGGTGGTGATGGTGAGCACCACCACGATCATGGTGCCCAGGATCAGCAGTTGGGCGGTGAGCGGGTCCTCGCCGAGAGTCTCGGTCATGAAGGTCGGCAGGTAGGACGTGACCATGTAGTTGGTGACGTTGTAGAGCAGCACTAGGCCCATGCAGATCAGCACCGCCTGCCAGTGCCGGGTGAAGATCTCCTTCAGCCTGCCGCGCCCGGACTGGCGGGCGACCTCGACCGGGTCCTCGCCGCCGGCGGCGACGGTTTCCTCGACCTCCCGGTGGGCCTGTTCGGCCTCGCGCTGGAAGGCCGGGGTCTCCTCCAGTCGCAGCCGCATGTAGAGGCCGATCAGCCCGAGCGGTCCCGCGACGAGGAACGGCAGCCGCCAGCCCCAGGACACCAGTCCGGGCTCACCGAGCACCGCGGTGAGCACGGTGACCAGGCCGGAGCCGAGCGAATAGCCGACGAACGTGCCGAAGTCGAGCCAGCTACCGAGGAAACCACGCCGCTTGTCGGGGGCGTATTCGGCGATATAGGTGGTGGCTCCGGCGTATTCGCCACCGGTCGAGAATCCCTGCACCAACCGGCAGATCAGCAGCAGAATCGGCGCGGCAAAGCCGATGGCGCGATATCCGGGCAGGAATCCGACGGCGAAGGTACTGACCGCCATCATGATCATGGTCGCGGCCAGCACCCGTTGGCGGCCGATGCGGTCGCCGAGCGGCCCGAACACCAAGCCGCCCAGGGGCCGTACGACGAACGCCGCGGCGAAGGTCGCGAACGACGCGACGACCTGCGCACCCGGCGAACTGGCCGGGAAGAACACCTTTCCCAGGGTGCCCGCCAGATAGGCGTAGACGCCGAAGTCGAACCACTCCATCGTATTGCCGAGCGCGGCCGCCGAAACCGCCCGGCGCACCGCCGGCCGGTCGGTCACCGTCACGTCCGCGACGCTCAGCGGTCGTTTGCGGCGGCGCAGCAGAATGCGCAAAAGCCGGTCGGTGTCGGCGCTGCCACCACCGGACTTTTTCCGGACCGGGCGGCGACCGGTCGGTTTGTCGCGTTCGGCGCTCATTTCATCCCGTCCCGGAGCTGAATTCCGTGCCTCATATTCGGCATTCTTTCTCCGTGCGTTCCGCGGCGGGGGCAGCCCCGCCGGACCGCGTGTCGAACGCCGCGCTCCGCGTGGTTCTTTCCGAAGTGCCCGGCAGCCGGGAGCCCGGGCCGGCGGTCGGCCGACCCGGGCTCCGGCAACCGGCCCGGACGCGGACCGGCGGCGCGTCGGCCTAGGCGCGCTTCGACGAGGCGAGGTGGGCGAAGGCCACCACGTTGGCCACGTAGTCCTTGGCCTTGCGGTCGTACGAGCCGCCGCAGGTGATCAGGCGGAGCTGGGCGTCCGGGGTGTCGGCGTAGACCCGGTCGTTGGGGAAGTTCGCCTTGCTGAAGGTCTCCACGGAGTCGATCTTGAACGTGGCGACGATCCCGTCTTCCCGGGTGATCTCGACGGTGGCTCCGGGCTTGAGGATTTCCAGTTGCAGGAAGACCGCCGGGCCGGTCTTGGTGTCCACGTGCCCGGCGACGATCGCGGCGCCGCGCTCCCCCGGCGCGGCACCGTCCTGGTACCAGCCGACGAGGTTCTTGTCGTTGGCCGGGGGCGGGTTGAGCTGCCCGGTGGGGCCGAGGGTGAGCCGGGTGAAGGGCGCGTCCACACCGAGCTCCGGGATCGTCAGCCGCTTCGGGGCGGAGCGGGACAGTGCCAGGTCGGAGTGGGGCGCGGCGGCCCGGTGGTGCGCGGAGGCGGCGACCGCGGGACGGGACTGCGGTGTGGCATCCGCCGAGTCGTCCACGGAGTTGTAGACGAGGAAGGAACCCAGCAGAAAAGCTCCCGCGGCCCAGATCAGGCCGCGTCCCACTGTGCGGGGGGCGGCGGCTTCCTCGGGCGGGTCGGGGTTCGGATTCGGCTGGGACGACTGCTGGGCGGTCATGAGGGGCCCTTTCGTGAAACGGCCGGAGCGAGGTGCGGGGAGGGCGCGTGCGGCGCCGTCGCACGGCACGCGGGTCGTCGTTGTGCGCCGCGCGGCGCTGGTGCGGCGGCCCGGCAATCGCCGCGGCCACCGTCCGACGAGGACGGTGGCCGCGACTGCACATCGACCTCCGGAGGGGGCAGCCTTCTATCAGGCCGCGGTGCCCGACGTGTTGCGGCGACGCAGCATGTAGGCACCGGCGCCCAGACCACCGAGCATCAGGACGGAGCCGGCGGCCAGACCGCTGCCGGACATCGCCATCCCGCCACCACCGGTGTGGACGCCGCCGTGCGGACGACGGCCCCAGTGGTCGTGGTCGCCGCGGCCGTGGTCGTGGTCACCGCGGCCGTGGTCGTCACGGTCGCCACGACCGTGGTCGTCGCGGTCACCGCGGCCATTGTCGTCACGGTCACCCCGACCGTGGTCACGGTCGCGGTCACCTCGGCCATGGTCACGGTCACGGTCGCCACGACCGTGGTCGTCGCCGTAGCCGCTGCCCCAGTCACCGATCACGCGCATGGCCAGGGCACCGCCACCGGTGTGCACGCCGCCGTGCGGCTTGCGGTGGTGGCCCCAGCCGTGGTCGTGGTCGTTGTCGTTGTCGCGGCCGTGGTCGTCGCGGTCACCGCGGCCATTGTCGTCACGGTCACCCCGACCGTGGTCACGGTCGCGGTCACCTCGGCCGTGGTCACGGTCACGGTCGCCGCGGCCGTGGTCACGGCCGCCTCTGCCGTGGTCGTTGTCGTGGTCGTTGCCGCTGACCGAGGTGGCGCTGCCCGAGGTGAAGTCCTCGACCAGGCCCATGGCGCTCGCAGCGGGGGCGGAGATGGTGAGTGCCGCCGTGATGGCGGCGGAAGCGAACAGGGTGCGGGCAGTGCGCATGGAGACATGTTCCTTTCGGCGCGACTGCGAAGGCTGACACTTCGTCTGCACATCGGATCGCAGTAGCGACGTGATCACCGTCAGTCCGAATCCGACTCGGCACCACCGGAGAACGTCGCATTCGGGGGACAACGTCGGCTCTTCGGGTGGCGGGGGGCGAGGTATTCACCCGTTGGACGGTGCGCGGCTCCGGCGTGTCGTCATCAAGGTGGGCTAGGGAGCGGCTAAAGGGGCCGACGAGGGTGGCCTCGGCACGCGCCGGTCCCGATGCCACGGGCCCGGGGACTGACGGGGCATCGGCAACCGGGACGAGGCCAACAGACAGTCCGCGCCAAGGCACGTCAGGCAGGCATCGTTGGAATCGGCACGGGTCAGCGGCCGGAGTTCTGGGTGCCTGGCAATGACGTGAAGAACAGACAGCTGCTGCCGACTACCTGGCGCGCTCTCATGACGTGACGTCAGTTCGTGTCCTGCGTGCGCAATTGGTGTGCTGCGTGCGTGGAGTCCGGGGCCGGTCGGGCACGCGATGGGGCGGCGGAGAGCACGTGCCAGCGGTTGACCATCGAAGATCCAGGGTCGCCCCCGATCCCCATCGACGCCGGCCGGGGGTTTTCGCTGGATCGTCTTCCGGCGGCCGCCGGGGAGTGGGATGATCGGCCGGGGGCTTCCCAACGCGCCTTTCTGGCAGGCTTGTTCGAAGGCAGCGACGATCGGGCATTGGTCGGCCGGAGCGGCCGGGAAGCCTGGTGGGGCATCGCCGGCAGTGACTGGGAGGCTCTCGGCCTCAGGTGGGAGGCCGTCGCGCCGTTCAGGCGGTGCCGGCCCGCAGCGCCTCCTGGACGATCGCCTCCAGGCGGGCGTGATGGGCTCCGCGCCAGTAGACCCGTCCGCACGAGGTGCACTGCGCGAAGACGTCGTAGGTGCGCTGCGTGCCGTGTTGGAGCTGCTCCTGGACGGAGTCCTTGTCGGCGGCGGACAGGCGGCCGTTGCAGGCGGTGCAGCGCGTCCAGGGATCCAGGGTGGGCGCGAACCGGCCGAGCACGTCGCGGAGTTGGTCGTCCGGGCGGTCGCTGTAGATGTAGGCCCCTGCCCACAGCTCGCGCCGTTGGAGCAGTCCGCGGTCCCGGGAGAGCAGCACCCGTCGCTCCTTCGCGGAGAGCGCGGCCAGTGCCGCGTCGCCCGGGTCCTCGTTGGTGTAGGCCGCGTCGACGCCCAGCAGCCGCAGCCGGCGGGCCAGGGTGCCGAGGTGCACGTCGAGGAGGAACCGCAGCGGCGCGCCGGGGATGCGCTGTGGCCGCTCGACGGCGTGGACCTCGATGCGCTCGCCCTGCTGCGGAACGTGGGAGACGGGCGCCTCGACGCCGTCCACGACCAGTCGGCCGACCTCGGTGAGCGGGACGCCCAGCGACTCGACGACATGGCCCAGCGTCGAGGCGCCGTCGGTGACCAGGGGCGTACGGCCCGCGCTGCGCTCCGCACCGACGAAGAGGTGCAGTTCAGGGGCGAAACTGAGGTCGATCTCGGGACCGTTCACGTCGCACAGCATGGCATCGGGCGGGCGGTGACAGCCAGCGGATTCTTGGGGAGGCGGGGGCGGGGGGGGTGAGCCCGCTCGGGCGTGCGCGGGGCGTGCGTGATGCGCACGGAACGTAGCTGTGCGGCGGGCGGGTCGTGGGCGGTGCGGGAGCCGGTCCGTCCGTCCCCTGGTGATCGACGCGTGCCCCGTTGGGCGGCCTCGACCGCCCCTGGGCCTACGGGATGTCCACCACGCCGAGTACCCCGCTGCACTGCGGATGGAGGACGTCACTCCCCGCGGCTCCTCCGCTGGAACGACGAGGCGCGCGCCCGGTCTGCGTACGGTGAGCAGTGTGCAGCCGGCGTCCAAGACGCAGCGCTGTGCCGAGCTTTGTGGAGCATCGAAACATGTCGCGAGTCGAGAGAGGCGGGACGGCAGATGCCGGAATATCCGCAATCCCCGCAGGCCACACAGACCCCTCGGACCTCCTCGGGCCCTGAGGACCCCGAGATACCCGCCTCGTCGCGACCCCCGTCCGCCGGCCCCACACAGCCTCCCGAGACGCTCCCGTTGCTCGATCTGGCCGCCTACGGCGAGGACTTCGTCGCCGACCCGTATCCGTACTACGCCAAGCTGCGCGCCCAGGGGGCCGTACACCGGGTGCGTACGCCGCACGGCCAGGAGGCATGGCTGATCGTCGGCCATGAGGCGGTCCGCTCCGCGCTCGCCGATCCGCGCCTGGGCAAGGACTGGAGCAGTGCCAACCTGCAACGCGTGGTCGGCAACGACGTTCCCCTGTTCACCAACATGCTGGACGCGGATCCACCGCACCACACCCGCCTGCGGAAACTGGTGGCGAAGGAGTTCACTTCCCGCCGGGTCGAGGCGCTCCGCCCCCGTGTGCAGCACATCACGGACGCGCTCCTCGACGCGATGCTGACCGCACCGGACCGCCGTGCCGACCTCATCGAGGCGCTGGCCTTCCCGCTGCCGATGACCGTCATCTGCGAGCTGCTGGGCGTGCCGTCCATGGACCGCGACGCCTTCCGCACCTGGTCGCAGGAGATCGTCTCGCCGACCGGTCAGGAAGCGGTACAGAACGCCGTCCTGGCGATGTCCGAGTACCTCACCGCGCTGATTGAGCGCCAACGCCACGCGCCCGTGGACGGGTTGCTCAGCGCCCTGATCCAGACCAGCGACGAGGACGGCGACCGACTCTCCCACACAGAGCTGATCGGTACGGCGTTCCTGCTGCTCGTCGCCGGCCACGAGACCACGGTCAACCTGATCTCCAACGGCGTCCGGGCCCTACTGGAACACCCCGCCCAACTGGCCGCCCTACGGGCCGACGGTGGCCTGCTGGACAACGCCGTGGAGGAGATGCTGCGCTACGACGGGCCGGTGGAGACCGCCACTTGGCGATTCGCGGCCGAGCCTGTGGAGGTCGGTGGCACCGTGATTCCCGCCGGCTCCCCCGTGCTGGTCTCGCTCGCCTCGGCCTCCCGGGATCCCGAACGGTTCGACGCCGCCGACGACTTCGACATCACCCGTGACCCGCGCGGTCACGTCGCCTTCGGCCACGGCATCCACTTCTGCCTCGGCGCACCGTTGGCCCGTCTGGAGGGTCGGATCGCCCTGCGCTCTCTTCTGGACCGCTGCCCCGACCTCGCCCTGGACACCACCGCGGCCACCCCAACCTGGCGCCCCGGCCTCCTCATGCGCGGAATGCACCACCTTCCGATCCTCTGGGACGCGTGACCCGTCCGGCCATGCGTCGGCGTCACACCGCGGCACAACACGCCCGCCGGCCGGTCGGCCGACCGGTCGGCGCGGGCACTGTCACCGCCGTGTGCGACAGTGTGTCCATGAAGACCATCGGGCTGATTGGCGGCATGAGTTGGGAGTCCTCGGCTGAGTACTACCGCCTGCTGAACGGGCTGACGCGGGAGCGGCTGGGCGGGCTGCACTCGGCCAAGTGCGTGCTGTATTCAGTGGACTTCGCGGAGATCGAACGCCTCCAGGTCGAGGGGCGCTGGGACGAGGCAGGCGCCGTCCTGGCCGAGGCCGCCAAGGCTCTGGAGGCGGCGGGGGCCGAGTTGCTGCTGATCTGCACCAACACCATGCACAAGGTCGCCGACCAGGTGTCGTCGGCCGTCGGCGTCCCCCTCCTGCATCTCGCCGACACCACCGCGGAAGCCGTGCGCGGCAGGGGACTTCGCCGCGTCGGACTGCTGGGTACCGCGTTCACCATGGAGCAGGACTTCTACCGCGGTCGCCTGGCGGACCACGGCCTTGAGGTGCTGGTCCCGGAGGCCGCCGGGCGCGAGACCGTCCACCGCGTGATCTACGAGGAGTTGTGCCTGGGCATCGTCAGGGAGGAGTCCCGGGCCGCCTTCGTCACCGTCATCGAGGAACTGGTCGCCGTCGGTGCCGAAGGCATCGTCCTCGGTTGCACCGAGATCGAGCTCCTCATCCGCCCGCAGGACAGTCCGGTGCCCGTTTTCCCGACGACCCGGCTGCACGCCGAGGCGGCGCTGACCCGCGCGCTGTCCGCCTCGTGACCGCTCGCGCCCCGCACGAAACCATCCGCCAACTCGACCGTTCCGTAGGAGCGTTCAGTTCGTTCGGTTCCGGGACTGTCGCCTCGGGTTTGGCGCGAAGACAGGTACGCTGACGTGGTGTCTCATACCGAGTTAGAACGCTTGGCGCGCATCCGGATACAGGTCACCGGAGAAACCCTCGAACGCGCCCTGGCCGTTCTACGCGGAGACACCACCGAGGTCGAGGCCACGACCACCCCCGTCCTGCGGGCCGTCCCCGACTCCGGGCCTGCACCCGCAGCAGCCGCCACGCCGCCCGCCCATGACGCAGACACCGATCCTCAGCGCCAGTCACCGCCGCCCCGTCGCCGGCATCTGCGCAGCGTGTGACGTCCGGATAGCTGCGGTGAGGTCCGGGTAGCTCCTCGTCGGCCTCATTGGCGACGCGTGGCACTCCCGCCGACGCGGCGCCGCCGACGCAGTCCTACGGGCTCGGCAGCCCCTACAGGCTCAGCGCCCGTGCCAGCACGGGCGTCCGGGGCGCCTGGTGTCCTCCGCTGGCCAGCATGCGGACCTCACCCCGATCGCTGATCTCCGCGCGCACGATCCCCGATTCGTCCTCGTAGACCGGATACCCGCCCGCTCCCGCCTGGTCGGTCCGCCGGACGATCACGACGTCGTCCTCGACCGCGGGGGCCTGAAATACCAGCTCATAGCGTTCCGGGTAATCCATCGGGGCCTCCCGATACTGCTCTGCGGGTGCTGCCGCCGCGCTCGCCGTGCCGCCCCGCCACTGCTGCACGACACCGCAACCCCGGCCCTTCCATCGTCGCCCAAGTCGACCCGCCACGCCTCACCGCCACCTGCCTCACATCAGAGGCATCTCGTTAACCATTCAAGCAAATGTCCGTGGTCTCGCCGCCAGTCACACCACGCTCCGACTCTTACCGCCGAAATTCTCGATCAAGGTAGACCCGTAGGTTGATGTCTCGTGCCTGTCCTGCCGCGAGAATCAATACAACGAAACGCCGATGAAGACCGATGGTGATCCACGCCGATGACCGCTCACTGATGAACTCGACTCCGCACGCCAACATCTGAGTAGCCCTCAGCCCCAACTCCAGGAGATTCCATGACAATTGACCGCCGCGCCCCCTGGCGCCCCCGACTGGCCCTTACCGCGACAACCGCCGCGCTTTGCCTCCTCGCCGTTCCCACTGCCGCCTCGGCCTCCACCACCACCTCCCCCGCCCCTTCGTCGACCACCAGCACAGGCGCCCTGACCGCACCGCCAACGGCGCCGGTCCCTGCCGCGCACGCCACACTGGACCGCCTCGCCCTCCAGAGATCCCTCCAGGCTTTCCACGACGCGGGGATGTACGGCGCGTACTCGGCCGTGCGGGACGGCTCCGATGACTGGCACGGCGCGGCCGGGGTCGCCGACGTCGATGCCAAGCGCCCCACCACTCCGCAGATGGAGCACCGCATCGGCAGCATCACCAAGACCTTCACTGCGGTCGCCGTGCTCCAGGAGGTCGGCAAGGGCCACATCGACCTCGACGCGCCCATCGACCGCTATCTGCCCGACCTCGTCACGGGCGAGCGGGGCCGCGCGATAACGGTCCGGATGTTGCTCAACCACACCAGCGGAATCGGTGATTACGCCGGGAGCATCTTCACGACCGCGGACAGCCTGGAGGGCTACCGCTTCCACACGTTCCCTCCGGAGGAGCTGGCCCGCCTGGGCGTCGCGGCACCGGCCTTGGGCAAGCCCGGCGAGGCCCACCACTACTCCAACACCAACTACGTCCTCGCCGGCCTCATGCTGCGCAAGGTCACCGGCCAATCCCCCGAGAGTTACATCACCGAGCACGTCATCCGCAAAGCCGGCCTGCGGCACACCTATTTCCCCAAGTCCCCCACCCTCTCCGGGCCGCACGCGAAGATGTACGAGGCCCTCTACGGAGGCTTCAATCCGCCGCGTGACTTCAGCGTCTACAACATGTCCTGGGCCTCGACCGCCGGCTCCCTCGTCTCGACGATGCCCGACCTCAACCGCTTCTACCGCGCCCTTCTGGGCGGCGAGTTGCTGCCCCCGGCGCAGCTGCGCCAGATGAAGACGACCGTGCCGATCGAGGGCTCCACCGCACGGTACGGCCTCGGCCTGCTCCGCATGACCTCGCCCTCCTGCGGAGAGCTCTGGGGCCACAACGGCCTGGTACTGGGCGCCATGACCTGGTCCCTCCACAGCACGGACGGCCGCCGCCAGGTCTCCCTCGGCTTCAACCTCACCCGCTACCAGAAGCTCGACGGCACCGGTCAGCCGATACCGAGCCCCATCGACACCGCCATGAACGACCATCTCGCCCAGGCGGTATGCAGCACCGGAGCCGGCCCCCGCACCAACCACCAAGCCCCCGCACCGTCGTCCTTGGCCGCCCAACTGGGCTCCATCCCGCCCCAGCAGAGCCGGTAACCCACTCGTCAACGGCTCCCTCATCAACTCCGCAAGCGCCCCCATCGCGCTGCGCCTACCTCAGGACTTCCCACCGCGGACCACCCGAAGAGGACTTCCCATGCCTAATAGATCGATCGATCCGATGGACCGGCTGCTCGCCGAGCGAGCCTGCGAACGCCTGATCATCGACTTCGTCCACCGTCTCGACCTTGGCGACCCGGGCTCCGTCGCCGAACTGTTCACCGACGACGGCGTCTGGGAATGGCCCCATGCCGATCGCCGGGTTGCCGGCCGCGAGGCGCTGCGCGAGTACTTCGGATCCCGCCCCGGGGACCGGCTGTCCCGCCGCCTGATGACGAACATCCTGGTCTCCGTCACTTCTCCCGCGACGGCGACCGCCACCTCCTACCTCACCACTTACCGGGTGGACGGCTTCGTCGACGGTATGGTCCCTCCCCAACTCCCCACCAACGTGGGCCACTACGAGGACACCTTCCGCAAGGTCGACGGCATATGGCTCCTCGCCACCCGGACCACACACCTGGCCTTCGGGGCCGACACCCGACGCCTCACGCCCCCGAGCGGAAGCTGACCGGACCGGACCGGAAACGGCAAAGTGCCCCGCTCCCGGGCGTTGCCACGAGAGCGGGGCGGGTCCGAGAAGCGCCAGCAGCTCGGATAGTTACGAGGGCTACCGTACGGGCGACCACTGACACCGCCGCGCCGTCGCACCGTCAAGCGACCGTGCGACGCCCGCCTACGCGAACACCACATCCGCGCGCCCGCACGCCCTGACCAGCCCGACAGCGACCGTCAACGCCCCTCTGTCCGCTCGCGTCTCCCCCTGCAAAGCCGCAACCCCGCTCCACACACATCCCGCAAACACCACCCGATCCGGGGAACGCGCCACGACCGCCGGCGTCGTGGCCGCGCCCGAGAAATCCAGCCGAGAACGACCCACGCGTCCGCTGGCCGCAGCGGGGGCGCTCATCCGCCCTGCCCCGCGGGTCCGTTAGCACCGGGCAGAGAGACCACGGCCTTCCGTAGGCCGGATCGCATGACGCCCTGTTGACGGTTCGCGAGCCGGCGGACAGGGTGGGGCGAGCGCGGAGCGTGTGGGAATGGACACATGCAGGCAGCGAGGGGAGGGCGAGGTGCTGACGGTCCTTACTGGTCAGCGAGTTGAGGTGGAGTCAGGGCGATCAATGGAGCGGACTCGGGGGCCCCATGGCTGAACCGCGCGGGAATGCGCTGTCAGTGGCTGCCCCTAGCATGTCTCACATGTCCCCAACTCCTTCTGCCCATACGGCTGCGCCCGTTCCTGCGTCCGAGGCCAATGACTCGATCCGGCGTTTTGTGCGCGCCCGGCACGGTCTGGCCTGGACGGCACAGGACATGGCGGAGTACGCGGTGCTGCTGGAGATCTGGACGCTAGCGGTGCGCGCTGAGGTCACGGAGGTCGTCGAGGCCGCCTAGCCGAACGCCCACACGGATACGAGGCACGTGCGAGGGCCCTGGCGCCGCTCACCTCCAGCGGGCCGCGCCAGGGCCACCCTCGGAGCCGCATCCGTAGCCGCTTGGATGGTCCGGCTCCAACTCAGCTGCTGGCTTCAACTCAGCTACTGGCTTCCGGTTCGTCTCTGTGCATGCCTCTCGCACCGTATGCCTCCCGCACTCCGCGCAACGGTCCGGGCTTCTGGCGCCCGCCGTTCCTCATTACTCGCGTCGCGCACGCCCCGCGTAGGTGACCACCCGCCTCAACGTCCTTCTCTCCTCACCGTCGGATCACCACGTCCGATTTCCGCCAGTCTTCGCGTCGGAAAACCGGCAGACTCAAAGAAAGCCCAGGTAACAGCACGCCCGAGGACGCACCATGAACACTCACGACACCGCCACCAGCACGCCCGTTGCCCCCACCCCGACCTCCTACACGACCCTCGACAGCCCTGTCGGCGAGCTGCTGCTCGTCGGCATCGACTCCCCCACCGCGCCCGGCGGCATCGCCCTCACCTCGCTCTCCATGCCCGAGCAGCGCACGGCCCCGACCGTGGCATCGCACTGGCGGCGCGACGCGGCCCCGTTCGCCGAGGTCATTCGGCAGCTCCGGGCCTACTTCGCCGGCCGACTCACCAAGTTCGAGCTGGAGTTCCACACCACCGGTACGGACTTCCAGGAGCGCATCTGGCGGGCCCTCGACGACATCCCGTACGGGACCACGACCACCTACGGTCGTCTCGCCGAAGCCCTCGGCGTGCCACGCGCCGACGTCCGCGCACTGGGGACCGCGATCGGGGCGAATCCGCTGCTGCTCGTACGTCCCTGCCACCGGGTGGTCGGCGCCGACGGCACCATGCGGGGTTACGCGGCCGGCGTGGAGCGCAAGACCGCGCTGCTCACCCACGAAGGCGCCCTCCAGCCCACCCTCATCTGACCGTCGCGTCCGCCGCGGACCTTCCCGCCGTCGGCCGCCGACCGTCGGCCGGAGAATGGGAGCCGGCGCGCCCCATGGGTCATACGAGCCATAGACACGCCACGTCTGAGCGATAGGCACGCCACGTCGTCGCATGTTCACGGACCAGCGCCGGACGGCGCCCGGGGCCCGCGGGCGCCGCTCCACAGCAGCCCGCCCCGCCCGGCGGCACCCGTCCCATCCGCCCCGTGGCACGCTGAAGGTACGGATAACGCATGCATGCGGATACCTGGAACGCACGCGGATACCTGAAAGCGGATACCTGGAAGCGGACACACGCGGATACCTGAAAGTGGATGGGTGAACAGCCCGTCGCCCTGAGACCGCAGGCAGGCCGCCCTCCACCTCCCCACCCACGTCAAGGCAGGTCACCACCGTCATGACCACCCCACTCCCCGGCTTTGAGGATGTCGGGCAACTCCGTGGACCCGCCGGGCCGAGCAGCCCCGGTGGACTCCGTCGGTCCGGAACGCCGGCCGGGTCCGAAGAGCGTGCCCGTCGGGAGTTGGCTCCCGGGGCGGTCCACGTCCCCGGTTGGCTCTCGCTCGCGGAGCAGCGTGAACTGGTCACCGCCTGCCGCGGCTGGGCGCGCGGTCCGGTACCCATCCGGCACACCAAACTCCCGCGAGGCGGCGTGATGTCGGTGCAGACGGTGTGCATCGGGTGGCACTGGCAACCGTATGCGTACAGCCGCACCGCCGACGACGTGAACGGCGCCCAGGTCGCCGAATTCCCGGACTGGATGGTCGCGTTGGGCCGGCGGGCGCTGGTCGACGCGTATCAGGACCCCTCGGCCGGCAACGAGTACACCCCGGACACCGCGTTGATCAACTTCTATGACGGTGCGGCCAAGTTGGGCATGCACCAGGACAAGGAAGAGCGCTCCGGCGCGCCGGTGGTCTCCCTCAGCATCGGCGACACCTGCGTCTTCCGGTTCGGCAACACGGAGACCCGCACCAAGCCCTACACCGACATCGAGTTGGTGTCGGGAGATCTGTTCGTCTTCGGCGGGCCGTCGCGGTTCGTGTACCACGGGGTGCCCAAGGTGTATCCGGGGTCTGGTGACCCCGCCACCGGTATCACCGCCGGCCGTCTCAACATCACCATGCGGGTCACCGGCCTCGTCTGATCTTCCCTACCCAGGGGCCGGCCACAGAGAGCACACTGAACGCATGTGCCGCAGCATTAAGACGCTCCGCCCGCCCGTTACGCCGGAAGTCAGCGACGAGGACATCCGCGCCGCGGCCTTGCAGTACGTCCGCAAGGTCTCCGGATTCCGCGCCCCGGCGGCCCACAACCGCGAGGTGTTCGACCGCGCTGTCGACGCCGTCGCGGCAGCCACCCAGGAACTCCTCAACGGCCTCCAGGTCCGCGGCTCCGCCCCGTCGACCCGCCAGCCCTAGGGTCGGTCGATCCGGTACGTCCTCTGAGTGGGTGGATGGCCTTCGCCGGGCGTCCGGCTCGTCAGCGCGCTGCCGGCCGGTGCACGCGCGAGGAGGCGTCAGGAATCCCCAGCCAGTGCACGCGACCGGGCAACCACCGTCCGGCCTCAACTTCTCCGGCCTCAGCTCCTCCGGCCTCAGCTCCTCCTGCCCGAACACCGTTCTCGCCATCGCCGAAATTGATATGGTCAATTGGTCAATTGCGTTGGCAGGAGGCCGATTTATGCCATCTGGCGTGGTGAACGGCGAGGATCGGTCGCGGCCGTCCGGCGGCCTCTCCGAGCGTCTGGCGGGCGGTTTGCTCGACCTGATCGCGGAGCGGGGGCTCGCTCCGGGCGACAGCCTGCCGACCGTGCGGACCCTGGCCGACCAGTTCGGCGTGACACCGCCGACCATCCGGGAAGCTCTCCGCGGGCTCCAGGCAACCGACGCCGTCCAACTCCGGCACGGCTCCGGCATCTTCGTCGGCCCCGGCCTGCACCGGACGTTGATGCGCAATCCGAACTCCATGCCCCTCCGCGACGAGCAGATCCTCCAACTCGTCGAGGCACGGCTGGCGATCGAACCCGGCATCGCCGCGCTCGCCGCCCAGCACCGCACCGACGAGCAGTTGGCGCGGCTGGAGACCGCCGTGGAGATCGCCACGCGGCCGCGCGTACCTCGGACCGGCCCGCGAAACTTCCACCGCGAGCTGGCCAGTTGCTCCGGAAATCCCCTGCTGTTCGAAGTGGTCGACTCACTGCTCGCGGTACGAAGCCGAGAACAGCGATCCCTGCGGCAACTCATCCAGGACCGCCCCCGCGACCGCAACCAACACCGGGCGATCTTCGAAGCGGTGCGGGACCAGAATCCCACCACCGCCGAAGAACTCACCAGACAACACCTGCGCGAACTGCGCGACAACACCGCGGCGTTGCTGGGCTGACGGGACCAGGCAAGAGCCGTCCCATCGAGCGTGATCCGAGAGATCCGAGAGATACGAGAGATCCGAGGGAGACGAGCAGTCATGCGAATTCGCTTGCGACAGGGCTTGCGTCGGCATCCGCACCGCCGGTCCGCGGCCTGCCTGGCCGTCGGGCTCGCCGCCGCGCTCGCGACAGGTTCACTGACGGCGTGTTCATCCTCCGCTCACGCCACTGGCACGGCTGGCACCGCTGGCACCGCCAGAACCAGGGCCGCGACTGCGGGCCAAACCCCCTCGGCCGGGCCGGTCAACGGCGGGTCGGCCTGTACGAGCGCGCCGAACTCCTCCACCACGCGGACCATGAACGTCGGCGGGCAGACCCGTACGTTCATCGAACACGTGCCGGCCAACTTCTCGCCGCGGACGAAGAAGCCCGCGGTCATCGCCTTCCACGGGCGGGGCGAGACCGACGGCCGATTCGCGGCGTACTCGCAGCTCGACGGCGCCGACGCCGTCGTCCTCTACGCCCAGGGCCTCAATGGCAAGGGCGGAAAGCCTTCTTGGGAGGCCACCCCCTACATCGGTGCCTGGGCGCACGACTACGAGTTCGCCACTGACTTGGTGCGTTGGCTGGCGAAGTCACCGTGCGTCGACGCCACCCGTATCGGTATGACGGGCAAGTCGGACGGCGCCGGGTTCGCCGCGTCGGCCGCGTGTCGCATCAATGGAGTCGCGGCGGTCGCGACGATCTCGGCGGCGTTCTACCAGGAGCACAGCCACTGCACCGCGAGCGGGCGCCCCCTCCCAGTCCTCAACATGCACGGCACCGCCGACCCGGTCATCCCCTACGACGGACAGCCGGCCCGCGGGTTGTACTCGACCGATGACTGGATCCAACTGTGGCGCCAGCGTGACCAATGCACGGGGCAGGCCACCGACCGGAAGCTCGCGCCCGACGTCGTCCGGACCACGTGGTCGAGCTGCGCCCACGGGAACACCGTCGTCAACTACCGCATCATCGGCGGCGGACACACCTGGGCGGGCGCCACCAAGCCCAGCGGCCCCGGCGACACGACGCACTCGCTCAACGCCGCGCAGACCGTGATGGCCTTCTTCGCCGCCCACCCCCTCCCCCGTACGAATCCATGACCAGGCGGAGGTGTCCCGGACGGGGCGTCGGCCGGGCATCCTGGCTGGTTACTGGCTGCGGCAGCGGGAGCCGTTGTACTGCTGGTCGGTGACCAGTTCGACCCACAGCGTTTCGGGCGCGTCGTCGCCGGTGCCTTCCCACACGGCGAGGTGCGCCATGAAGCGGTCGGAGGCTTGGGCCGGCTGGCTGGCTGGCTGGCTGGCTGTGCACCGTGTGCCTGTGTTTTCGGTGTCTGTGTCCGATGGTCCCTCGCAGGTGGGACTGGTGCGCTGCGTCGCGAGCCGAGGCATGTGGGCCGTCTGCTGCGTTGGCTGGCCAGGGGGGCAGCAGGGCTCTGTGCCGCTTCCGTAGTAGGTGGTCGCGGCGCCCCTCGGGGCTGGCTATATTAGGTAGACCTGTCTACCTAAAAATGGGGAGAGCGATGCCCGATGAGCGAAGCAGGCACCTCGGCCGCGCAACCGTCCGGCAGGCGGCGGGGAGCCGCGCGTGAGCGGCTGCTCGCCGCCGCGGCACGCCGCTTCTACGCAGACGGCGTGTCCGCCACCGGCATCGACACCATCACCGCCGAGGCGGGCGTGGCGAAGATGAGCCTCTACAACAACTTCTCCTCCAAGGCCGACCTGGTGCGGGCCTACCTCGACGAGCGGCACGAGGAATGGTTGGGCCTCTACCGCCGGCGCCTGGAAGGGGTCAAGGACCCTCGCGCCCGCGTTCTGGCCGTCTTCGACGCGTACGCCGACCACGCCGCCTTCGCTTACGAGCACGGCTTCCGCGGGTGCGGTCTGCTCAACGCGGCGGCCGAACTGCCGGCCGGCGACGAGGGGCGGGCGCTCGTCCGCCGACACAAGGAGGAAGTCGAGTCCCTGCTCGCCAGTCACGTCGAAGAGCTGCTGCCTGGCCGGCGTGCGGAGGTTGGCAAGGTGGCGGAGCACCTGGCGTTCCTGCTGGAAGGCGCGATGGCGCGGGCCGGGTTGGAAGGCGCAGGCACGCGCCTGGAACACGCTCGGACCATGGCGGCGGACCTGCTGGACCGACTGTGACGCGGCCCGTCGGACGCTCCACCGGCTCGGTGGGCATGGGATCGGTGTGCGTACTCCTGGCATCGGTGCTGTGGGGCACCACAGGCACCGCCGCAACCTTGGCTCCGGCCGTGGGGCCGCTCGCGATCGGGGCCGTTGCCATGGGGCTGGGCGGCCTGCTCCAAGCCCTCGTGGCCGCTCCGCGTATCGCACGGGAAGCGCCCGGGCTCCGGGCCCAGCGCGGTGTGGTACTGCTCGGCGCACTGGCGGTCGGCGCGTACCCCCTCGCGTTCTACACCTCCATGCATCTGGCCGGGGTCGCCGCCGGGACCGTGGTGTCGATCGGCTCGGCCCCGCTCGCCTCCGCGGTGATCGAACGCGTCGCGGACGGCCGCCGCCTGACGCGCCGTTGGATGGCGGGGGCCGCCCTGGGGCTGACTGGGACGGTGCTGCTGTGCGCGGCCGAAGCGACCAACTCACACTCTGCACCCGGCACTTACTCCGCGGGCGCGACCGTTCTCGGCATCGGGCTCGGCCTGGTCGCCGGCTCCACCTACGCCCTCTACTCCTGGGCCGCCCACCGCCTGATCAGCCGCGGCGTCACCTCCGGCGCGTCCATGGGCGCCGTCTTCGGACTGGGCGGAGTCCTGCTCCTGCCCGTACTGCTGGCCACCGGCGCCCCGCTCCTCGACTCCTGGTCGAACACCGCGGTCGGTGCGTACATGGCCCTGGTGCCCATGTTCATCGGCTACGTCCTGTTCGGCTGGGGCCTGGCACACATCCCGGCCAGCACCGCAACCACCCTCTCGCTGCTGGAACCCGCCGTCGCGGCCGTCCTGGCCGTCCTGGTGGTCGGCGAACACCTGCCGCCGCCGGGTTGGACCGGCATCGCCTTGGTCGTCGGCTGCCTCGCCGTCCTCACCACACCGACGTCGGCATCAAGACCAGGGCCGAGACCAACGCTGACCCGAACCAGCTCGAAAGCCGGAGAGGGTGCGACGCCGGGCTCCGGCACCCACGCCGACGTGGGAGCGCAACTCGACCGCAGCCCAAGCTGAGTGTGTATGCAACCTGTCCGGCGAGACACTGCGTAGTGCAGCGCCGCACGTTCTCGTGTCGGATCGCCCACCAACCAACCGACTAGCCGACCAACGAACTAGCCGACCAGGCAGGGCACGCTCGTCACAGTCACAGTCAAGGGATGTCGAGCAGGGCCTTTCCCACCATGCCCCGTTCGAGTGCGGTGTGGGCGTCCGCGATGCGCTCCAGTGCGAAGCGGTGCAGCGGCAGTCCGGCCTCCGCCCCCACCCGCAGCGCGCCCGCGTCCACGGCTGCCGCGACGTCGGTGAGTGCCTGCTGCTTGGCCGCGGTCGGCACGGTGTAGACGAAGACGCCCTGCCAACGCAGGTTCGCCGGAAGGGAGGAGAGCACCGGGACGGACAGCCGCTCGTCCGCGCCGCCCGCGTAGTAGGCCACTACGGCACCCGGCGCGGCCACCGCGATGTCGAGAGCGGCGTTGGTGCCTGGTGCCACCTCCACGACGATGTCGACGCCCTCGGGAGCGAAGGCCAGGATCTCGGCGGCCGCGTCCTGCGTACGGTAGTTGACCACCTGGTGGGCGCCGGCCGCGCCCGCCAGAGCAGCCTTGGTGGGGCTGCTGACGGTCGTGACCACGCGGGCGTCGGCCCAACGGGCAAGCTGGATGGCCGCGTTGCCGACCGCACCCGCGCCGCCCGCCACCAGCACGGTCGCACCCCGCAGGGCACCGGGCGCGACACGTCCCGATCCGCCGTCGTGAACGGTCAGTGCGCGGTGGGCGGTCAGGGCCGGAATGCCGAGGGCGGCGCCGAGCTCGAACGAGGCGTGGTCGGGCAGCGCAACGGCGTGTCGGTCGGGGACGAGCGTGTACTGCTGCGCCGTTCCCCAGCGGCGTTCCCAGGCGGCCTCCCAGATCCACACCCGTTCCCCGACCCGCGCGGGGTCAACCTGCGGTCCGACGGCGTCGATCACCCCGGCGCCGTCCTGATGGGGCACCTGCTCGCTCATGCCTGGCGGCAACGCGCGCCTGCGGCTGCGCCAGTCAGTGGGGTTGACGCCCGAGACCTGCACACGCACACGTACCTCGCCGGGCCCGGGCTCGGGCACCGGGCGTTCGACGAGTTTCAGGACCTCAGGGCCGCCGCCGGCAGCCGTCCGGATGACGGACCTCATCTCGCACCTTTCCTTCGCTCGCCCCGGCGGAACGATCGCCTTGCGGATCGCTCGGCGGACGCCCGAGGAGGGCGCGGCCACGCACGGGGCATCCCACCGGTCTCAACTCCCTCCTGGAGCAAGGTATTCCGGAGCAAGGTATGCCGGAGAACCGCTCCGATTCCCGCCCCTCCTCCCACGCTGGTCGAAGTCAACGACGGGTCGGCGACGGGCAGCAGCAGGTCCAGCGAGCAGCCGCGTGGTGGGAATGCCGGGCCTTCGGTATCGGCGCGTCTCACCACTCGACCAGCGCCTGTACTGGCAGGTGGTCGCTGGGGAACTGCCCTTTCCTGGCATATGTGTTGATCGATGCGCGCCGCGTTCGCATTGCCGGCGAGGTGAGGATCCAATCGACCCGATCTCCGCCCGGAACCAAGGGCCGATACCCGTGGAAGGTTCCGTATTGGGCGCTCCGTTCGCCTGCCGCGTCCCAGCTGTCGACGAGTCGCCCGCCCCCGAGCATCGCCTCGTACACGGGGTTCTTGTGCGCCGCGACGTTGAAGTCTCCGGTCACGATCCGCGGCAGCGCGGGATTCAGTTTGCCCATTCGGTCGTTGATCAGTGCTGCCGAGCGCTCCCGCGCATACTGCACGGCGTGATCGAGGTGGGTGTTCAGGGCGTAGAACTCGCCAGAGCCCCAGGTGCTCCGTCCGCCTTCCCCTCCTCCGCCCCGTGCGGATTCGTCACTCTCCTCGCCCCGGACGTCACGCCTCCCCAGATCCCGGAACCGCACCCAAGTCGCCATCCGGATCACGGTGTTGCCCCAGGTTTTCGACCCGATCAGGTAGGGCGTGTCGGAAAGCCAGAAGTGGTCATACTCGGCGGGGGCGAGGCGTCGCACGTCGTAGAAGATCGCCGCGAATTCGTCCCGACTTCCGCCGGCTCTCCCGGTGCCGATCCAGGCGTAGTGCTCCCCGAGATCGGCCGCGATGTCCTGCAACTGCCCGTAGAGCCCTTCCTGCGTGCCGAGCAGGTGGGGCGCCTCCTGACGCAGCAGTTGGCGCATCGCCGGCCTGCGTTCGCCCCAGGAATTCGGGCGACTATCAGATGCGAACCGCAGGTTGAACGTCATCACCCGAAGCGGGCGCCGGCCGTCGTCGGTCGCGGCGTACGCGTCTTTGTGCGCGGCGGCCGCGGGGGCGGTCGCCGCGGCGGTCATCGCTCCGACGACCGTTGTGGTGACCACTCCGCGCAGAACGCGCCGTCGGCTCAACGGCCTTGTGAACGGCCGCCCCCATGCCCGTTCGTCACCGCCCCCGGAGCCTGGCGAGTGCTCCGGGGAATCGGAATCCGCGCGGGCGAGGGGGTTTGCGTCGGCCCGAAGTGAATCGGGGGAGTCATTCGTTGGTGACGGAACAAGATCAGGGGATGTTCCCCGGCCGAATACCGTCCGTCCAGCACCGTGACCGTCCACACGTCACTCCCGAAATCGACCGCCAGCTGCCGACCTCCGACACTCGTCAGTTGTCGATCAACTGCCGCCGGTTTTCTTCGCGTTGGGAAACCGTCACGGTCCAGTCTCCCGTAGCTTGTCGAGCTCCGAAAGCCCCTTCAAGTGAACTGGCGCCAAATGATCTGGCGCCAAATCCTCACTCGTTCGCCCGCGCTTCCGGACGCCTCTCGCCTAGGTAAGCGCCCAGCGCTGCCTAGCGGTCGGCTGCCGGTCCCTGCCAGTCCTCATGCCGAATGCGGGCGAGGTCGCGCACGCCGCTGACCGTCCCCCACTCGTTCTTGCCAAGTCGCGACAGCGGGCGCAACTTGCTGATTTCCGGGTGTCCGTCCACCAGGACGTCGTCCGAGACGACGGCATGCAGAACGCGTCCGAACACCACGGTCCCGTCGCCGATCCGGAGAGTGCTATGCAGTTCGCATTCCAGTGCCACCGGCGAGGCCGCGACCCGCGGCGGCTTCACCCGCAGGCTCGGCTCGGCATCGATCGCCGCCGCCTCGAACTCGCTCACGCCATGCGGGAAGTCGGTAGCCGTGTCATTGATCTGCGTAAAGAGTTCCTCCGGCGTGAAGTTGACCACGAATTCGCCGGTGGCCTCGATGTTGCGGAGGGTGTCCTTGCGGCCGACGGAGCTGAACTGCACCACGGGCGGCGTCACGCTGGCGATGCTGAAGAAGGAATGCGGTGCCAGGTTGGCCGTCCCGTCCGCGGAAACGGTGGACACCCAGGCGATCGGCCGCGGCACGACCGTGGCGGTCAGCAGCTTGTAGAACTCGTTGCGGGGCATGTGTGCAGGATCGAAGTCAACTCGCATGGTGATCAGTATCCACACCGGCGGCCGCGGACCGTACAGCGGATCCACGGCACCACCAAACCCCCCTGAATTCGGCAGAAAGTGTGCCCGGTATCGGGAGCCATCGAGCGCCAGGAGCCAACACCGTGCCAACAGCAGCCCACACCGTCTGGGAAGACTTCGAAGTCCCCGCCCATGCCCGCGGCGGCCAGGTCACTCTCAACCTCCACGACCACCTGGCGGCATACGCCCCCAAGCGCCGGCGCCTACCTGCGCGTCTCCTCTGACCACTTCGGCCTCGAAGCCGGCGTCGACCGCCAGCTCGAAGACGCCCAAGACACCCGCGCCCGCCTGCGCTGGGGACCGTTCGCCAAGGTCTGCCGGGAGAACGACACCGATCAGTCGGTTGCGTACGGAACAGCCGCGGAGCCGGTTCGGCCTCATGGCGTCTCCACCAGGCCGAGCCTGAGGTGTTCGCTGTGGTGGACAGCCTGGTCGAGGAGTTGGGCGACGTGATCGTCGTAGAGGGTGTAGACGATGCGGCGCCCTTCGCGGTGGCGGGCGACCATGCCCAGCGTGCGCAGCAAGCGCAGTTGATGGGAGACGGCGGAGGGTTCCATGCCGATGGTGGCGGCGAGGTCGGCGACCGGATGCGGCTTATCGCGCAGGGTGGCGAGGATCATCAGCCGCGACGTGGTGGCCAGGGCCTGGAGGGTGGCAGCGACCGCGGCAGCCGTGGCGCTGTCGAGACGAGCGGCCCTGACCTGTGCGGACGGGCCACGCGTCGGCTCACCGGCGTGCACGGCGTCCGCGAGCGCGGGCGCGGGAACGCGCCTGGGCCTCGCCCGGCGTGGGCACGAACTGCATCTCCAGGGTGGGTGGAGGATCGGCCACGCCCGGCCCTCCGGCCGTCGCCCAGGTGAGGATGTCGTCCGTGCTGTCGTCGCCGAGCGCCCAGCCGATCCAGATGGCCCGGCCGCCCCGGCGACGACCTTCCCCGGAGGGCTGGACGACGACGATGTTGGCCTGCCCGCACGGCCCGAGGCATTCGCTCGTACGGACCGCCAGGCGCCCGCCCGACTCGGCCGCGGCGGCGCGGAGTCGGGTGAGCTGCCACTCGTGGTCGGTACCGGGGTGCTTGCGGGGGTTCCCGCAGCAGCAGCCGCGGCACACCACCAGCGTGCAGGGGCGGTCGCGGGCCGCGCCGATCCTCGTACTGCGGTCCGGGCCGTTCACAGGGAGGTCCGGGACGGCAGCCGGTGCGCGCGTACCCGGCCGTCCCGGTGGGCGGCGAGCAGCAGATCAGGGCCGGACCAGGCGAGAGCCGTCACCGCCGCATCGCCGTCGAGAGTGCGGGCCGGTTGCAGGCGCGCCTGGGGGCGGCCGGCGGTGGCCCGCCACAGCGCCACGGTGCCATCCTGGCCGCCGCTCGCCAGGTGGCCCGCGCCGCCGGGCCGCCACACAAGAGCGGTGACCGTCTCGTGGCAGCGCAGCGAGCGTGGTGCGGTGCCGGCCGGGCCCTTGCCGGAGAAGTCCCACACCGTCACATCCGGCGCGCCGTCGGCGGCGAGCCAGTAGCCGGTGTCGTCGAAGGCGAGGCGCGAGACCTTCTCCCGGTAGCCGGACATGGTCAGTTCGCTGCCGTCCCGGGTGCGCCAGATGTGGATGGAGGCGTCCTGGTTGCCGCTGCAGATCCAGCGGCCGGTCGGCGCGACGGCGAGCGCGAGGTGCGAGCCGATGTACGGGTAGGTGACGACGGGCTTTTCGGTGTGCGGCTCGTGGGCGCGCACCGCTCCGTATGCGGCGACCGCGAGGCGGCGGCCGTTGCGCAGCCAGGCGAGGTCGGTGACGGTGGAGGCGGCGGGTTCGGTGGACCAGAGGGTTTCGCCTGCCGGTTCAAGGACGAGGGCGCGGCGGCCGGAGGCCACGGCGACCCGGCCGTTGTCCGCCCAGGCCGCGGTGGACGACCAGGCACCGGTCTCGACGGTGAGTGCCGAGACGCCCGATCGGCTCCACAGGGCGTAGCCGGTGGGCCCGGTGGCCGCGAGATGCTGCCCGTCGCGGGCGATCGCCACCGAGAGTGCGCCGCCGGGGAGTTCGAGCCGGCCGACCTCCCTACCTGTGGCGGCCTCGGCGATGACGACGCTTCCCTCGGCCCCGGCCACCGCGACGAGGTCCCCGGCGGCGGAGAGGGCAACGGGCGCATCGTCGACAGCGATCTCCCACGCCGTACCGACCGTGGTGGTGGAGTTGGTCAGGGTGGTCATACGGCGGCTCCGGCGGTGGCCACGCAGCGGGCGAAGCCGTGGGTCAGGGCCTCGCGGTCGAGGTTGCGGCCGATGAAGACCAGGCGGTTGCGGCGCGCTTCGCCGTCCCGCCACGGTGCTCCGTTCTCACCGACGAAGAGCATATGGACGCCCTGGAAGACATAGCGCCGGTCCCATCCGGCGAGGGCGAGGATGCCCTTGGAACGGAAGATATCGGCCCCCTTTTCCCGCAGCAGCGCGCCGAGCCAGGCGTTGAGGCGGCCTTCATCGACCTCGCCGTCGATCTCGATGCCGACGGAGGTGACGCTGGTGTCGTGCTGGTGCTCGGTGTCGGTGAGGAACTGCGGATCGTCCTTGAGGACCCGTGCAAGGTCGAAGGCGCCGACGTCCAGGATGCGCCTCAGCTCCACCTCGGCATGGCGCGCCGGGATGATCTCGACCGGAGCGTTGATGGCCCGGATACGGGCGATGACTTCGGCGACGGTCTGCTCGTCGGCCAGGTCGGTCTTGTTGAGGACGACGCGATCGGCGAAGGCGATCTGCTCGACGGCCTCGTTCTCCACGCCGTCCGGCTTCTGCTCGTCCAGGTGCGGGAGGACGTGCGCCGCGTCGACGAGGGTGACGATGGCGTCCAGACGGAGCCGAGCAGCGATCTCGTCGTCCATGAAGAACGTCTGGGCCACGGGAGCCGGATCGGCCAGACCGGTCGTCTCGATCAGGATGTGGTCGAACTTCTCCCGGCGGCGCATCAGGGCGCCCAGGATGCGGATGAGGTCGCCGCGCACGGTGCAGCAGATGCAGCCGTTGTTCATCTCGAAGATCTCTTCCTCGGAGTCGAGGACGAGTGCGTCGTCGATGCCGACCTCACCGAACTCGTTCTCGATGACGGCGATCCGCAGTCCGTGGTTCTCGGTGAGGATGCGGTTGAGGAGGGTGGTCTTGCCCGAGCCGAGGAATCCGGTCAGTACGGTGACGGGCACCCGGTCATCTCGCTTGGCGGACATGGTGGTTCAGGCTCCTTCGGGTTCGCGGGCGAGCAGCGCCCGCAGGTGTTCCTCGGTGAGGTCGGTTACGGGGTGGTGCAGGGTCCAGCGGCGGGGCGTGCCGTCCATGGGCAGTACGGCGATGACGGTCTCCAGCGGTGGGCAGTCCTCATCGCTGCACGCCAACTCCCGCACGACGAAGGCCGTGTCCTCCCCGAGGCCGAGCAACTGTCGTACGGACTCCTTCACTTCTGCCGTGCGGGGGTGCTGTCCTGGAGGCCGCCAGGCTCCGATCGGCTTCATCCGTCTCCTCCATCGGGTCGCTCGGGCGTATCGGGCCGGCAGCGGCTGCAGATGCCGGTGAGTTCGACGATGTGCTCCACGGCCGCGTAGCCGCTGATCCGGCCGGTGCGCTCGGCCCACTCCTCCACCGCCTGCGACTCCACCGGTCTGCTACGGCCGCAGGCGCGGCAGATGAGGTAGTGCCGGTGCCCGTCGTCCGGCCGCTTGCGGTAGCGGCGTTCGCCGGTCTCGTCACGTACGACGTCGAGACATCCGGCCCGTTCGAGTTCGCGGAGCGTGCGGTAGACCGTGGCCAGCCCCACCGGGAGGTCCGCGGTGGCCATGCGTTCATGGAGGGCCTGCGCCGAGACGAAGTCGGCACAGTGGTCGAGCACCCTTATGACGGCGGAGCGCTGTCGCGTGGTCCGGCCGGCCAGGCGGCCGCGCTCCACCGGGCGGGGAGCGAGAGCGTTCATGGAGCAGTCACCTCATTCAGCGGCCAGTGCGGGCCGTGAACACCGAGGCTAAATGAAAATGAAATCTATGTCCATATGAACGGTGATTCATGTGAGTGGTGCGGCAGCGACACCCACGGCCGCGCTGGGCACGTCGCCGGACAGATGACCGCCGCCGGGGACCCGCCAGTCCCGCGCCGCCGATGGGGCGGCCCACATGCGCGCGCAGCGGCCGTCGGGCTCGGCGAAGCGGGTGGCGGCGACCGTGACGGCGAGGAGGGTGGCGGGGGTCAGTCGGGCGTCGAGGGTAAGGGCTGCACCGAGGGCGACCAACCCCACCAGGGCGAGTTGGACGAGGAGTTGGGCACCGGCGACGGGCAGTGCTGCGGAGCGGTTGGCGGTGGGCTGGGCGTGGTGCTGGTGGGCGAATCAGGCGCCAGGATGGGGCCCTGCTTGGCGGCCTGGTTCACGGCCGCACCGACGTCGTCCATGTTGGCGGACTTGGCCTCGACGAGCAGGATGTGGCACTGCGGGCAGGACGCGCTGACCATGTCGACGTCGAGGGAGATCTCGCCGGCCCAACCGGCTTCCGGTGCCGGGTAGTTCGTGCCGCCGTCCTGGTCGATCTTCTTGAAGCAGCCGTTGCTGGTGGTGCACTCCGGCAGGCCGTACTGGGTGCGGTAGGACGCCAGTCCCTTCTCGGCGTCGGGTCGTCGTTCGCGTCGACGATCGCGACGGTGGGTGCTCGTGCCGGCGTCCTTGGGGAGGTTGTAGGCGGCCTGCACCACGCTCGTCATCGAACACCCGGCGCTCGCAGGCTGCCTACGGCTGGCCCTCCAGACCGTGTGACCGTGAGGGACGGTGCGGCAGCCGTGACAGAGTCCAGCCTGGCGCCGTAACGGCCTTGTCCCGCGCCGAGTTCGCCCGCCGGTTCACCGTGACGGTCGGCCAGCCACCGAGAACGTGTCCGACCGGGTGGCGAAAGGCGACGGTGGGCCGCCTGCCACGCGAAGCCGAATCCCCCACGTCGCATCATGGTGGACGAGCGGGCCTGCGACTGGTTGTTCAGACGAACGCCGGGGTGGGAGCGGGCAGGTAGGGGGTGGTGTTGCGCCAGGCGCGCTCGATGTATTCCTCTTTCTCTCCGACCGGGGCGACATAGTGCAGTGCGCTTTCGGCGGCGTCGTTGCCCTGGAGGCGGGCGATGATCCAGGCAGCGAGGTAGTGCGAGGCCAGGCAGCCGCCGGCGGTGGCGATGTTGTCCTTGGCGTAGAAGGGCTGGTTGAGTATCTCGACGCCGGCGGCGACGACCCAGGGCTTGGTGGTCAGGTCGGTGCAGGCGGGGATGTCGTTGAGCAGGCCGAGCTTGGCCAGGACGAGCGCGCCCGAGCACTGTGCCGCGATGAGTTGGCGCGACGGGTCCAGGCGGCGCAGGATGCCCATGATCGCTGGGTCTTCGACGACCTCGCGGGTGGCGATGCCACTGCCGACGATGACGGCGTCAGCGGCGCACGCCTCCTCAAGGGTGGACATCTGCTCGATGACCACCCCGTTCATCGACGTCACCTGGGGGCTGGGGGTGGCGATGGTGACGCGCCAGTCGTCGGACTTGATCCGGTTGAGGACACCGAGTGCGATCAGGGAGTCGAGCTCGTTGTAGCCCTCGAAGGTGAGGATGGCGATGTGCACGGCGGCTGTCCTTCCTGGTGGTTCGGTGGGTGGATCTTGACGGTAAGGACCCACGAACAGGACAGTCAAAGAATTGTCATGCATACAATCCGGTGCATGGCAGCCCCGCGGTACAAAATGCTGGTCGACGCGCTCGCATCCGACATCCGGACCGGACGGCTCGCCGCGGGTGCACAACTGCCGACACACCGTGGGCTCGCCGCTCGTGAGGGCATCGCCGTGGTGACCGCGACCCGGGTGTACGCCGAGTTGGAAGCGATGGGGCTGGTGAGCCGGGAACAGGGCCGCGGTACGTTCGTGCGTGATATCGCGGTTCCCGCGGGTCACGGCATCGATCAGCAGGTCGTCGCTACGGATGCGGTCGACCTCAACTTCAACTATCCGTCGCTGCCCGGGCAATCCGATCTCCTTCGGCAGGCTCTGCGAGAGGTGGCCACCTCTGGTGATATCGACTCGCTGCTGCGCTACCAACCGCATCGAGGGCGTCCCCAGGACAGGGCCTCGATCGCGCGGCATCTGAGGCGTCGGGGTATCACCACTGACGCGGATCAGATCCTCATCGTCAACGGTGCGCAGCACGGCCTGGCCATCACCGTCATGGCCACGCTGAATGCCGGCGACGTGGTCGCGGTCGACGCACTCACCTACCCGGGTTTCAAGGTGCTCGCGCATGCCTTTCATCTCGACCTGGAGCCCATCCCCGCAACGGCCGACGGACCGGATCTTGAGGTCCTTGAGAAGGTGTGCGCGACCCGCCCCGTGCGTGCGATCTACGCCATGCCCACCTTGCACAACCCTCTGGGCTGGGTCATGCCGGCGACTGACCGAACCCGCCTCGTCGAGATCGCTCGACAGCACGGTCCGGTCATCATCGAAGACGCCTCCTACGCCTACTTGGTGGAGGACCCTCCACCGCCTCTGGCTGCAACCGCGCCGGACCTCACCGTCTACGTCTCGGGGCTGTCCAAGAGCGTCGCTACCGGCCTCCGGGTCGGCTTCGTCGTCGCACCGCCGTCTGTGGTGCCGTCGCTCGAACGCGCGATTCGGGCGACCACCTGGAACACCCCGGCCCTCACCGCCGCGATCGCCTGCCGCTGGCTTGAGGACGGCACGGTGGACCACTTGGAGGCGCAGAAACGAGACGACGCCAAGGCCCGCCAAGCACTCGCCGGACAAGAGCTGGCGGGCCTGCCGTTGATCAGTCACCCCTCGTCCTACTTCGCGTGGCTGCCACTGCCCGACGAGGCACGCGCCGATCGCCTGACCGCTACCCTCGCGCGGCAGCACATCTCGGTATCCACGGCCGAGCCGTTCACCACCTCGATGCACACACCGCAGGCGATCCGCCTGGCCCTGGGCTCGACCGATCTGGAATGTCTCCAGTCGACGCTGCGTACGGTGCGGCAAGTCGTTGTCGAGGACGCCTACGCCTGATCTCCCCTTCGATCAGCTGGTTCCTGCCCGCACGGGCGTCCATGTACGAAAGGTCGCCTTTGCGGGCGGCTTGGGGAAACCCGGTCGGCCTGCGCCCCGAGACTTCGATGCCCGGTGGCCGTGACGGGGTGTTGTACACCTCCATCGATCACACCCCGGGGGCGCCCCGCGCCGGCACCGACCTCGTCGCCCTCGACATCGGCAGACCCGCGGGTGCGGTGGAAGCACGAGCTGGCCGACGACAGGCGAGGCCGGACCTCCACCGTGCTGTGCGATGGCGGGATCCTCGCCAGCGCCCCGACCTTTAGATTTGTACGTCCACGGGGTGCGGCCCGTGGATCACGTTGGCCCGCGCCAGGCCGCATCGTAGATGAGCCGGCACGAGCAGTGCCTGCCGTTCGGCGCCAGCCGGCGCCAGCGTGTCCCTTGCGCAAGGCGACGTGCGGTCAACTCACGGGCGAGGAAGCGCACCGTCTACCAGGAGCTTCTCCACGCCCGGACCCCGCCCTCACTCCCAGTGGCCCTGCTCCGCACGGAGGTTGAGGAAACCTCAGTGGGTGTTGGCGTGAGGGAGCGCGCGGAAGTGCTCGGCGCCGATCACGAGCGCGGGACGGTGGTCGAAGCGGCACCGATCCATTCGTTTCCGCGTCGTGCTCGGCTACCTGCGAGCCGGGCGCGAGCTGGAGCCGGTCGAGCTCGCGGCTCAGGGCCGACTCGGACTCCTTCCGGTGTGCTCAGCTGTGTTCAGCGAGGAGCAGTACCGCCCGGGGGCTCTGCGCCCAGGAGCGTGAGCAGGCCGGGGAATCTCTTCTCGATGTCCGCTCGTCGTAGTCGGATGCCCTTGCGGTTGCCGTAGTCGATCTCGTCAATGAGACCTGCCTCGCGCAGGACCCGGAAGTGGTGGGTCTGGGTCTGCTTCGAGATCGGCAGATTGAACGAGTTGCAGCCCCGCTCGCTGTCGCTGCGGTCGGCGGCCAACTCCCTCATCACCGAACGCCGGTGCTCGTCGGCGAGGGCGCGAAACACCGCACCCAGATCGAGCGCATCGGCCTCCGGGCCGACCAGGTTCCTCCCGGCCACGCGGCACCCCCTTCAGGTACGACTTGTATCGTACCTGAAGGATGTGCTCCACTGAGGTACGAAACTGATCGTACCTTGACCGGATAGCGCTGCTCCGTGCCGCCGCTCCCCGAACCCCGCCCCCGGCACTCGCCGCGGACCCGGTCATCGACACTCCGAGAGGTCATCGTCATGAAGAAACCCGAGGTGCTGATAGTCGGTGCCGGAATCGCAGGGCCCGCACTCGCGTACTGGCTGTCCCGGAATGGATACCGGCCAACCGTCGTCGAACACGCCCGGCAGCTGCGCTCCGGCGGTAGCGCGATCGTCGTGAAGGGGCCCGCGATCCCGGTCGCCGAGCGCATGGGCATCCTTCCGCAGCTCCGCGGGCTCGCCACCCGCAATCGGTCGCTGACCCTGCTCGACCCCGGCGGCAGGCGGATCCTGCAACTCCCGCTCACCTCGGACAAGAACCCGACGGTCGAGGTGACCCGAGCCGACCTGTCCGAGGTGCTCCACCGGTCGGCGCAGACCGAGGCCGAGTTCTTGTTCGACGACACGGTCACCGCTCTCGACCAGGATGAAGGCGGGGTGGACGTCACCTTCCGGCGGTCCGCGCCACGGCGCTTCGACTTGGTCGTCGGTGCCGACGGGATGCACTCGACCGTACGGCGCCTGGTGTTCGGACCCGAGCGGCAGTTCGTGAGCGACCTGGGCCTGTACGGCGCGACCGTCCCGTTGGAACCCGACGCCATCGAGGACCCGAACGAGATGACGATGCTCACCGCGCCGAACCGGATGCTGGTCCTCCACCCCTCGCGGACCACTCCGCTCGCCATCTTCACCTTCCGGGCCGCGCAGTTAGCGCCCCACGACCGCAAGAACATCGCCCTTCACAAGCAGACCGTGGCCGACGCCTACGCCGACGTGCGGTGGCGGGCACCGGAACTCGTGGCGGCGTTCCTCGACCACCCGGCTCCGTTCTTCGACCCCCTGACCACCGTCCGGATGCCCTCGTGGTCCCGCGGACGGGTCGTACTGCTCGGGGACGCAGCGGCAGCGACAGCCCTGCTCGGCGACGGGTCCAGCATGGCGATGGCGGGCGCGTACGCCCTCGCAGAAGAACTCGCCGCCCATCCCAGTGATCACGCCCGCGCCTTCACCGCCTACGAGTCGCGGCTCCGCCGTGAGGTAGGCCCGCGGCAGCGACGCGTCGGCCCGCTCTCCAGGCTCATGGTGCCCCGCACCCGGCCGGGCCTCGCGGTGCGCAACGCCGTGGGCCGCGCGGTCGGTCGCACGAACCGGATCGCCTCTCGCGAAGCCGCGAACCGGTAGACCGGGCCCGCACCGACCGGTCACCGGCAGGTCGGCTGCTGGCGGCCTCACCCACCCTTCCGATGGTGGGCGGCGAGCAGCGTCACCACCACGGTGTCCCGGATCCGCGCCGGACTCTGCCCAGCCTCGACAAGCGCCCCGATCAGGTCGCTGCGGTCGGTGTCGGTTTCCGCGCCGCCGAGCGCGAACCCGCAGATCATACGGAGCGACAGCGCCGCCAACTCCTTTTGTAGCTCGACGTGTTCGCCGTCGGCCTGCCCAGCCCAACGATCCGCGAGCGGGCCATCCGGCGAGCACCGAGAGCAGGAGTCGGGGCCAGGGGGTGTGCTCGTCGGCGGGCAGCACGTGCAGGTTGCCTGCTCGCACAGCGGGTCCAGGAACGCGAACAGCTCCTCGCGCCACGTGTCGATGTGCGCCGTGGCCTCCAGAACCACGGGATCGGCAACCGGCAGGCCGTGTCCGCGCCCGGCAGTAGCGCAGCAGCCGCATCGCGGGGGCACGAAAGTGAATGGTCACCGCGCACCGCGCCCCGACATCATTGTCAAAGGCGCGGTCTGCGCGGATCGTTGCCCTACGGGATGCGGCAAGCCCCGCGGGAGCGCCGCGCGCTGGTGCGTGTGGTCGCCCTACGGCGTGTAGACGGCGTCACTGCCGTACAACTCCTTGGTGAACGCGGACACGTCGGCGCTGCGGTCGGCGCCGTCGAGGTTGTACGTCAGAAAGACGCCGTACCCCTCGCCGACGGTGCGGCGGGCGAGGTCGGCGACTGCACTCTGCGAGGTCCCGCCGATCTCGACGGCCGCCGGCGACAGCTTCGACTTGGGCAGCGCGATGCCGGGGACCTGCCAGGTGCCGTAGTACGGGTTCCAGGCGTAGTCGAACTTGGACGAGACGTCGACGCCGCCGTAGGAGAGACGCGACGCGGCCGGGCCGATGTTGTAGAGGCTGATGATCTTGTCCGGCATGTTCGCACGCAGCGCCGTCACCAGGTGCACGAACGAGCTGTCGTTCGGCTGGCCGGTTCCGTTGTTGCCGTACTCCGCGTACTCGTCGTCAAAGTCGATGCCGTCGAGGCCGTACTTGCCCACGGTGTCCGACAGTTGCTTTGCGAATGCCGAAGCCGCCGATTGGGACGGGAAGTTGGCAAATCCCGCGCCCTGGTGGTTGCCCAGCACCGAGAGGACGACGTGGATGCCTTTCTGCTGTAACGGCCGTATCTCCGTGGCGGCGTTGTCGAGGACGCGCTGCACGTTCTCGTTGAAGTACAGCTGCGCCGCTTTCGTGTTGGTGTCGTAGTTGATGTTCGCCGCGAAGATCACGGCTACGTCGAAGACATTGCCGCCGCCGTTGGCGAGGGTGTATTTGCCGACGTTCAGCATGCTGTTGTTGTTCACCTCGACGTACGCCACCGAGGTCGGCCGCTGTTTCGCGGGTGCGGGGAACGCCGCTGCGCCGGTCGTGGCGGTCGCGCCGAAGGCAAGGGCCACGACGGCCGAGAGCACGAGCGCAGCCCTCCGCACTCTGCTCCGTACCGGAGTGCACATCATTGATCGGTCTCCCCTCGCGTAGGTCGGCGCTCGGCCTGTCCGAAAGCGCCGAGTGATCCCGCCGAGTCTTCCGCTCCCGTGACCGAATCCCGAGAGTCATACCCGAACTCTTCACAACCGCACGCACATCGCGCCACAACACGACTCCCGGGCAAGGGAGTTGGTGTGTCGAGAGCACGGTCGACATGCGCCTCCACCCTGGCCGACCACTGACGATGGCGACACGAGGAGCGCACACGCGCCGGAGAACAACGCGCCACCGTGCAGCCAACACCGAGGACTCCCCCGTCGTGAACGTGAATACGCCGAAACCGCCGCATTCGCCGGCGCTGTCGGCGACGGCGCCTGGCAGCCGGCACCACACGTCACTCTCGTCGCTCTCGTCGCTCTCGTCACTGTCGACTGCGCCTTTCTCGCCATGCGCAGGCTCGGCACAGATGTACTGAACATCGCCAGCCATCGCCTAATTCCTCGTCAAGTTGCTTCTGTTAGCGGGGCGTTGCTGTGGCAGCCCTCGGGAACTCCCGTCGTCACAGGTCACGTGCGTGCCTTCGTCGGCAAGGCACCTCATGTGGTGACCGTTTGGTGGATCAACCTTCAAGGTTTGGCCACGAGTTACACACATCCCCCTCTTCAGACGGGCCTCGATGGTCTAGATTGACGCTGCTTCACATGACACGAGGCGACAAATCGTGATCTTTAGGGCCAGCGTTGCCGATATCCGGCAGTCGTGTCGTCGGTGTCAAACGTGGGCGGGGGCGTTTTCTTGGAGCCCGAGAGGGGGCCTTGGGGGCCTTGGGTGTGGGAGCCCGAGGGGTCGGCGGGTTCCACGTACCTCGGGAGTCCGGCACGACATGCGAGTCCGCTGCCGCTTGGGTGGGGCGTTCACGTTGCGCCGCAACAGCCGGGACGTCATGCGGCGGAGGGCCGGCCTCTTGGGGGAGGAACAGCGCGGCGCGGGGGCCTCCTTGAGGGGACGAGGCGTGTGGGGCGAGTGCGGTGAGACCACTGACGACCTGGGGGGGGATCTGTGCAACAGGGGGAATTGGTCAGCCCGTTGTTATCGGCGCGCGGGCGTCCGGAGAACGGGGCAGTCAACCAGCCGGCGAACGACTGGGAGCAGCGCTACCGCCGTACCGTGATCACCAGCGATACGGTGGCCACCGCCTTCGTCGTGGCGGCGATCGGCAAGTTCTTCGGGGCCCGGGACGCGGCGAACTGGCACGAGAAGTGGGGAATCCTCGCCTTCGGCACCGAGCTGCTGGTGCTGGGGGCGCTCGCGGTGAGCCGGTCGTGGGCTCCGGCCGTACTCGGCCAGGGCGCCGAGGAGTTCCGCCGGCTCGGCCGTGCGCTGTTCACGGCGACCGTCGTCCTGGCACTCGGCGGAATAGCCCTCGCCTCGCGCAACATCAAGCTCTGGATCTTCGTCGCGATCCCCACGATCGCGCTGGTCACCATGACCGCGCGGTATCTGCTGCGGCTGTGGCTGCACAGACAGCGGAAGGAAGGGCGGTGCCTGCGGCCGGTGCTCGCTGCCGGAAGCCCGGCCACCGTGCACGACCTGATCGCCCGGACCCGCAAGTTCCCGCATCTCGGCTGGCGGGTGGAGGCGGTGTGCACGCCGGACGGTCTCGGGGGCGACGGTGACCAACTGGACGGAGTGCCGGTCGTCGGCCGGCTGACGGACGTCGCGGGCCAGGTCCACCGCGACGGCTACCGCGTTGTCGCGGTCACGCCGGATCCGCACTGGTCACCGGACCGGCTGCAGCGGCTGGCCTGGAACCTCGAAGGCAGCGACGCCGAGATGGTCGTGGCACCCGTGCTGATGGAGGTGGCCGGACCGCGGCTGCATGTCGACGCGGTGCTCGGGATCCCGCTGTTGCGGGTCAGCATGCCGACCTTCACCGGGGGGCACCGGGCGGTCAAAGAGGTCGTCGATCGGATGGGTGCGGCGCTCCTGCTGATGCTGTTCGCGCCGCTGATGGTGCTCGTCGGACTGCTTGTGCTGGTGGACAGTCGGGGCGGGGCGTTCTACCGCCAGCGTCGGGTCGGCAAGGACGGCCGCGAGTTCACCATCGTCAAGTTCCGCACCATGGTCGCCGGGGCCGACGGGGCGCGGGCCGCACTGGCCGACCGCAACGAGGGCGCGGGCCTGATGTTCAAGCTCCGCCGGGATCCGCGGGTGACCCGGGTGGGCACGGTGCTGCGCCGGTACTCCCTCGACGAACTCCCGCAACTCTTCAACGTGTTGACCGGATCGATGTCGCTCGTCGGTCCGCGGCCGCCGCTGCCGGAGGAGTCCGCCGCGTACGGCCCGGACATCCGACGGCGGCTGCTGGTCAAGCCCGGGCTCACCGGCCTGTGGCAGATCAGCGGGCGCAGCGACCTGCCGTGGGAGGAGGCCGTCCGACTGGACCTGCGGTACGTGGAGGACTGGTCGCTCGCCCTCGATGCGGTGATCTTGTGGAAGACGTTGCGCGCGGTGCTCCAGGGACAGGGGGCCTACTGATGCGCGAGCGGCGACGACGTCGTACGGCCGGCGCACGGACCGCAGGCCGAAGGGGCCTGCCTGGGGGGAGGAACGCGTCATGAGAATAAGCGTCTTGGGGCTCGGCTACGTGGGCTGCGTGTCGGCCGCGTGCCTGGCCAGCATGGGACACGAGGTCATCGGGGTGGACGTGAACCAGGTGAAGGTCGACCTGGTCAACGACGGCAGGGCACCGGTGGTCGAGGAGCGGATCGGCGAGCTCATCGCCGAGGTCGTGCGGACCGGGGCGTTGCGGGCCACCGGCGACGTCCGCGCGGCGATCATGGGCAGCGAGGTGTCGCTGGTCTGCGTGGGCACGCCGTCGGAGCCCAACGGCAGCCTGTGCACCACGTACTTGGAGCGGGTCACCGAACAGATCGGCGCCGCGCTGGCGGAGCGCGGTGCGCGTGGCGGGCGGCACACCGTCGTGTTCCGCAGCACCATGCTCCCGGGCACCTGCCTGAACCTGCTGGTGCCGATCCTGGAGAAGCACGTCGGTGGCACGGCCGGAGTGGACATCGGGGTCGCGGTCAACCCGGAGTTCCTGCGCGAGGGCACCAGCGTGCGGGACTTCTTCGCCCCGCCCAAGACCGTCATCGGCGAGCTCGACCGGGCGAGCGGCGATGCGGTGGCGGCGCTCTACGACGGCCTGCCCGGCGAGGTGTTCCGGGTGCCGATCCCGACGGCCGAGGCGATCAAGTACGCGGACAACGCCTTCCACGCCCTCAAGATCGGCTTCGCGAACGAGCTGGGCGCGGTGTGCCAGGCACTCGGGGTGGACTCGCACCAGGTGATGGACGTGTTCCTGGCCGACCGCAAGCTGAACATCAGCCCCGCCTATCTGCGGCCCGGCTTCGCCTTCGGTGGCTCCTGCCTGCCCAAGGACCTGCGCAGCCTGGTCCACGCGGCGCGGCGAGCCGATGTCTCGGTGCCCATCCTCGCCCATGTGCTGCCCTCCAACTCCGACCATCTGCAGCGCGCGGTGGACCTGGTCGAGCGCACCGGCAAGCGCCGGGTGGGCCTGTTCGGACTGTCCTTCAAACCCGGCACCGACGACCTCCGCGAGAGCCCGCTCGTCGAGCTGGCGGAGGCGCTCTTCGGCAAGGGGTACGACCTGCGGATCCACGACGCCAACGTGAGCCTCTCCCGGCTGCTCGGCGCGAACCGCGAGTACATCGAGACCCGGCTGCCGCACCTCGCACAGCTGCTCGCGGACTCCGTCGACGAGGTGCTGGAGCACGCCGAGGTGTGTCTGGTCGGGACCAGGGACCCGGCCGTGCTGTCGGCGCTGCCCCATGGCGGCGCCCCGGTGATCGTCGACCTCATCCGCCTCCCCGACGCCGCGGCGCGCCGGGCCGAACCGGGGTACCTGGGCCTTGCCTGGTAACGCGACCGGCGGTGCCGCGCCGGCCCGGCGCGCGCTGGTCCTGGTGGAGAACCTGTCGGTGCCGTTCGACCGGCGGGTGTGGCAGGAGTGCACGACGCTGCGCGACGCGGGCTGGGTGGTGCACGTCATCTGTCCCCGGGGGGAGAAGCGGGACACCGAGCCGGAGGCGGTGATCGACGGGGTGCGGATCCACCGCTACCCGTTGCGCGCGGCCACCGGAGGGCCGGCCGGCTACCTGCGGGAGTACGGGTCGGCGTTGTGGCACACGGCCCGGCTGGCCCGCAGGGTCGGCCCGGTCGACGTGGTGCACGCCTGCAACCCGCCCGACCTCCTGTTCCTGCCGGCGCTGTGGCTGAAGCGGCGCGGCGCGCGGTTCGTCTTCGACCAGCACGACCTGGTACCGGAGTTGTACCTCTCCCGGTTCGACCGCGGCGAGGACCTGCTCTACCGCGCCGTGTGCGCGCTGGAGCGGCGGACCTACCGCGCCGCGGACATCGTGCTCGCCACGAACGAGAGCTACCGGGACGTTGCGGTGCGCCGTGGCGGCAAGCGGCCGGCGGACGTCTTCGTGGTGCGCAGCGCACCGCAGACCGACCGGTTCCAACCGGTGCCGCCGGAGCCGGAGTTGAAGCGCGGCAAGCCCCATCTGCTGTGCTACTTGGGCGTCATGGGCCCGCAGGACGGCGTCGACTACGCCTTGCGGGCCCTGGCGAAGCTGCGCGACGGGCTCGGGCGGGCCGACTGGCATGCGGTGTTCGTCGGCGCCGGCGACGCGTTCGACGCGATGGTGGCACTGTCCCGGCGGCTCGGGCTCTCGGAGCAGGTGGAGTTCACCGGGCGCATTCCGGACGCCGACCTGGTGCGCTACCTGTCCACCGCGGACGTGTGCCTCTCCCCCGACCCGCGCAATCCGCTCAACGACGTGTCGACCATGAACAAGGTCCTGGAGTACATGGCGATGGGCCGACCCATCGTCTCGTTCGACCTCCGGGAGGCGCGGGTCTCCGCCGGTGACGCCGCCGTCTACGCGCCCGCCGACGACGAGGCCGAATTCGCCCGGCTCATCGCGCAGTTGCTCGACGATCCGGAGAAGCGGGCCCGGATGGGCACGATCGGCCAGGAGCGGATCAATGGGCCGCTCTCCTGGCGGAACTCGCAGGCGTCGCTGCTCGCCGCGTACTCAGCTGCCTGCCGTGACCGCACTCCGGTGTCGGCGGGCGATCCGAACCGGGCGGGGAAGAGGCCCCGCCGTTGAGCGATGACTCGATACGCCTGGTCACGATCGGGCGGATAATCCGTCGGCGCTGGCGGCTCCTCACCGCCCTCGCCATGGTGGGTGCCCTCGTCGGCTACGGCATCTCGCTGCTGCTTCCGCCGCGTTACACGGCATCGGCATCGGTCCTGCTGCCGGGGCAGTGGGAGGAGCGCGAGCTGCTGACCCAGGTGGACATCGCGACCAGTTCGACGGTGGTCGACCGCGCGGCCGCCACGCTCGGCTGGACCGGGGGCAGCGGGCTACGGGATCGGGTGAGCGCCAAGGCCGCCGACGGGAACATCATCACGGTCTCGGGCACGGCCGACACCCCAAGGCGGGCGCAGCAGCTCGCCGACCAGTTGGTCCATCAGTTCGTCACGTTCGCCGCGCGGCTCGCGGGCGACAGCGCCGACCCCGAGGCGGCGGCGCGGCCCGAGGCGCTGCGGCAGGCGGTGGTGCAGACCAGCCGCCGCATCTCCGAGCTGTCCGAGGCGGCCGATCCGGGGCGGACCGTGGAGAGCGTACAGACCCGCACCGAGCTCGCGAAGCTGCGCACCGCGCTGCAGGAGGCCAGCAACAAGCTGGACCAGGCCGCCCCCGCGACCACCAAGGCCACCATGGTCGTCATGGGGCCGGCGACCCGACCGGCCGGCGAGGCACCACCGACGCGACGGCAACTCATCGCGGCCGGGGCGGTGCTGTTCTTCCTGCTCGCGGTCGTCGGCCATCTCACCGCCGCACGCATGAGTCGGCGCCTGCGCGCCGAACCGGAGATCGCCGCGGCGCTCGGTTCGGCGCTGCTGGGTACCGTCGACGTACCCGACGAACGGTCCGCGCACCGGCCGGCAGGCCGTGGCCCGCGGGCCCGGATCCGGTGGCTGCTCGGCCTCGACGTCCGGTGGGACCTCCCCACCCCGCGGACATCCGCCGACGAGGCCGGCAGGCAGTTCCGCTACCGGCGGGTGTGTGCCCGGCTGCGGGATCAACTGCCTTCTCCACGAAGACTGTTGGTCATCGTCCCGTACGGCGACGAGATCGCCCGCCGGGCCGCCGGGCGGCTCGTCGCGGAGGCCCAGGGCGATGCTTCCCCTAGCTCTTCGAGCCGGGGGTACCCCGCACTGCGGGTGGTGGGGGTTTCGGTGGACCGGCCGATGGTGCCGGACCTCGACCACGAGTCCGGTGTCCTGGTCGTGCTCAGCGCGGGCAACTGGACCCGGGAGGAGCTGGCCGGCATCGCCGAGGCGTGTGTGGACGCCCAGCACGAGGTCGTCGGCGTCGTCGTCGCCTCCGTGGTCCGGGCCCTTCCGACGCGGTCTGCCGGCCGTCCTCGGGATGCCGCCGCGCCGGCGCTCGCGGTGCGGGCCGATGCGACGGGGGGCGCCGGATGACGACGCGTACGACGCCCCAGTCGCCGGCCGCCGCTCCGCTGCTGGACCTGCACGCGCTGGTGGTGGCGGTGCGGAGGCTGCGGCGCCTGTGGTGCTCCATGGCGCTGCTGGGGCTGCTGGTCGGCGCGGCGTTGGCGGTCCTGCTGCCGACGCCGCCGACCGCGGTGGCCAAGGTGCTGGTCGCACACCAGGAGGACCAGCCGAACGACCCCGGAACGCTGATCCGCACCGACGTCGCGCTGCTGGGAACCACACGGATCGCCGGTATGGCGCTGCGTTCCCTCAAGTCCTCGGAGAAACCGGAGGACTTCCTGCGGGACTACCAGGGCACCGGCCTGACCAACAACCTGCTGCAGATCGATGTGACGGGCGACAGCGACGCGGCGGCGGTGGCCCGCGCCAAGGCGCTGGCCGATGCCTTTGTCGCGGACCATGTGCGGCGGATACAGGGCGCCGCGGACGCCGAGGCCAGGTCCCTGCTCGACCAGCGTGACCGCACACAGGACGAACTCGCCCAGCTCAACAAGGCGATCGGAGCGGGGTCGCCGAAGAGCGGGCCGAAGGCGTCGGCGGACCTGGAGTCGCTCTTCGCCCGCCGGGCCGAACTCACCTCGCGGATCTCCGATTTCGGCCGACGCGCCGCGGAGGCACACCTCGGCACGCCCCAACTCATCGCGGGCACCCAGGTCGTGGACGCCCCGCACCCGGTGCGGCACTCCCTGCCCAAGGCCGCGGCCACCAACGCCGCGATCGGGTTCGCCCTCGGACTCGCCCTCGGACTCGCGGTGGCCGCGGTCGGCACGGTGGTGGCGGACCGCCCGGTGCTGCGCCGGGACATCGCGGCGAACCTCGGCGCCTCGGTCATCGCGGAGCTGCCCCGCCGCTCGGGCCGGTTGTGGCGGCGCCGTCGGACCCGGGCGGCGCGCGAACGGCTCGTCACGTCCCTGGCCCGCACCGTGCGCGGCTCCACGGAACCGGTGTCGCTGCTGGAACTGGGCTGTGCGCGCAGCACGGGCGTGCTCGCCCTGGACCTCGCCGGGGCCCTGGCGGCGGACGGGCCGGTGGTCATCGTCGACGGTCTGCCCGGCGCGCGGCTCGCGGGCCGCCGCCCGGAGCCGGGAGGTCCGACCGTGGTCAGCGGCGAGCGTGCCGCGGCCGGGGCGCACGAGGAACGCCGGTTCGGCGTCGGGTCGGTCGCTACCGGCACCGCGTGGACCGACCTCCAGTACCTCGGTACGCAGACCGTGCTCGTCGTGCGGGCCGGGCACGGCAGCGCCGCCTGGCTGCACACCGTGGCGCGCCAACTCGCCGACCAGCACATCGCGGTGATCGGCGTGGTGCTGATCGACCCCGATCCGCGGGACCGCACCGACGGCACGCTGTGGGACGGGCTGGGGACCGCGCTGCGCGGCCTGAGCGAGCGGCCGGCCCGGCAGAACGATGGGGGTACCTCCCACGCCGTTGAGGCAGTGGGGGGAGGCCGGCGGCGGGTCGAGCTGCAACCGATGTGGACGCGGGTCCCCAACAACGACCAGGAGGTTCGGTAGGACATGTGTGGCATCGCAGGGACTTACCGATGGCCGGACGGGAAGGTCGTCACCGACCGGCTCACCGGCGCCCTCGCCCACCGCGGTCCGGACGGGGCCGGCCGGTACGACCACCCCGTCGGTGACGCCGAAGTCTGTCTGGGGCACCGCCGGTTGGCCATCATCGACCTGTCCGACACCGGCGCCCAGCCGATGGTCTCGGGCGGCCTCGCCCTGACCTACAACGGCGAGCTGTACAACGCACCCGAGCTGCGGGCCGAGTTGGCGGCCGCCGGGGTGCGCTTCTGCGGAACCTCCGACACCGAGGTGCTGCTGGAGGCGTGGCGGCGCTGGGGCACGGACTGCCTGCCTCGGCTGCGCGGCATGTTCGCGTTCGGGGTCTTCGACGAGCGGACCGGTGAACTGGTGCTCGCCCGCGACCAGTTGGGCATCAAGCCGCTGTTCCTGCTCCGGCGGGGTGCGGGCCTGGCGTTCGCCTCCGAGCTCAAGGCGCTCGCCGCCGCGGCCGGTGGTTCGCTGCGGGTGGACCATGCGGCGCTGGTGGCCTCGCTGCTGTACTACTGGGTGCCGGACTCACGGTGTGCGTTCCGCGAAGCGGAGAAGCTGCCGCCGGGGAGTTGGCTGAGGTGCCGGCCCGACGGCCGGGTGGAGCGCGGCCGGTTCTGGCAGCTGCGGGACGTCGCCGCCGAGGGCCGGGAGCGGGCCCTGGCCGGCGAACGGCCGGATGTCGCGGCCGTCGTCGAGGAGTCGACCCGGCGTCACCTGCGCGCCGACGTGCCCGTGGCGACCTTCCTCTCCGGCGGGCTGGACTCCAGTTACCTGACCGCGCTGGCGGCCCGCGATCGGCCCGGGATCTCCGCCTACACGATCGGGTTCCGCGCCGAGGACGCCAGGTTCGAGGCGATGCCGGACGACCTGCGCCATGCCCGGCGGGTGGCCGGGCGGTTCGGCATCGACCTGCACGAGATCGAGATCGCTCCGAACGTGCTCGACCTGCTGCCGCGGATGACCCACCACCTGGACGAGCCGATCGGCGACCCCGCCGCGATCAACACGTTCCTGATCTGCTCGGCCGCCCGGGAGGCCGGGGTCAAGGTGATGCTCTCGGGTATGGGTGCCGACGAGCTGTTCGCCGGGTACCGCAAGCACCTGGCCAACCTGATCGCGCTGCGCTACCAGCGCGTCCCGCGGCCCCTGCGGCGCGGCCTGTCCCGGGCGGTGGACCGGCTGCCGGTCGCCACGTCCCGCCGGGGGTACCGGTCGGTGCGCTTCGCGAAGCGGTTCCTCTCCTTCGCCGAGCTGCCGGAGGAGACCGCGTTCCGGCGCAGCTACACCCTGTACGACCAGGACGAGTTGCTCGCCCTGCTCGATCCGGACCTGGCCGGGGCGGTCGAGGAGGTGCTCGCCGAGCACGCGGACATCTATCACGACAACGACCTCGACGACTTCGTCAACCGCATGTGCCTGGGCGACGCCCGGATGTTCCTGCCGGGCCTGAACCTCGCCTACACGGACCGCGCCAGCATGGCCGCGTCGATGGAGGTGCGGGTGCCGTACGTGGACGTCGAGGTGGTCAGGGCGGCGTTCGCGGTGCCCGGGGATCGCAAGATCGTCGGGCGGCAGGGCAAGGCCGTCCTCAAGGAGGCGGCCGCCTCGGTCCTGCCCCGGGAGGTCGTCTACCGGCCCAAGGGCCTGTTCAGCGCCCCGCTGCGGGCCTGGATGAGCCGGGACCTGGCGCCGCTGGTGCGCGAGGTGGTGCACGACGGCGTGCTCGTCAACTCCGGGCTGCTGCGCCGCGATGCCCTGGCGCGCATGGTCGCCGAGGACGCCGCCGGGCAACGGGACTACTCCAAGCATCTGTGGCATGTGCTGACCCTTGAGTACTGGTATCGCGGCGCTACCTCCGGGGTCCGATCCGAGCGCTCGCTCGACGGCATGTAGACGGCTGAGGAACAAGGGGACTTCGGGTGAAACAGGTCGTGCAGAACTACAAGAGCGGCGAGTTGACGGTGCTCGATGTGCCGGTGCCGGGGTGCAAGCCGGGCGGTGTGCTGGTCCGCAGCGCCTACTCGCTGATATCCACCGGGACCGAGCTCATGAAGGTGTCCGAGGCCGGCATGTCGATGCTGGGCAAGGCCCGTTCCCGGCCGGACCAAGTGGCCAAGGTCATGCAGAGCGTGGCCACCAACGGGGTGCCCGCCACCTACCGCAAGGTGATGGGCAAGCTGGACTCCTACACGCCGCTGGGCTACTCGCTGTGCGGGGTGGTCGAGCGGGTCGGCACCGGGATCGACGACGTGAAGGTCGGCGACCTCGTGGCCTGCGCCGGCAACGAGCACGCGCTGCACGCCGAGTTGAACTGGGTGCCGCGGAACCTCTACGCCCCGGTGCCGGACGGCCTCGCGGCGCGGCACGCCGCCTTCGGCACCGTCGGTTCGATCGCGATGCAGGGCGTGCGCCGCGGCGAGCCGGGGCTCGGCGACGCGGCGCTGGTCATCGGCCTCGGGCTGATCGGGCAGTTGGTGGTGCAGCTCCTCGTGGCCTCGGGAGTCCGCGTCGTCGGCGTCGACCCCGATCCGGCGCGCTGCGGGCTCGCCGAGCGCCTGGGCGCCACGGCCTGCGGCGATCCCGCGTCCGCGGCCGTGGAGGCCGCCGTCGCCGAACTCACCGGCGGTCACGGCGTGGACCAGGTGTACCTGGCCGCCGGCGGCGGCAGCAACCAACCCGTCGAGCTGGCCGCCCGGCTCTGCCGGGACCGCGGCCGGGTCGTCGACATCGGCAAGTGCCGCCTGGACCTGCCGTGGAACGCCTACTACGAGAAGGAGCTCGACGTCCGGTTCTCCCGTTCGTACGGCCCCGGGCGCTACGACCCTGAGTACGAGCTGGAGGGGCGGGACTACCCGATCGGCTATGTGCGGTGGACCGAGCGCCGCAACCTGGCGTGCTTCCTCGATCTCGTCGCCCGCGGCCGCGTCGACGTGGAGCCGTTGGTCTCGCACGTCGCCGCCTTCGACGACGCCGCCGAGACCTACCGGCGCCTGAAGGACGGCGAGTTGACGGCCGTGGCCGTGCTGTTCCGGTACCCCGGACACGAGGTGGAAGCCGAGGTCCCGACGGTCACGATGCCCACGGTGACCGTGCGGCGGAGGCCGGCCCGGGTCGCCAAGACGCCGGTGCGGCTGGCGTTCGTCGGTGCGGGGAACTACGCGACGTCCATGCTGCTGCCGCACCTGGCCCGGCGCGACGGCGTGGAGTTGTCGACCGTCGTCACCACGACGGCGCTGTCCGCGGCCAATGCGCAGCGGAAGTTCGGCTTCGCCGGGGCGACCACCGACCTCGACGCCGTGCTCGGCGACGCGTCCCTCGACGCGGTGTTCGTGGTCACCCGGCACAGCTCGCACGCCGAACTGACCCGGAAGGCGCTGCTGGCCGGCAAGACGGTGTTCGTCGAGAAGCCGCTGGCCCTCACCGAGGACGAGTTGGCGGGCGTGCTCGCCGCGGTGGAGGAGTCCGGCAACGACCGGCTGCAGGTGGGCTTCAACCGCCGGTTCGCGCCGCTGCTGAACCAGGCCAGGAAGCGGTTCGGCGCCCGGACCGGCTCGGCAAGCCTGCGCTACCTGGTCAATGCGGGCCGGCTGCAGCACGGCAGCTGGTACCTCCAACAGGGCACCGAGGGCACGCGGTTCGAGGGCGAGGGCGGGCACTTCATCGACACCGCGAGCTGGCTGCTGGGGGCCGACCCGGTCTCGGTGTACGCGGTCGTCACGGCCGGCAACGAGAACCTGCAGATCGTGCTGCGCTACCCGGACGGTTCCACCGCCACCGTCAGCTACCTCACCACCGGCGCAGCCGGCTTCCCCAAGGAGACGCTGGATCTGGTCGCGGACGGCAAGGTGTTGCGGCTCGACGACTTCGTGCGTGCCTCGGTATACGACGGCCGCCGCAAGCGGTGGGTCAGTTCCCGGCTGCCCAGGGCTCGGGACAAGGGCCAGTCCGCCGAACTGGCCGCGTTCCTCAGGGCCGTGCGCACCGGCGGGCCGATGCCGGTGCCGCTGGAGTCGCTGGTCGCCACCACGGCGGCCACCCTCGCCGTGCGGACCGGTCTGGCCACCGGCGCGCCGGTGACGTTGGCGGGGGCGCGATGAGCATGAGCGCGGGCTGGTATCTGCGGCGGCTATCCCGGATGGGGCCGGCTGAGGTCGGCGGCCGGGTGGGCGACGCGGTGCGCAGGCGGCGGTGGCGGTCGGCGCGGCCGCACTGCCCGAGCGTGACCGGCGCCCGGTTCACCGCGGTACTGCCCGCCGGGGCGATCGCCGCGGTGCCGCCGGACGCCGCGAAGCGTCTCCTCGCCGAGGCGGACCGGCTGATGGCCGGGCACGCGGAGTTCTTCGGGGTGGTCCGCGACGACCTGGCCGACCCGGACTGGCGGTACGACCCGAAGACCGGGCGCCGGGCTCCCTGGGGCTACGCCTTCGACGTGCCGTACCGGAACGAGGACGCGGTCGGGGACATCAAGCAGATCTGGGAGCTGTCCCGGCATCAGTACCTCACCGTGCTCGCCGCCGCCTACGCGGTCACCGGGGACGAGCGGTACGCCGAGCGGGTGGCCGAGCACCTGCGGTCGTGGTGGGCGGCCAACCCACCGCTGCGCGGCGTGCAGTGGCTCAGCGGGATCGAGCTGGGCATCCGGCTGCTGTCCTGGGTGTGGATCCGCCGGCTGCTCGACGGCTGGCCGGGCGCGGCCGGGCTGTTCGAGGGTAACCAGGTGGCGCTGCAGCAGATTTGGCACCACCAGCGCTGGCTGGCCGCCTTCCCCAGTCGGGGGTCCTCGGCCAACAACCACGTCCTCGCCGAGGCCGCCGGGCAGTTCGCCGCGGCCTGCGCGTTCGGCTGGTTCCCGTCGTCGGAGCGCTGGCGGGCCGAGGCGCTGCGGTCGTTGGAACGGCACCTGCGTGGCAACACCTTCCCCTCCGGCCTCAATCGCGAGCTGGCGACGGAGTACCACGGGCTCGTGCTGGAGCTCGGCCTGGCCGCGCTTGCCGAGGCCGGCGCCGCCGGGGTGCCGGTCCCCGCGACCGTCCGGCTGGTGCTGCTGCGGATGACCGACGCGCTCGCGGCCGTCGTGGACAACCGGCTGCGGCCGCCGCGCCAGGGGGACGCGGACGACGGTCACGGTCTGGTCGTGGACGGCGCGGGCACCGACCGCTGGGCCTCTCTACTGGCCACCGGGGACGCCGTGTTCGGTCGGCTCGCCTGGTGGCCGACGGTGACCGGCACCGATGTGCGCACCCCGTTGCTGGCCGCGCTCATCACGCCCGAGGCGCGGGAGGTGGCCCGCCCGGCGAGCCGGCCGGCGCACTTCGCCGACGCCGGCATGACCCTCCTGCGCGGACCGGCGGAGGTCTGGTGCCGTTGCGACGGTGGCCCGCACGGCTTTCTGTCCATCGCCGCACACGCCCACGCGGACGCGCTGTCCGTGGAGGTCCGGCACGACGGGGTCGATGTGCTCGCCGACCCGGGGACGTACTGCTACCACGGGCAGCCCACGTGGCGGCAGTACTTCCGGTCGACCCTCGGCCACAACACCCTGCAACTGGACGGCAAGGACCAGTCCGACTCCGGCGGCCCGTTCCTGTGGACCCGGCACGCCCGCAGCCGGGTCCTGACCGCGGACGCGTCGGGCGCCGCCACCGGTGGGACGGCCCGCTGGTGTGCCGAGCACGACGGGTACCGGGGCTTCGTGCACCGCCGTCGGGTGGAACTGACGGCCGCGCGCGCGGAGTTGAGGATCGTGGACGAGGTGCGCGGCCGGCACCGGGCCGCGGCGCGCCTGGCGTTCCACCTCGGTCCGGCGATCACCGCGGACCTGGCGGGCACCCGGGCGGTGCTCACCTGGACCCGGGACGGCGAGGACCGCCGGGCGGTGCTCGACCTGCCTGGGCAGCTGCGCTGGCGGGCGCACCGCGGCGAGACCGATCCTTCCCCGAGCTCTTCGAGCAGGGGATACCCCATGCTGGGCTGGTACTCCGCCGGCTTCGGGCGCAGGGAACCCGCCACCACGCTGGTCGGTACCGGCTTCGTCGACGGCTCGGCGGGCTTCGCCACCGTGCTCACGTTCCGGGGCTAGGGGGGCGCGTGGGGATGAACTGGCGGCACCGGGCGTGGGCGGCGGCACCGCTGACGCTGGCCCTGCTGGCGGCGGCCGGCTGTGCGGGCACGCACGACACCCGGGCGAGGCCGACCGCCGCGCCCACCGCGCCCGGGGCGCCGTCCACGTCCGTGGCCCGGGTGTGCGCCGAACCCGCGGCCGGGCCGACCCGGGCGCCGGCGGGCGCGGTGACGGTCGATCCCGCGGTGGTCGGTGACGTGGCGACGAAGACCAAGAACAACCCCCCGCACACCACGTTCTGGCTCCGCCCGGGCAGGCACCGGCTCGACCCGGACCGCTACGCCCAGGTCATCCCCAAGGAAGGGGACCGCTATCTCGGTGCGCCGGGCGCGGTGCTCGACGGCCAGGCGAAGAACCAGTACGCGTTCGGCGGTTCCGCCCGCGACGTCACCCTTCGCTATCTGACCGTGCGGAGTTTCGTCGCGCCGCAGAACGAGGGCGTGGTCAACCACGACTCGGCCGACGGGTGGGTGATCGAGCACGCGACGATCCGGGACAACTCCGGGGCCGGGCTGATGGCCGGTGCCCACCAGCGGGTCCGCGCCAACTGCCTGCGCGACAACGGGCAGTACGGCCTGAACGCGTACAAGAACGGCGGCCCTTCCGGCGACCTGGTGGTCGAGGGCAACGAGATCGCGGGCAACAACACCGACGACTGGGAACGGCGCCGGCCGGGCTGCGGCTGCACCGGGGGCGCGAAGTTCTGGGCCGTCAACCACGCCGAGGTACACGGCAATTGGGTGCACGACAACCGCGGAGCGGGGTTGTGGGCGGACACCAACAACAACGACTTCCGCATCGAGGGCAACCTGATCGAGGGCAACGACGGTGCCGCCCTGATCTACGAGACCAGCTACAACGCGGTCATCCGCACCAACACGATCCGGCGGAACAACTGGGTCGAGGGCCGCCGGGCGGCCGACCGCGGCGACGGCTTTCCGTTCGGAGCCGTCTATCTGTCCGAGTCCGGTGGCGAACCACGGATCCGGGCCCGCACCGACAAGATCGAGATCTACCGGAACGTGCTGGAGAACAACTGGAACGGGATCACCCTGTGGGAGAACGCCGACCGGTTCTGCAACAGCCCGGCCAACACCTCGTCCGGTGCCTGCACCCTGCTGGTGCACGACATCACTCGCTGCGCGGCGCCGGCGATCGCCCGCGCACCGCTCTACGGCGACTGCCGGTGGAAGACCCAGCGGGTGGACATCCACGGCAACCGCTTCGTGCTGGACGAGTCCGTCGTCCCGTGCCCGGCCACGTGCGCTCGGATGGCGGTGCTGGCCAACTACGGCACGTACCCGGACTGGTCGCCGTACCAGGGGGAACGGGTGGCCGAGGCGATCACCGGCAAGCAGCACAACCGCTGGCACGACAACGTCTACCTCGGACCGTGGCGATTCGTCGCCCACGATCCCAGCCGGGTGCTGGACTCCGGGCAGTGGCAGGGCACGCCGTACCAGCAGGACGCGGGCAGCACCCTCGACCCACGGGCCGGTGGTTGAGATGGCCGGGGCGCCGAAACTCGTCGGGATCGTCTGGGGGTTGCTGGTCCTCAACACGCTCGGCTCCGCCGGGGCGAAGACCATCGTTCCGCTGCCCCGCTCCCTCATCCAACTGGTCACCATGGGCGCGCTGGTCACCGCGTTCGCGCTGGCGCTCGTCCTCAATCGCCGCCTGCGCGTCCGCCCCAGCGCCTTCCTGTTCCTGCTCACCCTGCTGCTGGTGACGAGCGTGCTCTCCAGCGCGCAGCTGGCGTCCGGGTTCGGCGCGTTGTTCCGCTGCGTCCGACTGGGCCTCTTCGTGGGCACGTTGTGGCTGCTCGGTCGCTGGTGGGACGGCGGCTTGACGTTCGTCCGGCACCACGTCCGGATGTACTTCGCGGTGCTCGGGTCGGTGGCCGCCGGCCTGGTGGTCTCACCGGGGGCGGCCCTGCCCGACCTCTACGGCGGGCGCCTCGTCGGCGCGCTGTGGCCGCTCACCCCGCCGCAGATCGGGCAGTACGCCGCGGTGATCATCGGGCTCACCGTGCTGCTCGTCCTGGGCCGCCGGACCGACCGGGCCAGCGCGGCCGTCGTCATCGTGCCGTCAGCGGTCCTGCTCGCGCTGACCCATACCCGGACGGCCACGCTCGGCCTGTTCCTCGGGCTGGCGTTGGCGATCGGCTCGCTCCTCCTGACCAGCGCGGCCGCCCGCCGGTTCTTCGGCTGGGCGGTGCTGGGCGCCGCGGTGGCCGCGGTGGCGCTCGGTCCCGTGCTGGAGGCGTGGTTCCTGCGCGGGCAGAGCCAGGAGAACTTCTCCAGCCTCACCGGTCGGGCCAAGGTCTGGGACGCCCTGCTGGCAGCGGAGCGGACGGTCTCGGAGCAGTTGTTCGGCGTGGGCCTGGGCGACAAGTCGTTCGGCGGGTTGCCGATCGACAACAGCTGGCTGGCCGTCTACAACGAGCAGGGTCTGATCGGCATCGCCCTCGTGGCGGCGATCCTTCTCGTGCTGGGCGGCGTCGCGTTGCTGCGGCCGCCGTCGCTGCCGAGGGCCTGCGCGCTCTTCCTGATCAGCTACTGCGCGATCGCGTCGTACACCGAGGCCGGGCTGGGCGACGCCTCGCCGTACCTGCTGCATCTGGCGGTCGCCGCCTCGCTGCTGACGGCGCCTGCCGCGGCAACGCCCGTACCGACGCCCGACGTTACTCGACGCCGCGCCCCGCGGCGGGCCCGGCGACCGGAGGTGGCCTGACCATGCGCGTCCTCGTGGTGCACAACCGCTATGGCTCGGCGCAGCCGAGCGGGGAGAACAAGGTCGTCGACCAGGAAGCGGCGCTGCTGCGCGCGGCCGGCCATCGGGTCGAGGTGTTTGAGCGGCGCAGCGACGACATCGCCGCCCGGTCCCTGCTGGGCAAGGCCGCGGTGCCACTGCTGGTGCCGTGGAACCCGGCGGTCCGCGCGGAACTCGCCGGCCAGCTGCGCACCTTGCGCCCTGACGTGGTGCACATCCACAACGTCTTCCCGCTCCTGTCGCCCGCGGTGCTGGCCGCCTGCGCCGACGCCGGCGTGCCCGCCGTGGCCACGCTGCACAACTACACCCAGGTCTGCCCGCCGGGCACGCTGCAACGGGACGGCCGGCCGTGCACCGAGTGCGTCGGGGCGACGCCGCTGCCCGCCGTCCGGCACGGCTGCTACCGGGGCTCCCGGCTCGCGACGGTGCCGCTCGCGGTCAGCCTGTCGGTCAACCGGCGACGGTGGTGGTCCGCGGTGGAGCGGTTCCTGTGCATCTCCGCGGCGCAGCGCGACGTCCTGGTGCGGGCCGGCATGCCGGCCGAACGGCTGGCGGTGAAGCACAACTTCGTGCCGGAGCCGGGCGTCCGTCGCACGGGCCCGGGCGAGCATCTGCTCTATCTCGGTCGGCTCGCGGAGGCCAAGGGCGTGCGGCTGCTCATGGCCGCGTGGGACGCGCTCGCCGCGAGCGGCGGGGTGGGCGCCCCGCTCGTGATCGCCGGCACGGGGCCGTTGGAGCGAGCGGTGGCCGCCTGGGCGGCGGACCGTGACGACGTGCGCTACGTCGGCCTGTTGGACCCGGCCCGGTGCCGGCAGGCCCTTGCGCGCTCGGTCGCCGTGGTGGCTCCCTCGACGTGGCTGGAGGCGTTCGGCCTGGTGGTCGTCGAGGCGATGGCGGCGGGGGTGCCGACCGTCGCCGCCGGTCACGGCGCCTTCGTCGAACTCGTCGAGGACGGGGGCACCGGGCTGCTGCACCGGCCGGGCGAGCCCGCCTCGCTCGCGTCCTGCATACGCCGGATCGCGGCCGAGCCGGGCCGCAACCGGGAGATGGGCCGGGCGGCCCGACGCCGTTACGAGCGGGACTTCAGTCCGGCCGTCGGCCTGGCGCGCCTGGTGGATGCGTACCGCTCCGCGATCGCGGGGCGGACGGAGTCAATGGGGGGAAGTAGATGACACGATGCCGACTCTGCGGCTCGGAAGCGATGGTGAGCGTCGTCGATCTGGGGGCGACGCCGCCGTGTGAGAGCTTTCTGGCCGTGGACCAACTGGACCGGCCGGAGCCGGCGTTCCCGCTGCACCTGCGGGTCTGCACCGACTGCTGGCTGGCGCAGCTCCCGCCGCTGATCACGCCGGAGGAGACGTTCAGTGAGTACGCGTACTTCTCCTCGTTCTCGACGTCCTGGGTGGCGCATGCGCGCACGTTCGTCGCCGATGCCGTGCGGCAACTCGCGCTCGGTGCCGACGCGTTCGTGGTCGAGGTGGCGAGCAACGACGGGTACCTGCTGCGGCACCTGGTGGACCGGGGGATCCGCTGCCTGGGCATCGAGCCGTCGGTGAACGTCGGTGCCGCGGCGCGGGAGAAGGGCGTGCCCACGCGCACGGCGTTCCTGGACCCGGCCACCGGCTCGGCCGTCCGCGCCGAACACGGCCCGGCGGACCTGGTGGTGGCCAACAACGTGTACGCGCACATCCCGGACGTGGTCGGGTTCACCCGGGGGCTGCGCGCCCTGGTCGCCGACGACGGCTGGGTCTCCATCGAGGTGCAGCACCTGCTGACCCTGATCGAGGAGAACCAGTACGACACGATCTACCACGAGCACTTCCAGTACTACACGGTCGCGTCCGCGGCCCGGGCGCTGGCGAGCGGCGGACTCGCGCTGGTGGACGTCGAGTTGCTGCCCACGCACGGCGGCTCGATCCGGCTGTGGGCCCGACCGGCCGAGGTGGCCGGCGAGCCGTCGTCCCGAGTGGCTGACGTGCTGGCCCGGGAGAAGGCCGCCGGGTTGCAGGAGCTGTCCGGGTACACCGAGTTCTCCGCCCGGGTGGCCAAGGTGCGCCGGGATCTGCTGCGGTTCCTCATCGAGGCGGCCGAGCGCGGCGAGACGGTCGTCGGCTACGGCGCCCCGGGCAAGGGCAACACCCTGCTCAACCACTGCGGCATCCGCCCGGACCTGCTGCCGTACACGGTCGACCGCAACCCCTACAAGCACGGCAGGTTCACCCCGGGCACCCGCATCCCCATCCTGCCGCCCGAGCGGATAGCCGCCGACCAGCCGGACTACGTCCTCGTCCTCCCGTGGAACCTGCGGGCCGAACTGGTCGAGCAGCTGTCCTTCGTGCACGCCTGGGGCGGCCGGCTGGTCTTCCCCATCCCGGAACTGAGCGTCGTCGAGGTCGCGTCGTGAAGGAGGTCGCAGCATGAAGGTCGTTCTGTTCTGCGGCGGTTACGGGCTGCGGATGCGCAGCGGAGCCGGCGCCTACGATGAAGCGCCCAAGCCGATGGCGATGGTCGGCCCGCGGCCGCTGATCTGGCACGTCATGCGCTACTACGCGTACTTCGGGCACACGGAGTTCATCCTCTGCCTCGGGTACGGGGCGCACCACATCAAGGACTTCTTCCTCACCTACGAAGAGACGACGTCCAACGACTTCGTGTTGCGGGGCGGCCGGACCGAGCTGCTGTCCACCGACATCGCCGACTGGACGATCACGTTCGCGCAGACCGGCATCGAGTCGCCCATCGGGGAGCGGCTGCGCCGGGTGCGACACCACCTGGACGGCGACGAGATGTTCCTCGCCAACTACGCCGATGTGCTCACCGACGCCCCGCTGCCGCAGATGATCGACTCCTTCGCCCGGCGCGACGCCGGTGCGTCGATGATGGTGGTGCCGCCGCAGTCCTCGTTCCACTGCGTGGACCTGGGCGAGGACGGCCTGGTGGGGGGCATCACCGCGGTGAGCGAACTGCCGCTGTGGGAGAACGGCGGCTACTTCGTGCTCCGCCAGGAGGTCTTCGACCACATACCGGAGAACGGGGACCTGGTCGCCGACGGATGCGCCCAACTGGCCAAGCGCGGACGGTTGGTGGCGCATCAGCACCGCGGCTTCTGGAAGCCGACCGACACCGTGAAGGAGCGGGCCGCGCTCGACGCCGGGTACGCCCGCGGCGAGCGCCCGTGGGCCGTGTGGGAGCGCGCCGCCGTCGCCGTGGGGACCGCGTGATCCGCCTCGGGGCCGGGCCCCTGGACCGGATCGTCGCGGTGGGCGCGCACTGCGACGACATCGCCATCGGCGCCGGTGGCACGCTGCTGACGCTGTGTCACGCGCAGCCGGGCCTCCGCGTCGACGCGCTGGTGCTCTCCGGCGGTGGCACCGAGCGGGAGCAGGAGGAGCAGGCCGCGCTCGCCGCCTTCTGCCCGGGCGCCGAACTGCGGCTGACCGTCGACAAGTTGCCGGACGGCCGACTGCCCGTGCACTGGGACGAGGCCAAGGCCGCGGTGGAGGAGCTGCGCGCGGGGACCGAGCCGGATGTGATCCTGGCCCCGCGCACCGACGACGCGCACCAGGACCACCGCGGCCTGGCCCGCCTGATACCCACCGCGTTCCGCGACCACCTCGTGCTCGGCTACGAGATCGTCAAGTGGGACGGCGATCTCGGCCGTCCGGCGGCGTACCAGCCGCTGTCGCCCGAGATCGCCGAGGAGAAGGTGCGGCTGCTGCAGGAGCACTACCCCTCGCAGCGACACCGGCCCTGGTACGACCGGGAGACCTTCCTCGGCCTTGCCCGCATCCGCGGCATCGAATGCCATGCGCGCTACGCCGAGGCGTTCGCCGTCACCAAACTCGCTCTCAACCTGGGGGAATGAACCTTGCGCGTACTGCTGACCGGACACCAGGGTTACCTGGGCACCGTGATGGCCCCGGTCCTGACCGCCGCCGGGCACGAGGTCGTCGGCCTGGACGCCGGCCTGTTCGCCGACTGCGTCCTCGGCCCGGCCCCCGCCGACCCGCAGGGGCACCGGGTGGACCTGCGCGACGTCACGGCCGCACACGTGGCCGGGGTGGACGCCGTGATCCACCTGGCCGCGCTCTCCAACGACCCGTTGGGATCGCTGGCGCCGGAACTCACCTACGACATCAACCACCGCGCATCCGTGCGCCTCGCCCAACTGGCCCGCGACGCCGGGGTGCGGCGCTTTTTGTACGCGTCGACGTGTTCGGTCTACGGCGCCGCCGGCGGTGACGACCTGGTGGCCGAGGACGCCCCGCTGCGCCCGGTCACGCCGTACGCGGAGTCCAAGGTGCGGGTGGAGGACGACCTGCACGCGCTGGCCGACGGCGACTTCAGCCCGGTGTACCTGCGCAACGCCACCGCCTTCGGCTACTCGCCCCGGCTGCGCGCCGACATCGTGCTGAACAACCTGGTGGGCCACGCGCTGCTCTCCGGCGAGGTGTTGGTGCTCTCCGACGGCACCCCCTGGCGCCCGCTGGTGCACGCCGCCGACATCGCCCGGGCCTTCGCGGCCGCGCTGACCGCGCCGCGGGACGCGGTGCACGACCGGGCGTTCAACATCGGCAGTGAGACCAACAACGTCACGGTCGCCGAGATCGCCGAGCAGGTCGCCGGGGCGGTGCCCGGCGCGAAGGTGCGGATCACCGGGGAGAACGGCGCCGATCCGCGCTCGTACCGGGTGGACTTCTCCGCCTTCCGTGCCGCGATCCCCGGCTTCGACTGTGCGTGGACGGTGAAGCAGGGTGCGCTCGAACTCGCCGACGCGTACCGGAAGTTCGGGCTGACCCCGGAGGACTTCGAACGGCGCTTCACGCGGCTCGCCGTGCTGCGCGCGGCGTCCGACGCCGGCGCGGTCGACGACACCCTGCGGCGGCGCCGATGACCGGGCCCGGCGACGCGATGCACGCGTTGGTGGAGCGGTTGTACCCGCTGTGCCGGAGCATCACCGGCGACGGTGTGCGCGACACCCTGGCCACCGTCGGCGAGTACGTCCCGCTCACGGTGCACGAGGTGCCGACCGGGACGCAGGTGCTCGACTGGACGGTGCCGCAGGAGTGGAACATCCGGGACGCGTACATCGCCGACGCCACCGGCAAGCGGGTCGTCGACTTCGCCGCGTCCAGCCTGCACGTGCTCGGCTACAGCGTGCCGGTCTCGGCGACCATGCCACTGGCCGAGCTGCGCGGCCACCTGCACACCCTGCCGGAACACCCGAGCTGGGTGCCCTACCGCACCAGCTACTACACGCCGGACTGGGGGTTCTGCCTGGCCCAGGAGACCCTGGACGCGCTGCCGGACGGCGCGTACGAGGTGCGCATCGACTCCACCCTCGCGAACGGCCACCTCACCTATGCCGAGCACGTGGTCCGCGGTCAGGTCCCCGACGAGGTGCTCGTCTCCTGCCACGTCTGCCACCCGTCGCTGGCCAACGACAACCTGGCCGGCATCGCGGTGGCGACGTTCCTGGCCCGGTCGCTGGCGGCGCAAACGCCGTACTACACCTACCGGTTCCTCTACGCGCCCGGCACCATCGGGGCGATCACCTGGCTCGCCCGCAACGCGGAGCGGATCGACCGGGTCAAGCACGGCCTGGTGCTGGCCTGCGCCGGAGACCGGGGCCAACTGACGTACAAGCAGAGCAGACGGGGCGACGCGGAGATCGACCGGGTCATGCGGCACGTGCTCACCGCCTCCGAACGACCGCACCGCATCCACGAGTTCACCCCGTACGGCTACGACGAGCGGCAGTTCTGCTCGCCCGGATTCAACCTCGGTGTGGGGTCGCTCAGCCGCACCCCGTACGCCGGCTACCCCGAGTACCACACCTCGGCGGACAACCCGGACTTCGTCTCCCCGGAGGCGATGGCGGACACCCTCGCCGTCTGCCGCGAGGCATGTGCGGTGCTGGACCGCAACCGGCGGTACCGCAACCTCAGCCCCTACGGCGAACCGCAGCTCGGCCGCCGCGGGTTGTACGACGCGCTCGGCGGCCGCAGCGACACCAAGCGGACCCAGCTGGCCATGCTGTGGGTGCTCAACCTCTCCGACGGCGAGCACAGTCTGCTGGACGTCGCCGAGCGGTCCAGGCTGCCCTTCGACACCGTCGCCGCAGCGGCCGACGCCCTGCGCGCCGCCGGGCTGATCACGTCATGACGCCGATGACCACCGGGGGGAGGCGACCCACGGCATCCGCGGCCCCGGCCGGCCCGGCCCGGCGGACCGCCAAGCGGGCCATGGTCGGCCGGCTGTCCTGGGGACTGGCCGACCAGGCAGCCTCCAGCGTGTCCAACTTCGTCGTGGGGATCTATGTGGCCCGCTCGCTGGGGGTGGCCGCGTTCGGCGTGTTCAGCCTGGCCTGGGTGACCTACGGCGTGGTGCTCAACGTCTCCCGCGGGCTGGCCACCGACCCGCTCGTGGTGCGCTTCAGCAGCGTGCCGACCGCGTCCTGGCGCGCGGCGGTAGCCCGCTCCACGGGCACCGCGCTCGGCCTCGGCACCGCCCTCGGCGCGGGGTGCCTGGTGGTCGGGCTCGCCCTCGGCGGGCGCGTGGGGGCCGCGTTCGCCTGCCTCGGCGTCGTGCTGCCGGCACTGCTGCTGCAGGACGCCTGGCGGTTCGCGTTCTTCGCCGCCGGCACCGGGCGCAAGGCGTTCGTCAACGACGTGGTCTGCGGCGTCGCGCTCGTCCCGGCCATGGTGGTGGCGACCCAGGTGGGCAGCGTGGCCGCCTTCGTGCTCGCCTGGGGCGCGTCCGCCGCGGTGGCGGCGGGTTACGGCTGCCTCCAGTCCGGCATCCGGCCCCGGATGTCCCGGGCGCGCGGGTGGCTGCGCGAGCAACGCGACCTGGGCTACCGGTACTTGGTCGAGAACGTCGCCCTCAGCGGCGCGAGCCAGCTGAGGGCCTACGGGCTCGGCGCGATCGTCGGGGTCGGCGCGGTGGGCGCGGTCCGGGGCGCCGAGCTGCTGCTCGGCCCGTTCCTCGCGGTGCTGATGGGGCTTTCGCTGGTCACCGTCCCGGAAGCGGCACGGGTGCTGCGGCGCGATCCGCACCAACTGGGACGGTTCTGCCTCCTGTTGGGCGGCGGTCAGGCCGCGGCCGCGCTGCTCTGGGGCGGGGCGCTGCTGATGGTGCCGGACCGGCTCGGCGCGCTGGTGCTCGGCGGCGTCTGGCCCTCCGCCGCGCAGCTCATCGTGCCGATCACGCTCGGTGTCGCGGGCGCCGGTCTCGGCACCGGCGCGGCGGCCGGGTTGCGCGCCCTCGCCGCGGCCCAACGCAGCCTGCGCTCCCAGTTGTTCGCCTCCGCCTGTTACGTCGGCGGCGGGCTCGGCGGGGCGGTGGCCGCCGGGACCGTCGGCTCGGCCTGGGGCGTCGCCGCCGCGACCGTCAGCGGCTCGGCCGTGTGGTGGCTGCAACTGCACTCCGCCCTGCGCGAGCGCCACCACTCCCCCACCCCCGAAGTGAGGACCCCATGACCGCTCCACCAAGACTGACCATCGGCCTGCCTGTATACAACGGCGAGGAGTACCTGGCCGAATCGCTCGAAGCCCTGCTCGGCCAGACCTACGAGGACTTCGAGCTGGTGATCTCCGACAACGCCTCGACGGACGGGACCCAGGACATCTGCCGCGCGTACGCGGCGCGGGACCCGCGCATCCGGTACCTCCGGCTGCCCCGGAACATCGGCGCCACACCGAACCACAACCGGGTGTTCGCCGAGTGCCGCGGCGAGCTGTTCAAGTGGGCCTCGCACGACGACCTCTACGCCCGCGACCTGCTGCGGCGCTGCGTGGAGGCACTGGACGAGCGTCCTGAGGCGATCCTCGCGCACGCCGGCCAGGCGATCATCGACGGCGCGGGCCGGCTGACGGTCCCGTACGAGTACAAGCTGGCCACCGACTCGCCGCACCCGCCGGAGCGCTTCCGCAGTCTGCTGTTCGAGCCGGGCGGCGACGACTTCTACGGGGTGCTGCGGGCCGATGTGCTGCGCCGGGTGAAGCCGCTCGGCAGCTACCACCACGCGGACCGCACGTTCGTCGCCGAGATCACCCTGCACGGGCCCTTCCACCAGGTGCCGGAGCTGCTGTACTTCCGCCGCGACCACCCCACCCGCGCCGAGCGGGCGAACCCCTCCAAGCGCGCCCGGTGCGTCAACCTGGACCCGCGCCGGGCGGGCCCGCTGCACCCGACGCCCCGTCTCCTCGCCGAGTACGTCTGGGGTTTCGCCTCGGCGATCCGGCGGGCGCCGCTGTCCCCGGCCGACCGGCGCGCGTGCCACCGCCACCTCGCCGCCTGGCTGACCAGCCGGGTCCGGCCGGGCGCCGGCGAGCGGGTCGAGGACCGCGCCCCGGTCGACCCGGCCCGGCTCAGCGTCTCCGTCGACGCCCTCGTGGCAGGCCGTGAGGGGAGGCAGGCATGACGCCCGGGAACCAAACCCCGGTGCGCGTCGGGGTGTTCGGGCTGCTCGGCTCCGGCAACCTCGGCAACGACGGGTCGCTCGCGGCCCTGCTCGGCTACCTCCGCGCCGCGCACCCGGACGCGGTCGTGGACGCGCTGTGCGGCGGCCCCGACGTCGTCACGGCCCGGTACGGGATTCCCGCGACGCGGCTGCACTGGTACCGCGGGGAGTACCGGACCGCGTCGCGCGCGGGCGCGATGGCGGCGAAGGGGCTGGGCAAGCTCGTCGACGCGGTCCGCACCGCCGCCTGGGTGCGCCGGCACGACGTGGTGATCGTGCCGGGCATGGGCGTCTTGGAGGCCACGCTGCCGCTGCGGCCGTGGGGCTTCCCGTACGCGCTGTTCCTGCTCTGCGCGTCCGGCCGGCTGCTTCGCACCCCGGTGGCGCTGGTCAGCGTCGGCGCCGCCGCGATCGGCAGCCGGCCGACCCGGGCCCTGGTGCGCTGGTCGGCGCGGCTGGCCGCCTACCGCTCGTACCGGGACGCCCCATCCCGCGACGCGATGCGGGAGATGGGCGTGGACACGGCGCGCGACGAGGTCTACCCGGACCTCGCCTTCGCCCTGCCGACGCCGGAGGCGGCCGGACCCCACAAAGACTCAGTCCCGCCGGGTCTGGTCTGCGTCGGTGTCATGGCCTTCCACGGCAGCGACGACGACCGCGCCCGGGCCGAGCAGATCCACCGGCGCTACCTCGACGGGACGACGCGCTTCGTCCGCGCGCTGGTCGAGGACGGCAGACCGGTCCGGCTGCTCACCGGCGACGCATGCGACGCACCGGTGGTCGCCGCGATCCTCGACGCGGTGGACTCGCCCTTGGTCACCGCCGCCGAATCGTCCTCGCTCGCCGACCTGATGAAGGAGACCGCGGCCGCCGACACCGTGGTGGCGATCCGCTACCACAACCTGATCTGCGCGCTGAAGGTCGGCACGCCGACGCTCGCGGTCAGCTACGCGGCGAAGAGCGACGCGCTGATGGCCCGGATGGGGCTTTGCGCCTACCGCCACCCGGCCCGCGAAGTCGACGCCGACCGGCTGCTGGAGCAATTCCGGGCGTTGGAGCAGCAGGCGACGGAACTCCGCCGGGTGCTCGCCGAGCGGAACGCGGTCGCCGCTCGCCAACTCGACGACCAGTTCGCCGCGTTGACCATGGCCCTGTTCCCCGCGCCCCATCACGCCCACGCCTTACGGGAGGCCCGATGAATGCGCCCGGCATCAAAGCGACCGAAGTGCCGGCGATCGCCGGTGCGTACCTGTTCGAGCCGACGCCGCACACCGACGAACGCGGCTTCTTCTGCCGCACCTTCGACGCCGACGTGCTCCGCTCGGTGGGCCTCGCCCCGGACGCCTTCGTCCAGGACAGCGTGTCCCGCTCGGCCCGGGGCGTGCTGCGCGGCCTGCACCTGCGCTCCGGCGCCGGCGAGGCCAAGCTGGTGCGGTGCTCGTACGGGAGGATCTTCGACGTCGTCGTGGACCTGCGGCCGGACTCGCCGACCTACCTGGGCCGGGCCTTCTTCGAGCTGTCCGGCGAGACACAGGTGACCCTGTATGTCCCGGCGGGGTGCGCGCACGGCTTCCAGGCGCTGACCGAGACCGCCGACACCTCGTACCGGATCGACCGTCCGCACGACCCGACCGAGGACATGACGATCGCCTTCGACGACCCGGAGCTCGCCATTCCCTGGCCGCTGCCGGTCACCTCGATGTCCCGGCGGGACCGGGAGGCACCGAGCCTCGCCGACGTCCTACTGCATCTCCCGGGGGATAACCCCCGGACCCCCAGCAGGACAAGCGGGTCAGCCGAGGTCCCCGGTGCGGACAACGCAAAGCGATCCAGTGTCAGGAGCACGGAGAAATGAGGTCGGCCGTGACCACCGAAGAGTTCCGGCTGCCCCGGTCGCGGGCGGCGAACGAGCGGCTGCACAACCTGGTCCCCGGGGGCGCGCACACCTACGCCAAGGGCGACGACCAGTACCCCGAGGACCTCGCCCCGGTCATCAGCCACGGCCGCGGTGCCCACGTGTGGGACATCGACGGCAACCGCTACGTCGAGTACGGCTCCGGCCTGCGGTCGGTCAGCCTCGGGCACGCCCACCCGCGCGTGATCGAGGCGGTGCGGCGGGAACTCGACCGCGGCAGCAACTTCGTCCGGCCGTCCGTCGTGGAGGTCGAGGCCGCGGAACGCTTCCTGGCCACGGTACCCACCGCCGAGATGGTGAAGTTCGCGAAGAACGGCTCCGACGCCACCACCGCCGCGGTCCGCCTCGCCCGCGCCGTCACCGGCCGCCCGAGGGTGGCTCTCTGCCGCGACCATCCGTTCTTCTCCGTCGACGACTGGTTCATCGGCACCACCCCGATGTCCGCCGGCATCCCGGCGGCGACCACCGGGCTCACCGTGACGTTCCCCTATGGGGACTTGGCCGCCACGGAGGAGCTGCTGACCCGGTACGAGGACGAGGTCGCCTGCCTGATCCTCGAACCCGCGGGCCAGGCGGAGCCTCCGCCCGGCTACCTCGCCGCCCTGCGCGAGTTGGCCGACCGACACGGCTGCGTCCTGATCTTCGACGAGATGATCACCGGCTTCCGCTGGTCCGAGGCGGGCGCCCAGGGCCTGTACGGCGTCGTTCCCGACCTCTCCACGTTCGGCAAGGCGCTGGGGAACGGGTTCGCCGTCTCCGCGCTGGCCGGGCGCCGCGACCTGATGGAGCGGGGCGGGCTGCGGCACTCCCACGACCGGGTGTTCCTGCTGTCCACCACGCACGGCGCGGAGACGCACGCGCTGGCGGCCGCGATGGCCGTGCAGGCCACCTACGCCGAGGAGGGGATCACCGCGCGACTGCACGCCCTCGGCGAGCGGTTGGCCGCCGGTGTCCGCGATGCCGCGGCCGGCGCGGGCGTCGGCGACCATGTCGTCGTCCGGGGCCGGGCCAGCAACCTGGTCTTCGCCACCCTCGACGAGAACCGGCAGCCGTCGCAGCGGTACCGCACCCTGTTCCTGCGCCAACTCCTCGCGGGCGGAGTGCTGGCCCCGTCGTTCGTGGTGAGCAGCGCGCTCGACGACGCCGACATCAACCGCACCGTCGACGTGGTGGCCCAGGCATGTGCGGTGTACCGGAAGGCACTGGACGCCGCCGACCCCACGCCCTGGCTGGGCGGGCGGCCGGTGCAGCCGGCGTTCCGCCGCTTGGCGTGAGGTGACGTGAGATGAGGTGACGCGTGTCGTCAGCGGTGCTCGTGCCGGTCGGCGTCGGCCCTCCGGTCGACCAGCCGGTCGGCCGCCTGGTCGACCAGCCACGCGGTCGCTGACGTCACCGCCACCGCGGTGCACCAGCCGCCGAGGACGTCGGTCGGGTAGTGCGCGCCCAGGGCGACTTGGGCCCATCCCATCGCGGCACCGGCCACCAGCGCCGCGGCGAACACCAGTAGTGCGCCGGCCGCCCCGCCGAGGCCGAGGCGGCCGGTCACGAGCAGCGCCACCACGAGGAAGAGCGCGGTGAGGAAGGCGGTGTGTCCGCTGGGGTAGGACAGGTTGTCGCCGTGAATGGTGCGCCCCACCAGGGACTTGAGCAACGTCGCCGTCCCTACCGTCAGGCCGATCCCGGCGACCGCGAACACCGCTGCGCGAGGACGCCCGAGCCACCGGCAGCCCGCCACGGTGGCCACGACCAGCGCCGCCGATCCGGCGGGCTCCCCCAAGAAGTCCATGGCCAGCGCGACATACCGCCACGACGGCCCCGCGCCGTCCACCGCCGCCCGGATCCACCCGTCCACTGCGCCGGGCTTGTTGTGGTCGGCATACCGGACCCCGAGCACGACGACCACCAGTGCGGCGAGGACCGCAACCGGCCCGAGCCAGGCGCGCAGCGAGGGGGGCAGCACCGCGGGCGCCGGTCGGCCGGTCACGCGCCCACCGCGTCCGGTCGGCCTGCGGTAGGGCCGACTCCTCGATGCGTTCCGACCAGGCGATCCAACGCGAGCCCCCCGTCGTGTCCGGCTCCCCGCCGTATGCCGCCGCGGAAGCCGGCAGCCGTGCAGCCTGTGCAGTCCGTGCGGTCCCGAACTCGCCTTCCCGGCCCTCGACTTGGCCAAGTCATCGGGATCGGCGGCCAGTTGGCACCCTATCCAACCATCCGGTGCGCCGCGGACGGCGTGCATCCGACGCCGGACGGTCACGCGGCACTCGCGGACGCCCGGCTGCGCCTGGTCGCGTAATGGTGCCGGGCGATCACCCACGGTTTCGGTGGGCCGGGGCGACCGCCCACCCGGCGACCCTGCCCCCACTGCCCTCCGGGCGAGCACCTAATATCATCTCGCGTTCTCCGACGGACGCTGACGCCTACGTGGTCGTGCCCGCCGCCCAACGCCCGTTACGGCACGACACGACACGACGGCTCCACCGCATGGCGAGGGGGTCGAGCATCGAGGAGAGGAACGTTCATGCGCGCCCGGAGCATCGCCACGGCCACCGCAACCGCACTGGCACTGGTGGCCGCTCGTGACCTGGTCCAGAAGAAGCACGCCCTGCTCCGGAACTACCCGCTGATCGGGCACGCCCGGTACCTGCTGGAGACGATCGGGCCGGAGCTGCGGCAGTACATCGTGACCTCCAACGACGAGGAGCGCCCGTTCAGTCGTGACCAGCGCACCTGGATCTACGCGTCGGCGAAGGGCGAGAACAACTACTTCGGGTTCGGCACCGACAACGACATCGAGCACATGCAGGGGCACGCGTACCTGAAGCAGCGCACGTTCGCCGCCGCGCCGCTGCCCGACGCGCACGACCCGCAGGCCCCGCTGCCCTCGGCCAAGGTGCTGGGCGGGCCGCGCGGGCGCGCCAAGGCGTTCCGGCCGGCGAGCGTGGTGAACATCTCGGCGATGAGCTTCGGCTCGCTCTCCGGCGCGGCGATCACGGCGCTCAACAAGGGGGCGGCGCTGGCCGGCACGATGCAGAACACCGGCGAGGGCGGCCTCTCGCCGTACCACCGCAACGGCGGCGACCTCATCCTCCAGATCGGTACCGCCTACTTCGGCTGCCGCAACGAGGACGGCAGCTTCAACATCGACAAGCTGAAGGACGTGGTCGCCGGCGCCCCGGTCAAGGCGATCGAGATCAAGCTCTCCCAGGGTGCCAAGCCGGGGCTGGGCGGGATGCTGCCCGGTTCGAAGGTGACCCCGGAGATCGCCGAGATCCGCGGCATTCCGCTCGGCAAGGACTGCGCCTCCCCGTCGCGGCACACCGCGTTCAACGACGTCGACTCGATGCTCGACTTCGTCGAACTGCTCGCCACCGAGACCGGTCTGCCGGTCGGGATCAAGAGCGCGGTGGGCGAGATGGGCTTCTGGCAGGAGCTGGCCACGCTGATGGCGCGCGGTGACCGCGGGGTCGACTTCGTGACCATCGACGGCGGCGAGGGCGGCACCGGGGCGGCCCCGCTGATCTTCTCCGACTCGGTGTCGCTGCCCTTCCGGATGGGCTTCTCCCGGGTCTACGGCACCTTCGCCGAGCTGGGGTTGACCGACGACCTGACCTTCATCGCCTCCGGCAAGCTCGGCCTGCCCGAGAACGCCGCGGTCGCCTTCGCGCTGGGTGCCGACATGATCAACGTGGCCCGTGAGGCGATGCTGTCGATCGGCTGCATCCAGTCGCAGAAGTGCCACACCGACAAGTGCCCCACCGGCGTCGCCACCCAGAACCCGCGGCTGGCCCGCGGCCTCGACCCGACCTCGAAGTCCACCCGGGCCGCCGTCTACCTGCGCACCCTGCGCAAGGAGTTGATGAAGGTCTCGGCGGCCGTCGGCGTTCCCCACCCGGCGCTCATCACGCCGGCCGACATCGAGATCATGAACGGCGACTACGAGGCCCGCACCCTGGCCGGCGTCTACGGCTACAAGGACGGCTGGGGCGAACTCGGCCCGCAGCTCACCGAGGAGATCACCGCGCTGCTCGCCACCAAGCCGACCTCCGCGTAGCCGCCGACTCCGTACCTGCTCTCCTGCTGTCCCGCTCGGAGCACGCGCCGAGCACCAGCCGGTGCCCGGCCTCGCTCCACCGCACACGAACAACCCCTGCCTAGGTGATCGCAACATGTCCGAAAAAGTGAGATTCCAGAGCGTCGTCGGCCCCGAACTGGCCGGAGTCATCGACCTGCCGGACGGCGAGATCCGAGGCTGGGGGATCTTCGTGCACGGGTTCACGCTCGGCAAGGACTCGCCGGCCGCCTCGCGCGTCAGCAAGCAGCTGGCGCGCGAGGGGATCGGCATGCTGCGCTTCGACAACCTCGGGATCGGGGACTCGGACGGCGACTGGGGCGACGGTTCCTTCACCGTCAAGGTCCAGGACACGCTCCGCGCGGCGGCCCTGATGGCGGAGCGGGGAACGCCGGCAGACCTGTTGGTGGGCCACTCGTGGGGAGGCGCCGCCGCCCTCGCCGCGGCGACCGAGGCACCCGGCGTCCGCGCGCTCGCCACCATCGGGGCGCCCGTCGAGCCCAGTCACGTCGAGCGGCAGTACGACGCGGTGATGGATCGCGTGCTCAGCGAGGGGTCGCACGAGTGGTTCGTCGGCGGGCGGACCCTGGTTCTCAAGCGCGCCTTCGTCGAAGACGTCCGCCGCGCACAACTCCGCGACCGGATACCCGAGTTGAGCCTGCCGCTGCTCGTCATGCACTCGCCCACCGACCAGACCGTCAGCATCGACAACGCCGGGGAGATCTTCCGCGAGGCAAGACACCCGCGCAGCTTCGTCTCGCTCGAAGGCGCGGACCATCTGCTGACCGCACGGGGGCAGGCGCAGCGGGCCGCCCACATCATCAGCGCCTGGGCCGACCAGTACATCCCCAGGCCGCGGCCCGGCGGCAAGGCTTCTCCGGTGGTGAAGAGCTCGCTCGGATAGACGGTGAGGCCACGGCCGGGTCCCCGCCCAGCACGCCTACCAGTCCGCTCTGCACAGCCCCTCGCGCACCGGGCGCGCCTCACCTAATGTGATTCCAGCGCCCGCTTCGCACGACGGCAATGCGCCTATGCCGCTGACGAGTTGAACCTCCCACCAGTGCTCCGGTGGTACGTGTGTGGGGTTCCTGGTGTGAGTGCGCGGGTTTCACGCCCTGTTTTTCGGGCCCGGGGGACGCGATAGTGCGGTCAAGGTTCCGTTTCCGGCCACCGGGGCGCGGTCTGCGGGGCTGGTTCCGCGGTGTTCCCGACGGTGAAGACGGGCACCGACTCTCCCCTCCACGCCCGAACTTCGTTAGGGCGCCCCCTGGGACACCCGCCCACCCGCATCCGGCGGGTGCTCGTCCCGCTCCAAGCTCCGATGCGCTGTCGTCTACGGCATACAGGGTGCCGGGGACGCCCCGCGGGCAGCGCATCGGCCTTCTCGTCCCACTTCTCCCACTTCTTGCACTGCCGGCAACGAGGCTACGAGGTCGGCCCGTTGCGCGCCCACGGGTGGCCCGGCAGCGCCGGGAGAGCCGGCTTTCGCCCCGCCACGGGCAATACGCTGGGCGCCGACGGTCGTTAGACCGGCGAGTCGCGACCGGGGTGCCCGCGTCGCCCGCTCGTTGCCGCACACGCCCCCATCCGTCGCCGGCACGCTCACGACGGTTGGCCGAGGAGCCGCAGGAGAACAATGCGCCACCAGATCCTGGTCGTTGAGGACGATCACGCCCTGCGCGATGTGTTGCGTCGTGGCCTGACCGAGGAGGACTTCGCCCCGGTGCTCGCGCCCGACGGCGCAACGGCCCTGCGGCTGGCCACCGCCGACATCGCGGCGGCCGTCCTCGACATCGGGCTGCCCGACGCGGACGGACGGGACGTGTGCCAGGCGATGCGCGCCAACGGCTTCCTCGCCCCCGTGCTCTTCCTGACCGCCCGGCACCAACTCAGCGACCGGCTCTCCGGCTTCTCCGCCGGCGGCGACGACTACCTCCCCAAGCCCTTCCACCTCGCCGAGCTCATCGCCCGGCTCCGCGCCGCCCTCAAGCGGGCCGCACCGGCCCCGACGGCCACGACCGGGGACCTCCTCCTGGACCCGGTCGGCCACAGCGCCACCGTGCGCGGCGACCGCATCGCCCTGACCCCGACGGAGTTCCGACTGCTCGCCACGCTCGTCGCCGCGGACGGATCCACCGTGCGCCGCCGGGAGTTGGTCAGGGCGGGCTGGCCCGAGGGCGCACACGTGAGTGACAACACTCTGGACCAGTACCTGACGCGGTTGCGCCGCAAGCTGCGCGAGGCCGGCAGCACGCTGACGCTCGGTACGGCGCGCGGGATCGGGCACCACCTGTCGTGACGCTCGGCCGCCGCCTCCCCCCTCTGACGCCCCGCACCCTGCGCGGGCGGCTCTCCCTCGTGGCGCTGACCACCGCCGGCCTGTTGATGACCGTCCTGACCGTGGTGTTCAACGCGGCGACGGACCGGCACCTACAGCACCAGGCGGACCGCGAACTGCGCAGCCGGGCCGCAGCCGTGGCCACGACCGTCGACACCAGCGGCCCCCGGGTGCGCGTCCTGGAGACCGCCAACGACCGCCTCCTCGACGCCAATGTGTGGATCTACGCCGGCGCCCGCCTGCTCGAAAAGCCGCCGTCGACGTCGGTCGACAGCCCGCTGGCCCGGGCCGCCGAACGACTCGCCGCGCAGCGCGCCCCGGCGTGCACGACCCTCCGCGCCCACGACGCCCCCACCCTCCGCCTGTGCTCCCGCCCCCTGAGCGGTCGGCGCAGCAGCGCCACGGTCGTCGCCGCCCTGGACCTCGGCCCCTACCTCAGTTCGGCCGACACCCTGCTCTGGGGGTCGCTGGCCCTGGACGCGGTCATGCTCGCCTGCACCTATGTCCTTACCCGCCTCGCCGTCGGTCGGGCGCTGCGTCCGGTGCGGACGATGACCGACCAGGCCACGCAGTGGAGCGCCGTGCGCTCCGACGCCCGCTTCGGCACCGACGCGCAGCCGGCCGAACTCGCCCGCCTGGGCGCCTCGTTGGATGCGCTCCTGGACCGCATCCGTACCGTGCTCCGCCACGAACAGCGACTGACCGGCGAGCTCTCCCACGAGCTGCGCACCCCGCTCACCCGGATCGTGATCGAGCTGGACTGGTGGCGGGCCCGCCCCCGCACGGAGGCGGAGACCCGCGCCACCCACGAGGTGCTCGCCGAGGCCGCCCGGTCGATGCGCACGATCTGCGACACGCTGCTGGACGACGCCCGCGAGAGCGCGCTGCACCCACCGGCCACGGCCCCCGGGACCACCGACGTCGTCCCCGTCCTCGACCGTCTGATCCAACGCATCGACGCGGAGGGCCGATTGACGGCGACGGTCGAGAGCGAAGCCACCGCGCTGGAGGTCGGGGTCGCGCCCGCGCTCCTCGAACGCATCGTCAGCCCCCTCCTGGCCAACGCCGTCCGCTACGCCCGCTCCCACGTGACCGCCTCCGCACGGCACGCCCCGGGCGCCGTGCGGATCGACATCGTCGACGACGGCCCCGGCGTCCCGAGCGCGTTCGTCGACGAACTGTTCCAGCCGGGCCGGCGCGCGGACGCCGGCGACGGACACCAGGGCGCGGGGCTCGGGTTGTCGCTCGCGCGCCGCCTCGCCCGCGCCGTCGACGGCGAGGTGTCCTACGACGCCACGCACGCCCCCGGAGCACGCTTCACGGTCCGGCTGCCGGCCGGCTGAGCGTCCCCGGAGCCGCGGACTCACAGAAGTCTCACAGGCACCTCACAGGCGCCCCACGGGTCAGGGTGCCCGACCGTCCCATCGGATACCTGAACGCATCCTGACTGCCGCCGCGTACCGCTCCCCTCGCGCGCGCGGCACGAGCAGCATGACGCCATGCACACGCACTTCCCTCGCCCCCACATAGCGGCCCTCCGTCCCGCCCCTGACCCCACGACGGAAGAAGGCCGCCTTGCCCGCTCCGACCACCGCCCACGCACCCCTTGACCGCGCGACCGCCTGGCTGCGACGCCGTCTGGGCCGAGCCGTGCTGCTGGCCTACGCCGGCGCCCTGATCCTGCCGGGCCCCGGCCTCTGGCTGCGCCGCACCCACGCCCTGCCACTCGGTCCGCTGCCCCAACTCCCGCTGTCCACCGCCCCGTTCCTGCTGTCGCTGGTGCTGTTCTCGGCGGGGCTCCAAGTGCCCGTCCGTGAGCTCGGCCGGGTACTGCGACACCCGGGGGCGCTGCTCGTGGGGCTCGCGTTGCACCTGGCGATCCCGTTGGCGGTCATCCCCGTCGTCGCGTTCCTGCTGCACCGGTCGCCCGACACCGACGGCGGCAGCGGGCTGGTCACCGCGATGATCCTGATCGTCGCGATGCCCGTCGCCGCCGGCGCCACGGTGTGGACCGGCAAGGGGGACGGCGACCAGCCCACGATGGTGGGGCTGGTACTCGCCTCCACCCTCCTGTGCCCGCTCACCGCGCCCACGCTGATCGCGTTGCTGTCCCCGCTGCTCAGCGGCGGCTACGCCGACTCCCTCGCCGCGAGCGGCCACACGGCGGGCGGCGGCTTCGCCCTCGCCGGCGTGGTGCTGCCCTGCGCCGCGGGCATTTTGCTCCGACTCGCCCTGCCCACGGCCTGGTTGGAGCGGGGACTGCGCACCGTCGTGCCGGCGGCCCTGGCCGGCTCACTGGTCCTGACGTACGTCAACGCCAGCGGCGCCCTGGGCTCGTTCCTCGCCCGGCCGCGGCCCCTGCTGCTGGGTGCGGCACTCGTCGTGGCGGCGCTGGTCTGTCTGCTGTCGTTCGTGCTCGGCCGGTGCGCCGCCCGGCTGTTGCGGCTGGACCCGCCCGCGGCCTCGTCGCTCACGCTCGCCTGCGGCATGAACAACAGCAGCGCGAGCGCCGTGCTGATCAGCACGGCGCTCCCGGACAAACCGCATCTGCTGCTGCCGGTCCTCGCCTACGGCCTCTTGCAGAAGACCGCCGCCCACCGCGTCGTGCTACGGCGCCCGGCCTAGACAAGCCCTAGTGGCCCGCCCGTCACAGGGCCCCGCGGCGCCACTCGCGGAGCAGCAGGTAGCCCAGATACGCACCGCCCAGCGCCATCGTCCAGATGCCGACGGGCAGTTTGCCGAAGACCGGAGCGTTCTGGGCCGCCAGGTCGGCGAGGACGAGCAGCAGGGCGCCGGAGAGTGCGGAGAGCGCCAGGTGTGGGCCGGTGCCGCGGGTGATCCGCTTGACGATCTGGGGTGCGGTGAGTGCGATGAACGAGATCGGGCCGGCCACCGTGACGGCGCCGGCGGAGAGCACGATCGTCAGCAGCACGGCCCCAGTGAAGGCGCGGTCAGGCCGCGCGCCCAAGGCCGCCGCCGTGGTCCGGCCCATCTCGCTGATGCCCAGCGGGCGGGACAGCAGCGCGGCGCACGGCGCGCAGAGCAGCAGCACCACGCCGATGGTTGCCGCGTCGTCCCAAGAGCGGGCGGTGAGGCTGCCGTTGAGGTACGAGCTGAGCACGGTGGCCTGGTCGCGTTCGATGGCGTAGACGATGTACTGGATGAAGGCGGTGGCCATCGCCGAGACCCCGATGCCCGCGATGACCAGTCGGGTGGGGTTACGGAAGCCGCTCCCGGTCGACAGGTACACCACCGCCATGGCCACCAGCGCCCCGCCGAGCGCCCCCAACGCGACCGGTGCGCCCGGGAAGAGCAGGGCGACCAGTGCGGCACCCGCACCGGCTCCGGGGCCGAGGCCGATGACGTCCGGGCTGCCCAGCGGATTCCGGGTCACCGACTGGAAGAGGGCGCCGGACAGTCCGAAGGCGGCGCCGGCGGCGACCGCCACCGTCAGCCGCGGTCCGCGCAACCGGTCCAGGACGAAGGAGCTCACGCCGGTGGCATGGCCGGTCAACGCCGAGGGCAGGTCCGGCAGGGCGATGCCGAGGCGGCCCACGGTGAGGGTGGCGGTGCAGGCCGCCAGGATGGCCACGCACAGGGCGACGCCGACCCAGAACATCCGGACCGGGACCCGCAGAGCGACCCTCGACCCGAGGGTAAGGAGGAACTTTCGGCTGCCCGGCCGCGGCCGCCGAACGGCGGCGGCGGGCGCGGGAGTGAGGGAGTGGGTCACGAGGCGGCTCGCATCCTACGGACGGCGATCAGAAGGGCGGGGGCTCCGGCGAAGGCGGTGACGACACCGACCATCAGCTCCTGGGGGCGCACCAGGAGCCGTCCGATGACGTCGGCGGCCAGCAGCAGGGTCGGGCCGAGCAAGGCGCTGAGCGCGAGCTGGCGCCGCAGGTCGGCCCCGAGGAGGGTGCGGGCCAGGTGCGGAACGGCCAGGCCGACGAAGGCGATCGGCCCCGCGGCCGCGGTGGCGGCGGCGCTCAGCAGGGTGGCCGTCAGCAGCGCGGCGGCCTTGACCCGCTCCGGGCGGGCGCCGAGGGCGGTGGCGGAATCCTCGCCCAGCGCAACGATGTTGAGGCCGCGGCCCAGGAACAGGGCCACCGCGAATCCGGCGACTACCAGCGGCAGCACGCCCCGCACGGCGTCCCAGTCGTGGCCGCCGAGGGCGCCGACGACCCAGTAGCGGTAGCTGTCGAAGACCTGCGGGCGGCTGAGCGTGACGGCCTGGATGAAGGCGCTGAGCACCGCGGTGAGCACCGCGCCGCCCAGCACCAGCCGCACCGGGTTCAGTCCCCGCCCGAGGGTGCCGATGACGTAGACGAACACGCCGGTCAGCAGGGCGCCGGGCAGCGCCCACAGCAGCGTCTGGGTCTGCCCGGCGGCGCCGGCGAACGCGGTGCCGGCCACCACGCTCGCGGCGGCCCCGGTGTTGACGCCCAACAGGCCCGGTTCGGCCAGTGGGTTGCGGGTCACCGTCTGCATCAGCACGCCTGCCACGGCGAGGCCGAGACCCACCACGATTCCCAACGCGGTGCGCGGGTAGCGGCTTTCGACCACGGTGGTGGTGTAGGCGTCGCCGTGGCCGGTGACGGCGTCCCACACCTGGCCCGGGGCCAGGGTCTTGCTGCCGAACATGATGCTGGCCAGGCAGACGAGGGCCAGGGCCGCCAGGGCGAGGAGCAGCAGGGCGGCGGTGCGTCGGCCGGGCCGGCGCACCGGGGTCCGCTGCTGCGCGGTGTCGATGGTCGCGGTCATGTGTGCACCCCGTCCCGCGCTACTTGCCGGCCTTCTTCACCGCGCCGTCGATCAGCGGCAGGTAGCGCTTGATGCTGTAGGGCACGGTCAGCGGGTTGATCATGGAGGAGGCGGTGACGAAGGAGTTGTCCGAACTCGCCACGACGGCACCCTTCTTGACCGCCGGCATGGCCGCGTACAGCGACTGCTTCTCGATCTCCTGCCGGGTCTTGCCGTCGGAGTAGAAGGTGAACAGGACGTCGCTCTTGTTCAGCTTGTCCGCGTTCTCCAGGCCGATCAGCGACGAGGCGGTGCCGTCGGTCTCCTTGAAGGTGTTGACCACCGGATCGACCTTGAGCCCCAGGGACTTGACCATTTCCACCCGCTGCTCTTCGGGCTTGAACACGCCCAACGTGCCCGGCCCCGAGGTGTAGATGTAGGAGAAGGTCGCGTTCTTGTAGTTCGGGTGGGCGGCGGCGGCATCGGCCAGCTGCTTCTTGATGCCCTTGATCAGCTCGGTGCCCTTCGCCGGCTGGCCGACCGCCTTGGCGATGGTGTTGATCTGCTGGTCCCAGCGGGTGCTCCACGCCTTGTCCGGATACGCGACGGTCGGCGCGATGTCCTTGAGGAGGTCGTACTGCTTGGCCGTGATGCCCGACCACGGCGCCAGGATCAGATCGGGGGCCAGTTCGGTGATCGCCTCGATGTCGAGCTGATCGCCCCCCTTGAACTGCTTGGGCAGCGGGTCGCCGGACTTCTTCACCGCGTCCCGGATCCAGGGCAGGTAACCGGACTTGTCGCTGCCCCACGCGTACTCCTCCACACCAACCGGCGTGTGCCCCAGGGCGATTGCCGTCTCGGCCGAGCCCTGGCCGAGCGTGACGATCCGCTTGGGTTCCTTCTTGATCGTGGCCGTGCCCAGCGCGCTCTTGATGGACACCGGGAACACGCCGTTACCGCTCGCGGCGGCGCTGTCGTCGTCTCCCCCGCTGCCGCAGGCGCTGGTGACCAACAGCAGCGAGGTCACCGCCGAGGCGGCGAGGAGACGGCGCGATATCCGGCGCGAGGCGATGGCCATGCCAGGTCCTTTTCTTCGGGGGCCGCGGTGCGCACGGCCCGCTCGACTGCGGTCGACAGTCCGTCCGGACGGCGCGCGTGAAGCCCCCACCCCCGGCAAGACTTAGGTAAGCCTAACCTCTTATTGATCTGCCCGACACAACACGACGTGAGCGCCCGGCCCCTGAGGGTTCCTGGCGGGTGGGCTCACAACGCCTCGTTGCGGGCGGGGTGGTGGGCGAGGAACCGGCAGCGTGGGGGCACCGGGACGCGAGTGGGCCCGGCAGGACGGACGCTTCCACCTGCCGGGGATTCTCGGATGACGGCGGCCTGGTCCTCGTCTACCGGCCGCCGGCCGCCGGGTGGAATGACCTGCTCAGCGACCACACGATGAGGAGGTCGAAGGCCATCACGATGATGGACCACACCGGGTAGTACGGCACGAACATGAACTGGGTGATCAGGCTGATCCCCGCCACTGCGATGCCGGCTCCGCGCGCCCAGACCATGTCGAGGAGGATTCCGACGCCGACGACGAAGAGTGCCACACCGATGACGAGGTGAATCCAGCCCCACGCGGTGAGGTCGAATCGGTAGGCATATCCGAGCGCGGAGAAGACCCGGTCGCGGGTGATTGCGGTGATGCCCTGAAGAATGCTGAGGGGGCCGCTTACCGTGAGCGCCACACCGGCGAACAACGCGTCGCCGACGACGACTTTGCCGTGGTAGACGCTCCGCTGCTGCCCCTTGTCCGGCATTGCTGCCATGACCGCTGCCTTCCTGTTCGGCGCGGCCGCCGACGCACCCGCAGGGGGAGGCGAACCACGCTCTCCTGCCAGCGTCGCGCCGAACCTCCGCCGCCGCGACCGCAAGCCCGAGGCCGCGGTCGCGGCGTCCCCACGTGGTCACCGGTGGTATCCAGCCGTACCTGGTCGTACCGTTCAACAGCCCCATGCCTGCCGCAGAATCCACACCGCACCACCCAACGCGCCGGCATCCCCACCCGTTGGCCGGCCGGCATCATGACGTCGTCAGGGTCTCCTCCACCCGCGTATGGGAAGCGCCAACGAGGCGGGATCGCTGCTGCGGCGGCGCTTCGATGAACGCGACAGAGACGCGGGGCTCGGTCGCGACAGGTAAGCGCGACTCGGGTCGCGCGAGGGCGGCACATTCAAGGAGCGTGGCCCATGGCCGAACCCCTGGGCTCGCGCGTCGTGGTCGGCGTGAGCGGTTCGTTGGGGAGCGTGACGGCTCTGCATCGGGCCGCCGCGGAAGCCCGCGTGCGGAGTGCGGAACTGTGGGCCGTACTGGCCTGGGAGCCGCCCGGTGGCGACCTCCCCTGCCGCGGCGCGTCCCTGGTGACCGCGTGGCACCGCATGGCGAGTGAACAGCTCATGGATGCCTTGGACACCGCCTTCGGCAGCGACGGGCCACACGTCCCGCTCCACGCTCTGGTCGCGCGCGGCACACCGGGAAGGGTGCTGGTGGCGACCGCCGACCGGGGCGACGACCTGCTCGTGATCGGCGCCGGGGCCCGCGGCCGGCTGCGTCGCGGAATGTGGCCTTCGGTCTCCCGGTACTGCGTGGCACGCGCCTGCTGCACAGTGCTGGCCGTCCCGCCCTCTCCCCTGCACCACAGCCTCACCGCCATGCACCGTCGCAACGCGTGGAAACTCCCGCTCACCACACGGAGTTTGACCGGCTGACGGTCTCACTCGCCCATGGCCCTGTGCGCCATGGCGTCACCCAACGCATCGCGGCGGCCGGCCCTCGGCCCCGCGTATCCGTGGCATCCACGCGCCCGTGAAACCGCGGAGGGCACGCGCGCAGGGCGCACCAGCGGCACGGCGTCGAGTGGTTTGGGCGCCCCGCGGTTCCGGTCGTCGGCAAGTGCGCCTCCGCGGGCGGGAGTGCGCCCTCGTGCGCGGGGGTGCGCCTCGGGTTACCTCATAAGGGTAGTCGTCGGATTTTCGCCGCATGAGCGTGAGGTTCCTCGGACATCTTGGCCCGACCGGTTCGTCCGCCCGCTCCCGTGCCGTGCGGCGCCCCGGGTGGACGACACGCATGACGACACGGGTGGCGACACGCACTCGCGAACACCCCAGATGCCCCGGGCGACCCGGGCATCCGGTGGCGCGATGCCGAGACGACAAGCAACGACGAGCAACGACGAGAAGCAACAAGAGACGACAAGAAATGGAGGCTCACCATGGCTTTGACGGTTGAGACGGTTGCGGCCGAGTTGGAGGCGGCGAACCAGGCCGGTGACCCGCTTGCCGATGCGCTGGTCTCCGATCTGATCGACAAGGGGGAGGTCGACGGCGTCAACGGCCTGTTCCGCACGATCGGGACGCTGAAGCCGGGCCAGGACAACTCCCAACTCCCCGGGCGGTTGCGGGAGTTCCTCGACGAGGCCGCGGCCGAGCCGCCGGGCTGGAGCGAGGCGGACGTCAGGGCCGCAGAGGGGTTCTTCGCCCACCACCACGGTGAGGCGTCGATGCTCCAGGGGACCGTCGGGCTCATCGGCACCTACCTCTCCCCCACCGGCGCGTTCACCCTCCGCTCAACGGGGCGCCTGGGCGGCGTCGAGGGGCCGGGCCGACGGCTGTCGCAGTCCTCGCGGCTCTTCCTCGACATGGGCAACAAGGGCGCCCTGCGGGACGGTTCGCTGGCGGCGACCGTCACCAAGGTGCGCCTGGTCCACGCCTCGGTGCGGCAGCTCCACAAGAAGAGCGGCGAGTGGGACTACGCGAGGTGGGGCGAGCCGGTCTCGCAGAAGTACACCACCGGCGCCACCTGCGTCTTCAGCACCCAGATCCTCCAGTCCATGAAGAACCTCGGCATCCACGTCTCCCGGGAGGACGCCCACGGCTTCATCTGCGCCTGGCACTACATCAACCACTACCTGGGTACGCCGGAGAAGTGGCTGGTGCCCAAGGACGCCGACGAGGCCGAGCAGGTGTGGAACTCCCAGCGGGACAAGGAGTGGCAGAAGACCGACGACGGCGTCTTCATGACCCGGCAGGCCGTCGACTTCTACCGGAAGTTCCTGCCGCCGGGCGCGCACGACGCCTACATGGCCATGGTGCGCGTGGCGCTCACCGACAAGTACGCCGACCTGGCCGGCCTCCCGCGCAGCGTCCTGGACCTGGCCGGCAAGCCGCTCGCCGCCGGGCACGACGTGCTCAGCGGCATCGGCGGCGGCCTCCTCGGCGGCGCCGTCGAGGAGACCGTGGGCGTCAACCCGTACAAGGAGATCCTCGGTATCGCCTCCAAGGCGTTCAACGGCGTCGAGCGCTTCGCCCTCACCCACGACCAGGACGACCAGCCGCAGATGCACCAGGAGCTCCACGACGACCGCTGAGGCGGCACGGGGGCCGGCGCCGGGTGACCGTGGGGGCCACGGTCACCCGGGCGTTGCGGGCGCCCGCCCCGCCCCCTCCACCCTTCTCCAGGGTGACGACGCTCACCTCGCATGCGCGGGAACTTCTCGCGCCAACGCTCCGACTCCTCCTGCGGACCGTAGACATCGGTCGACGATCGACGACACCCGCAGGAAGAAGAGTCCGCCATGGCCGCAAGTCGCAGCACGTCAGTCGCGTCAGAGGGGGCGGCTGCGCCACCGGACGGGGCGCCGGGCGACGGCGGCTCGCCCGCCGTGGGCAACGGGCCCGAGGTCGTGGCGGCCAACCCCTCGGCCACGCCGAGCACTTGGCGCCACCTGCGCCCCTTGCTGCTGCGGCTGCACTTCTACGCCGGCGTCCTCGTCGGCCCGTTCCTGCTCGTCGCGGCGCTGACCGGGCTGGCCTACACCGCGGCGCCGCAACTCGAATCGGCGCTCTACCAGCACGAGTTGACGGTCACCCCGCGCGGCGCGGCCGCCCCGCTGGCCAGTCAGGTCGCGGCCGCCAGGCGGGCGGTGCCCGACGGGTCGCTGGTGTCGGTCAGCCCGGCCCCTGGTCGTACGGACAGCACCCGGGTCGTCTTCGACCGGCCCGGGTTGCCCGACGGCACCACGCTCACCGCGTTCGTCGACCCCTACGACCACCAGGTGCTCGGCACGCTGCGCACCAACGGCCAGTGGCTTCCGGTCCGCGCCTGGCTCGACGACCTCCACCGCACGCTGCACCTGGGAGAGCTGGGCCGCAACTACAGTGAGTTCGCCGCCAGTTGGCTCTGGGTCGAGGTCCTCGGCGGGCTCGCCCTGTGGATCGGCGCGCCCCGCACCCGGCAGCGGTTGCGCACCCTCGTCCTGCCGCGCCGCGGCGCCAAGGGTCGGCGCCGCACCATGTCCTGGCACGGCGCGGTGGGTGTGTGGGCGTCCGTCGGCCTGCTGGGGCTGTCCGCCACGGGCCTGACCTGGTCCGCGCATGCCGGCGCGAGCATCGGCGAGCTCAAGGACGCGCTGGGCGGCAACACTCCGACGGTTTCCACGGCCCTCGCCACGGGCGGCGGGAGCACTTCCGGGACCCGTTCCGGCGCCGTCGGCACGAAGGACGTCGGCATCGACGCCGTCGCGGCCGCCGCGCACGGCGCCGGGCTGCGCGGACTGGTCGTCATCTCCCCGCCCGTCAAGGCGGGTTCGGCCTATGTCGTGAAGGAGAACACCCGCTCCTGGCCCGAGCGGCAGGACTCGGTGGCCGTCGATCCGACCACCGGGAAGGTGACCGCCACGCTGAAGTTCGACGACTATCCGGTGCTGGCCAAGCTGACGCGTTGGGGCGTCGACGCCCACATGGGCCTGCTGTTCGGCCTGGCCAACCAGATCGCGTTGGCGCTCCTCGCGGTCGGCCTGACCGTCATGGTCCTCTGGGGCTACCGGATGTGGTGGCTGCGGCGGCCCACCAGGTCCGCCGGCGCCCTGGGGCGAGCGCCGGCGCGTGGCGCATGGCGCCGGCTGCCGGGGCGGGTACTGGCGCCGGCCGTGGTCGCGCTTGCCGTCGTGGGCACTTACGTCCCGCTGTTCGGCCTGCCGCTGCTGGCGTTCCTCCTCACGGACCTGGCCGTGGGCGCCGTACGGCGGCGACGCGGAGGGCGGGTGGCCCCGTGATCGCCGCGATCGGGCTGCGCTGGGTCCTTACGGCGCTCTACGCCCTTCCGGTGCTCTACGGGTTGCGGTCGGTCGTCGCTCGCGACGGGACCGTGGCGGACCGGATCGGCCACGGACTCCATGTCGTCACGGGCCGCTCCGAGCCCAATCCGCGGATCGTGGGCGGGCGTTGCTCGTCACCCTGCCGCACGTGCTGATGCTGGGGGCCATGGCGTGGATGGGCGCCGTGATGGGTTCCTCGCCGATGTCTGCCGGTCGGGGCGGCGGGCAGGCCATGGACGAGATGCCTGGCATGCCGATGGCGGAGGCTTCCGGCGCCACGAAGACGGGGTGGGTCGGCACCGGTCAGCGGCCGACCGCCGCGGTGCTTGCCGTCCTCTTGGTCGTGGTCGCGCTGCGGTGGTTGGCGCGCGCCTTCGACGTGGCGCGCTCCGCCCCCGAGGTGGCGTCGGGTTTCGTCACCCGGGGCGGCGCAGGCGTTCGGCCCCGCCTGTCACGCGGCCATGGGCTGGGCATGGCCGCGGTGTTCGCACTGCTCATGTGACGCGTCGACACCACTGGGCGGAGGGGGCAGGGCCGGGTGGCCCTGCCCCCAACTGCGGTGCGGGGGCCGCCCGGCCCTGGCCATCTGTTCCGTTTGTTTCCGTTCGGACATTGCGTGGAGATTTAGAAAATATCGCTGATAGATTTGCGCAAGTGGTGAAGGCCGCGGTGTGGCTGGGGGGCTGGGGCGGCGACTGCGCCACCCCCGTGCGAGCCACACGCACAGTGCGGAGGGAAGACTTCAGTGACAGGGACCGGGCGGGGGCCGGACAGTCCGGATGAGGGCCACGCGCCTTGGGATCGCCGACGGGCCACGCCCCGGGAGCCCGTCGCCGACGCGGCAGGCGACGCCCGGGCGCCTCAACCCGTGGACCCCGAGCGCACGTTGCAGCTCAGGATCGAACCTCCCGCGCTCACCGAAGAGACCCTGCTGATACGCAGGCCGGAGCCGCCCGGCGGCCGGGCCGACCGCCGTAGGGCCGCGCCGTCACCGTCCGGCCTCCTACGCAAAGGCGCGCTGCCGGCCTCCCTCATCGCGCGGCTGACGCCGTACGCCCGCCGGCTCAGACCCCACTATCCGCGCCCGGGCCGCGCCGGTTGGCGCCGCTGGATACCCTCCGGCCGGCAGTGGCTGGGCATCGCGTCGACCGTCATCGGCCTGTCCGGACTGTTGTTGGGGATCGTCTACGCCGCCACCGACATCCCCAAGGACCTCAACACCTACGCCACCCAGCAGGACAACGTGTTCTTCTGGTCCGACGGCACCCCCATGGCCCGCACCGGCTGGGTGCAGCGGCAGGCGATGCCGCTCAAGGGCATACCGGAGGACGTCCGTTGGGCCGTGTTGGCGGCCGAGAACGAGAGCTTCTACAGCGACGCCGGCGTCTCGTTCACGGGCATTACCCGCGCCCTGTGGCGCACGGTCGGTCGGGGCGACACCCAGGGCGGCTCGACCATCACCCAGCAGTACGTCAAGAACGTCTACCTCAACCAGGATCAGACCCTCGGCCGCAAGTTCACCGAGGCGCTGATCGCCCTCAAGCTGGACAACCGGATGAGCAAGGACGCGATCCTGGAGGGGTACCTCAACACCAGTTGGTTCGGCCGCGGCACCTACGGCATCCAGCGCGCCGCGCAGGCGTACTACGGCAAGGACGTCGGCGAACTCAACGTGAGCGAGGCCGCGTTCCTGTCCTCGCTGCTCAAGGGCGCCGGACTGTACGACCCCACGCTGAGCGCGGCCAACCACAAGCGTGCGGTGGAGCGCTGGAACTGGGTCCTCAACCGGATGGTCAAGATAGGCAAGCTGTCGCCGTCCGAGCGGGCCACGTACCGGACGTTCCCCGAGCCGCTCAAGCGGAACCCGCTGTACGACACCGGTGAGCAGAGCGACTACTTGGTGGAACTCGCCTCCCAGTACGCCAAGGACGCCGGGCACCTCTCGGACAGGGAATTCGACCTTGGCGGCTACCAGATCTACACCACCTTCGACCGCAAGCGGGAGGCGGCCCTCGACTCCGTGGTGGCCAAGGCGCGCCAACAGGTCCAACGGGCCCACCCGGACGCGGCGGCCGCCGCCCACTACGGCGTCGCGTCGGTGGCCACCGACGGCCGCATCCTCGCGGTCTACGGTGGCCCGGACCACCGCAAGCAGGGTTTCAACGAGTCCAACGCCACCACGGTGCCGTCCGGTTCGGCCTTTCTGCCGTTCGTGTACGCGGCCGGTCTGGAGCACGGCGCCGTCAAGCGGCGGGACGCGCCCCGGGAGCAGGTCACCCCGCAGTCCCTCTACGACGGCGACGACGACGTGCCCGTCAGCACGCCGGAGGGCCCCTATTGGAACCGCAGCGGCAAGAAGGTCTCGGCGCACAACGACGGCGGGCGGTCGTGGGGTCGGATCACCTTGCGCGAGGCGCTCGCCAGGTCGGTGAACACCCCGTTCATGCAACTGGGCATGGACGCGGGCCTGGACAAGGTGAAGCAGACCGCCCAGGCAGCCGGACTGCTGTCGTCCAGCATGGGGCCCCAAGTACCCGCGCTGTCCCTGGGCAGTTCCACGCCGAGCGCGATCCGCATGGCCAGCGGCTACACCACCTTCGCCGCCGCGGGGCGGCACACCGAGCCGTATTCCGTGCGCCGCATCACCCGGAACGGCTCGGCGGTGCGGCTGGACGTCCCGGAGGCGCGCCGCGCGGTCGGCGCCCGGGTGGCCGGGGAGGTGACGCAGGCGCTCACGGACTCTTTCCGCCTGGCCCACCCGGGCGCCGCTCCCGCCTCGGCCGCGGTGTCCGGCAAGGCCGGCACCACCGCCGACGACTGTGCCGCCTGGTACGTCGGCACGGCCCGCACCGTGTCGACGGCCGTGGTGGTCTACCGCATGGACCTGGCCAAGAGCCTCGAACCGCTGCCGTTGAAGGGGCTCGCGGGTTCCGCCACCGGCGGTGTCCCCTACGACATTTGGGCGGGCGCCATGAGTCCCCTGCGCTGACCGGCGGACCGTCCGCGCCCACCCGCACCGCACCGGAACCTCCCTCGCAGATGAGAGCCCCGCATGAAGTCCACTCCCGGCCGTCGCCGCAAGGCCCGCGCGTCCCGCCGCACCGTCCGCACCGTCCGCACCCGGTTCACCGCCCTCGCGGCCGCCGGCCTCGTCGCCGGCTCGGCCGTCGCGGGGTACCTGGTGTTCGCCCAGACCGACGGCGACGCCCCGGCCCCCTCCGGCAGCAAGGCAGCCGCACCGGCCGACCAGAGGCCGCCACAGGCCCGCAAGGAACCTCCGTGGGACGGCAAGACCAAGGTCCTCGGCGACGGCTCGACCTCCTACACCGGCCCGCAGAAGGGGCAGTTGAAGCCGGTGCCGCTCAAGGCCGGTGAGAAGCCACCCCAGTTCGTGGTCTTCTCATGGGACGGTGCGCTGGAGGGCGACGAACGACTCTTCTCGCACTACCGCGAACTGGCCAGGGCCCATAACGCCCATATGACCTTCTTCCTCACCGGCATCTATCTGCTGCCCAAGAGCAAGCAGCACCTCTACCACCCGCCCCAGCACCCGGTGGGCTCGGCCGCGATCAGCTACCCCACCGACGCACACATCCGCACCACCCTGACCCAACTCGCCGCGGCCTACGAGCAGGGCAACGAGATCGGCACCCACTTCAACGGCCACTTCTGCGGCGCCAAGGGGGGCGGTGACTGGAGCGTCGCCGAGTGGAAGAGCGAGATCGACCAGTTCTACGACTTCGTGGAGAAGTGGAAGACCAACACCGGCAACCGGGACGCCCCGGCCCTGCCGTTCGACTTCCGCAAGGAGGTGACCGGTGGTCGCGCCCCCTGCCTGGAGGGCCAGCCGAACCTGCTCAAGGCCATGAGGAGTTACGGCTGGCGCTACGACGCCAGTTCCCCGGGCGACTTCCAGATATGGCCGACCAAGAAGGACGGCGTCTGGGACTTCCCGCTCCAGATGCTGCCGTACCCCGGCGGCAACTACCAGGGCCTGTCCATGGACTTCAACTTCCTCTACAACCAGTCCCACGGCGAGACCAAGGGCGATCCGGCCAAGTACGCCGACTGGCAACGGCAGACCGTCGCCTCCTACATGGCGGGCTTCAACCGCGTCTACTACGGCAGCCGGGCGCCGCTGTTCATCGGCAACCACTTCGAGGACTGGAACGGCGGCATCTATATGAAGGCCATCGACCAGGTGGTCAAGAACACCTGCGACAAGCAGGGCGTGAAGTGCGTGTCCTTCAAGGAACTCGCCGACTGGCTCGACGTGCAGAAGCCCGAAACGCTGCAACGCCTGCGCGGGCTGGACCCTGCGCAGTCCCCGGACTGGTCCACGGTCGTCAAGTAGCCCTGGAACGACCTGTCTTCCCTCGTGCACACCCCTTCACATTCTTCACACATCTCGTGCCAAAATGCGAACGCCCGGTCCATGTACCGGCGTAGAGGGGAACATCGTTGAAATCAAGAAAACCAAGAAAAATAGGCCGCAAGCGGAGCCGCGCCACCCTGGTTTCGGTGGCGGCAGCCTCAGTGGCCGCAGGAATCGTGCTACCCAACTGGACCGCGGGCGCCGCGGTCGTCGACGACCCGACGGTGGACGCGGCGACCAAGGCCACCTTCCAACGCCTGGCCGACGCGGTCTTCGCCGATCGCACCCAGTCCCTGATCGACGACGCCCCGAGCGGGCGTCAGACGTCGCACCCGCAGCGGACGTCCGGCTTCACCGGAAAGGTGCGGCTGTCCAAGACGCAGTCGCGCGAGGAGGGTTCGACGCTCGACGCGCTGCGCGCCCGCAAGTCCCGCCTCGCCCAACTCGGCGAGAAGTACAGCGGGTCCCACACCCGCGTCACGCTGGACGCCACCCGGGTGCGGGGCCGGCACGCCACGGTCGACGTCACCGAGACCACGACCCTGACGTACCAGAAGGCCAAGGCCAGCGACCCCAAGACCACCGGGTTCCAGGCCCACCACGAACTGGCCTTCCAGGCCGACCGCAAGGGTGACTGGCAACTGACCGGCGTCCGCGACACCGACGACGGCTACCTCGCGGTGAACCAGGTCGCCAAGCCCTCCGTCGCCGCGCCGGCCACCAGCGACGACCCGCCCTCGGCGACCCGCTCGGCCACCACCCGCCCCGCGCCGGCCGACCCGAAGGACTTCAAGGCCACCGGCTACGACTACAACGCCATGGCGGCCTACGCGACGAAGTACTGGAACCGGTACAACCCGGACTACCCCGACTTCAGCGACGCCGGCGCCGGCGGGGACTGCACCAACTTCGTCAGCCAGGCCCTCAAGGCGGGCGGTTGGAAGCACGTCCCCGGCTACACGACCGACTTCCACAAGTGGTTCGGCAACTCCGAGATCCAGTCGGATTCCTTCGTCGGCGTCAACGAGTTCTCCTGGTTCGCCCTGTCCTCGAAGCGGGCCAGGAGCCTCGCCAACGTCTACCAAATGGACCTCGGCGACGTGCTGCAACTGGACTTCGACCGGGACGGGTCCAAGGACCACTCCATGATCGTCACCAAGCGCAGCCGACAGGGCATGCCGTACCTCACTTACCACACCACCAACACCTACAACAGGTCGGTGGCCAGCCTCATCGCCGCGTACCCGGGCGCCGCGTACTACGCGTACCGGACCTGAGCGGCGGCCGCCCCCAGCGGCCCGCGTCATGACTCGCGGCCACCGCGGATCCTCATGGCTCCCACCAGTCCCGAGGATCCGCGGTGGCCGCAAGCGTTCCGGAGCCCTACGCGGGGTCTCCGTTCTCATTCAGCCACTGGACGCCGTCCTGGCCGCTCTGGTTGAGGTTCTTGGGGATGACGGAATCCGGGTACTTCCAGTGCAGGTTGAAGTAGCCGGGCGCATTGGTGACGGCCCGCAGGTCGCACACCGGGTCGCCGATGATGCAGTACCGCTTGACCGGAATCCCGTTGAACTTCACCGGGCCGGGGGCGCCGACGCTGGCCAACCCCGGGATGCCCAACCCCTTGGGGAGACGCGCGAACAGACCGGTGTCGGGCTGCATCGGGTCGGCGTAGAGCATGCCGTCGACCTGGTTGCGCGGAATGCCCGTGCTGCCGCTCGCGATCTTCTGGAGCACCTCGTCGGCGGCCTGGGCGCCCTGGGAGTAGCCGGTGATGGTGAGGCGCGCGCCCGGGTGCGCGCGGTGGGTGTCCTCCGCGGCCTGCAACCCCTTCTGGTAGCCCAGTTGCACGCTGGCGTCGTAGGCCGGTGCGGTGAGGGCGTCGGGGTTGAACTTCAACGGGGGCTCGACGAGCCCGCCGTGGACACCGATGAGCGGGCCGGCGGTGGCCGGGTAGCACACCTCGACCGCGGAGGAGCCGAGGTGGAGACGGTCGTTCGCGGTGTTGTAGGACTTGGAGATCGTGGGGCAGCCGGGACCGGAGTCCGTGGGACCGGTGCCGCCGATCTCGATGTAGTAGTGCTCTGCGCCGGCCGCGTGGGCGGCGGACGGGAACGCGACGGCGGTGCCGGCGGTCAGCGCCGCCGCCATCGCCGCGGTGCGCACAGCCCGTGCCGTCCGGCTCGTCTTCGACATTGCCTGATCTCCCCCTGAGGTCGTGGACGTGTCCGACAACGAAGGCCCCAGACGCTAGGCACGGCCGTTGAAATCGCGATGAATGCCGACGGCCGCGCTGGTGGCACGGCCCTCATGCACCACCACGCGTCAGGCGCGCAGGCGCGGTCCGGCCATCGTCCGCGTCCTGCGGAACGCGACCCGGACCGCTGCCGCACAGGCGTAACCGGCCACGCAGCCAAGGGTGTTGGCCAGCAGGTCGTTGAGGTCGGCGGTGCGCCCCGAGGCGGTGAGGTACTGCGTCGCCTCGATGGCGAGGGAGCCGAGGAAGCCGCAGGCCGCCGCGGTCGCGAAGCGTGCGCCGGCGCTCGCCAGGAGCAGCCCGCCGGGGACGAACATCACCACGTTGAGGAAGAAGTCCCAGGTGTCGGCGGGGTTCGACACGTCGAGCAGTTTGAGGTTCAACGCCTGTCCCCCACCGGAGCGGGTGCCGAACGTCAGGCCCACGACCCCGGCCACCCACAACCATCCCAGGGCGGCACAGACCCGGTGCGACGTCCGCCTGGGGCTCCGGAACAGGAACGTCACCGCCGCGATGACCGCACAGCCGAGGATGCCGATGCTCAGGGCCACGGGAAAAGACAAGGACACTCTCCAATCGCTCGCGCATCCGGCCCAGATCGGGCACGGGCGTTGGCTAGAGAGACGCAAAGGGTGAAAAGTCCGGTTCTCGCGTGCCTGGTGACTTACTTCACTCTTCGCGCTGTGCGCTTCGAGCGGCGGCGACCGCGTCCGCATCCGTGTCGGTGACCTTGGCCAGCCGGACCGGGGTGGCCTTGTAGACCGGCTGTTTGGAGATCGGGTCCCATGCGGTCCCGATGAGTTCGTTGGCCGCCCGGTTGTGCCGGTCCGGGTTCGGCTGGTCGAAGTAGCCGTAGTGGAAGGGGACGAACACCAGGCCGGGGCGGCTTCCGCAGAGCACGACGGGCGCCTCGATGGCGCCGTGCCGGGAGATCACCCGGACCAGGTCGCCGTCGGCGATGTCCCGGCTGTGGGCGTCGTCGGGGTGCAGCTCCACCCACAACTCCGGTTCGGCGTCGTTGAGTTCGGGGACGCGCGCGGTCTTGGTGCGGGTGTGCCAGTGGTAGACGCCGCGACCGGTGGTCAGGCACAGGGGGTACTGCTCGTCCGGCGGGTCGTGCGGTGCCACGTAGTGCGCTGCCTTGAGGTTGGCTCGTCCCGCGGGGTCGTGGGCGCGGTAGGCGTGCGGTTCGTGCTGGGCGCCGGTGGCCAGGTCGTGGCCGTAGTCCGCGCAGTGGTCGGCGGCGGTGGCGAAGACGTGGTCGGCGTAGAGGCGTTCGGTCCCGTCGGGGGCGGTCTCCGTGCAGGGCCATGGGACGCCGCTGCTGCCGCGCAGTCGCTCGTAGGTGAGGCCGGACTGGTCGCAGGGCCGGCCCTTGGTCAGGGCGATGAAGTCATTCCAGGCGTCCTCCGGTTGGTGCCAGGCGAGCAGCGGCCTGCCGTCGCGGTCGGCGAGGCGCATCCGACGGGCGTAGTCGAGGAGGATCGCGAAGTCGGTGCGGGCCTCGCCGGGCGGATCGACGGCCTTGTGGGAGAGGTGGACGGTGCGGTCGGCGTTGGTGAAGCAGCCGGTCTTCTCGCCCCACAGTGCGGTGGGCAGCACCACGTCGGCCAGTGCGGTGGTCTCGGTGGGAAAGGCGTCGGAGACGACCAGGAAGAGCCCGTCGGCCTTGAGGGTTGCCCGGATGCGGCGCAGTTCGGGGAGGGAGACGGCGGGGTTGGCACCGGTGATCCAGAGGAACCTGATCGACCCGTTCTCGCAGCGCCGGAAGATCTCCATGGCATGGGTGGGCGGCGAGCAGTCGCGGATGCGCCGTTCGTCGACGTTCCAGTGGTCGGCCAGGCGTCGCACATGGGCGTCGTTCTGCCAGTTGAGAGAGGCGGGCAGGGTGCCGTTGGCGCCGGTCTCGCGGGTGTTCTCGGCGGTGGGCTGGCCGTTCATCTGGAAGACGGTGGCCCCGGGCCGGCCGATCATGCCGCGCACGAGGTGGATGTTGTTGACCTGCACGGCGGCGGCGGTGGCCTGGTGGGACTGGTAGACACCGTGGAGGGCGGTGGAGACCAGTCGGTGTGCGGTGCCGATGAGCTGGGCCGCCCGGCGGATCAGGTGTGCGGGGATGCCGCAGATCTCCGCGGCGCGCTCCACGGGGTAGTCGGCGACGGTCCGGGCCAGTTCGGCGTAGCCGGTGGTGTGGTCGTCGAGGAATGCCTGGTCGATCCAGTCGTTGTCGATCAGTTCGTGCAGCAGGGCGTTGAGCAGGGCGACGTTGGTGCCCGGCCGGATGGCGAGGTGCACGTCGGCCGCGCGTGCGGTCGCGGTCAGGCGCGGATCGACGACGATCAGGCTGGGCCGGTCGGGGCCGTGCAGGCGGTCGAGCATCCGGGACCACAGCACGGTCTGGGTCTCCGCCACGTTGTGCCCGACGAGGAACAGCGTGTCGCAGTGGTCGATGTCGGTGTAGGAGCCGGGGTCGCCGTCGCTGCCGAAGTTCTCGATCAGGGCCCATTCCGCGGTGGCGCTGCTCAGGCGGGTGCTGCCGTCCAGGTGGGGCGTGCCGATCCCGCCCCGGGCGATCAGTGCCTGGGCGTAGGACTCCTCGGCGAAGAGTTGGCCGCTGCTGTAGAACGCCATGGCCGAGGGGCCGTGGTCGGCGACGACCGCCCGGGATCGTTCGGTCACGGCGCTCATGGCGGTGTCCCAGTCGACCCGTTGCAAGGCACCGTCGACGCGGACTTGCGGGTGCAGCAGGCGGTCGCGGGAGTGGTTGGCCTGCCAGCCGAACAGTCCCTTCGGGCCGAGCCGGCCGTGGCTGACCCGGTCCTCGGCGCGGCCGCGTACTCCCACGATGCGACCGTCGGCGACCGCGATGTCCAGTCCGCACCCGTTGGAACAGAGCACACAGGCGGACGGCACCCAGCGCTCGACGTGGTCCTGCGGGATGGCCAGGCATTCGTCCACGCGGAGCGGCCAGCTCTCGCCGGCGGCAAAGGGGGTTCGCTTGCCCCACACATCGCTGATCCGGTCAGCCATCGGGTGGTCCCTTCCGTACCGTGTGCCGGGGCCGGCCCCGGACTTCGCCGCACCGGCCCGGTGAGGCCGCGCGGACCGCGGCGGCACCCGCCCCGACCTTACGTCGCGCACTCCGCGGTCCCCGGCTACGAATCCCGGCCCAGGCCCGCGCGCCCGAACAGCGCACCCTTGCCGGCAGCGGCCCCAATCCCCCGTTCACCGCGCTGAGCTGAGGGTTCGTCATGTATGGAGTTCGGTGGGGCAGCGCCGGTCGGGGCGCGGAAAACCGCCCGCCTGGAGGTACCCGGGGTACCCCTCTCGCTGGCCGCGCCGCAGGCCGAAGGGCATGGATGCGCGGGTGCTTGTGGACGCCGACGATCTTGTATGGGCCGGGTGCGGCGCAGAGGCGGCCGGCTGGTTCGCGTTGCGGGCTGTCGTCGCCCGGAACCGCTGGGTTGCACCGTTCCTTGTGGCCGAGACGGCAGGTGCCTGCGGTGCGAGAGTGGAAGTGTCGGTGTCGCAGAAGGGCGGACATCATGGCGCTACTTGGACTTCTTCTCTTTGCCGCGGCCGGGGCGTTCGTCGGCCTGTCCATCGCAAGCAACCTCGTGGGCGGGCCCACCTACGGCGTGACGATCCTCGGTAACCACATCGCCACCCTGAACGGTCTCGGGATCTTCCTGGCCGGAATCGCGCTCACCCTGATCATCGGCCTGGGCGTTGCCCTGATGACGGGCAGCCTCGCCCGGTCCCGACACCGCAGGCAGGCCGCCCGAACCGCACCGGCGGCCGCGCAGTCCGAGCACCCCAAGCACCACCATTTCCGGTTCGGTCACTGAGTGGTGCGCGATTGCTGCGCAGGGCGACCGGGCGCGGCCGTGCCGGGCGTTGACGGTCGCCGGTGGCTTCGGTCGCCGGCGGGTGTGGGGCTGGCAAAAGATGCCCACGGGCCCGCGTCGTGGGCAACCACCGCACGCGCCGATGGAGGGCCGGATGGATCTGGACACCGTCGCCGATGAGCTCTACGCGTTGCCGCCGGGGGAATTCACCACGGTGCGGGACGCCCGTGTGCGAGCCGCGCGGGCGGCCGGCGACCGTGGGTTGGCCGAACGGATCCGACAGCTGCGCCGCCCCACCCACGCCGCCTGGGCCAGTAACCTCCTGGCCCGCGAGAAGGGGTCGGACACGGCGCGACTGCTCCGGCTCGGCGAGGAACTGCGGCAGGCCCATCGGGAACTGGACGGACGGCGTCTGCGCGAGCTCTCCGGGCAGCAACACGAGATGGTTGCCGTGCTGACCGGCCAGGCACGCCACCTGGCCGCCCAGGCAGGCCACGCCCTCGGACCCAGCGCCCAGCGGGAACTGGAGGACACCCTGCGGGCCGTCCTGGCCGACCAGCAGTCAGCCAGGCAGTGGGCCCGAGGTCGGCTGACGCAGCCGCTGACGGCGGTCGGTTTCGTGGCGGTGCCGGCCCCTTCCCCGGCGGCACAGGCATCGGAACACGAGGCAACGCCCTTGGCGGACAAGGTTGTTGACCTCGACGTGGTGCGCAGCCGTCGTCGCGGGCGGGTGAGGCGCGCCGAGCGGGATCGGCCGCAGCCCGACTCGGACGCCGCGGACGCCGAGCGGGAACTGCGCGCCGCAGAAGCGGAGGTGGCAACGGCGAGGAGCCGGGAGCGGCGGGCACTCGACCGGCTGGGAGAAGCACAGCAGCGCGTCCTGGAAATCGGCAGGAAGTTGGCGGAGGCCGAAGACGACCTGCGCCTGGCGCGCCAGGCGGTCAACGCCGCCGCCGACCACGTGCAGCAGGCCGAAGACGCCGAACGTGAGATCCGGCATCGGACAGACCCCAAGTCGCCGCGGTTCACCGGGGAGAGCGGCCAGCCCGGACAGTAACCACACCTCCAACTGCCGTGGTCCGGGCGGCTACCGGCCGGCGCCGGCCTTCGCAAGCAGCGCGGCGAGGATCGACTCGGCATGCGTCCACAGCAGGGCGCCACCAGCCCCCGGCACGACATGGCGATGCGCACCCGGCATCCGAGCAGCGAGCAGCGCGCCGTTGTCCGGCGAGTGACCGGTGTCCTGCTCGCCGTACCAGACATCGACCGGAACGGTGATCCCGTCGAGGGCGAACGGCCAACGCCCCATCGCCAGGACCGTGTCACGGGCGTAACCGGCGGCGCCCTGCGCAAATCCCTCGTCCAAGGCCCTGCGATATCCAGCCGCGAAAGCGGGATCCTGGTACACCGCAAGGTCGCACTCGGGGCTCCGGTTCATCACCATGTCCCCCATCGCCTCCGCGGTGAAGCCCGCGAAGAACTCCTCGGCGCCGGTTGGGTCACACGCGACCCGCTCGACGAGGGTACGCAGGTCCGCCTCCAGAACAGAAGCGAACTCCGGCGCGGCGACCTCGTCCGCGCCGGAGACGACGGCCAGCGCCGAGGCGGCCCCTTCCGCAGCGCAGGCGAGGGCGAACGGCGCGCCCTGCGAGTTCCCGATCACGGCCGGGCGCCCCAACTCCCGCAGCACGCACATGTCGCGGATGTCCCGGGCGAAGTCGGCGAAGGTCCGTCCGGGAGCGGGCGTCGAGACTCCGAGCCCCGGACGATCCACAGACACCAGGCGCACTCCGAGCGCCTCGACGGCGTCGGTACCGAATCCCAGCCATCGGCTGGTAGCCGCCCCCGGGCACAACAGGACAGGCACTCCGTCCAGCGGCCCCCACTCGGCCCAGCCGAGCAACCGACCGTCGGGCAGGGCGCTCTCGCCCAGTCTGGCGGGCGCGTCAACGTATCGAGTCATGATCACCATCATGGCCGTGGACGGGGCGCACCGCACCCGACTTTTGCCACGCCCCAGAGCGGGGTGAGGAGTTGGGATCTCCCGTGGCACGTCCCCTCCACGTCGCCACACGCTGCTACCCGGCTCCCCCTGCCTCACACCCCTCACCCACCGTGACTTCACTCATGGGAAATCCCAGGCAGACGCCCTAACATGGCGCGCTGCCCGCAACGGGCTTCGCACCACAGGACTCGTTTCAGCAGGATGGACAGACAGACGTGAACGTACGCGGCAAAGGCAGGCTTGCGGTCTTCGGAGCGGCGGGGGTGCTCACGGCCGCGGTGGTCGCAGGCAGCACTCTGTGGCCAAGCGGTGAGGCTTCCGCCGCGGGCGTCTCGTCACGCTCCGTCGCCAAGGAGCTGAAGCACTGGCCCGCGCCGGTCGCGAAGAAGCTCGGCAAGGTCATCGCCAACAACGACCACAAGGGTGCGTACGCCACCTTCGACGCGGACAACACCACCTACCGCAACGACCTCGAAGAGGCGCTCCTCCCCTTCCTGGAGATGAAGGGCGTACTGACCCGGAAGTCCATGGACCCCTCCCTGAAGGTCATCCCCTTCAAGGACACCGCCACCCACAAGGAAAGCCTCTACAGCTACTACATGCGGCTGTGCGACCTCGACGACCAGGTCTCCTACCCATGGGCCGCGCAGATCTTCTCCGGTTTCACGCTCAAGGAGCTGAAGCAGTACGTCGACGAGCTGCTGGCCTACGGAAAGCCGATCCCCGCCGAGTACTACAAGGACGGGAAGCTGACCAAGACGGAGGTCAGGGCGCCCGAATTCTCCACCGGAATGCAGGAGTTGTACCGGACGCTGCGCGCCCACGGCATCGACGTCTATGTCGTCAGCGCGGCCAACGAGGAACTGGCGCGCATGGTCCTGGCCGACCCCAAGTACGGCTACGGCGTGAAGCCGGACCACGTCATCGGCGTCTCCACGCTCCTCAAGAACCGCAAGACCGGCGACGTCACCAGCTCGCGCAAGGAGATCGCCGAGGGGCGCTTCGACCCCAAGCGGCGCAAGGCGCTGACCGATTGGGAGTTGACGCCCACCCTGTGGGCCCCGCTGACCTGGTACGAGGGCAAGCCGGCCGCCATCAAGACGTACATCGACGCATGGCGGAGGCCGATCCTCGCGGCCGGTGACACCCCGAAGAGCGACGGGCCGATGCTGTTCCAGTCCGCGGACGTGGAGCACGGCGGGGCGCGGATCTGGGTGAACCGCAAGGAGAGCTCCATGAAGGAGCTCGACGCGATGAAGCAGGCCAACGCGAAGCGGCAGAAGGAACTGGGGCAGCGGGTGACGGCCGACAAGGACTGGCTGACCGTGACGCCCGAGCAGATTCACTGAGGGCGCGGCAGCCCCAAGAAGTCCTCGCCTGGGCGCCGTCGGTTCGCCGACGGCGCCCATCGGTCGCCGACGGCGGGTGACGCGGGTCACCTGCGTGCATGTCACAGGGGGCCGAGCCGTCTCGTCTGAGGGGTGTAGCCATTGACGAGACGACCCCTCGGGAGCATCCCATGGACGCGCGACTGAACTACTTCGCCAGCCCGACCACCGGCCAGGCCCTCAAGCACTTCATGTCGGCCGGCAAGGCACTCAGGGACTCGGCCCTGCCGGCCGCGACGCAGGAGTTGGTGTCACTGCGCGTGAGCCAGATCAACGGCTGTGCCTTCTGCATCGACATGCACACCAAGGAGGCCACCGCGGCCGGCGAGACCGCGGTGCGGCTGAACTTGGTCGCGGCATGGCGGGAGGCCACGGTCTTCACCGAGGCCGAGCGGGCGGCGCTGGCACTGGCGGAGGAGGGCACCCGGGTCGCGGACGCGGCCACCGGCGTCAGCGACGAGGTGTGGGCGCACGCCGCCAAGCACTACGACGAGGAGCAACTGGTCGCTCTGGTGACCCTGGTCGCCTTCATGAACGCCGCGAACCGGATGAACATCATCACCCAGCAGCCGGCCGGCAACTACGTGGCCGGGCAGTTCCACTGACACCAACACCAACACCAACATCGGCATCAGCATCAGCCCTCGGCGTAAGGGAGTTCGACGTGAACAAGGTCGAAGAGGTCGAAGCGGCCCGGAAGGTCCGGGAGTTCGAGGACCTGCGGCCGCTGCTGTTCTCGATCGCCTACCGGATTCTGGGCAGCGTGAGCGAGGCCGAGGACGCGGTGCAGGAGACCTGGCTGCGCTTCGACGGCTCGACGACCCCGCCCACGTCGACCAAGGCGTTCCTGTCCACCACGGTGACCCGTATCTCGATCGACGTGTTGCGCTCCGCGCGCGTGCGGCGGGAGGAGTACGTCGGCCCGTGGTTCCCCGAGCCGCTGTTGAGCGATCCGTACCAAGACCCGGCGCGCACGGCGGAGTTGGCCGATTCTGTGTCGATGGCGGCCCTGCTGCTCCTGGAGCGGCTCAGCCCGTTGGAGCGGTCGGTGTTCGTACTGCGGGAGGTGTTCGCGTTCGGATTCGATGACATCGGCGAGGCGGTCGGGCGTTCGGAGGCGGCCTGCCGTCAGCTGCTGGTGCGGGCCCGGCGGCACATGCGGGCCGAACGGCCGCGGTTCGCCGTGGACCGCCAGGAGCGACAAGAGCTCGCGACGCGGTTCTTCGAAGCGCTCACCGACGGCGATGTGGGCGCGTTGCAAAGCCTGTTGGCCGCGGATGTGCAACTCGTCGGGGACGGCGGCGGGAAGGCCCCGCAGTTCGCCCGGGCCGTCGTCGGGCCGGAGAAGGTGGCCCGACTGCTCGCCTCCGTCATCCCCCAAATGGCCCGCCTCGACGTGGTGTTCGAACCGCACGAGGTCAACGGCCAGCCGGGCGCGCTCTTCCGCGACCGGGACGGCAAGGTGCTCCACACCCTGGCGCTCGACGTGCTCGACGGGCAGATCCAGACCATCCGCGCGGTGCTCAACCCCGACAAGCTGGGCCACCTCGGCCCGGTCGCCGATGCCTGGGCCATCGACCGCGAGCTGCGACGGGCCAGGCAACGGCGGAACTGACGTCGGGGAGGCGGGGGCCGCCGCTGCCCCCGCCGGCTTCCCCTCGCGGTCCGCCGTCTCAACGCCCGTCGCACCGGGTGGAGTTACGTTCCCGAAGCTGCGGGCTGGCAGACTGATCTCCATGTTCTGCGCTCCGAACCCGTTCCAGCCGCACGTTCCGATCGTCAGGGCTGAAGCGGCGGCGCCGGGGCTCGGCCGGTGACCGGCGGGCTGCCGGCAGTCGGGGCGGCCCGGCGTTGGTGGGTGCTCGCCGTGGTGCTGTTGTGCTTTCTGCCCGCCGCCATGGACGTCACCATCCTCACCATCACCGTCCCGACCCTCGCCCGCGAACTGCCCGCGTCCGCGACCGAACTGCTGTGGACAGTGGATGTGTATTCGCTCCTGATGGTCGGACTGGTGCTGGTCAGCGGCCCGTTGGGCGACCGGATCGGACACCAGCGGCTGCTGTTGGTCGGGTTGGCGGTCTTTGGTGCGGCCTCGGTGTTGTGCGCGAGGGCGCCGGAAGCGCCGGCGCTGATCGGCGCGCGGGCGCTGCTGGCGGTCGGTGCCTCGATGATCATCCCGGCCACGTTGGCGCTCATCCGGCAGACCTTCGGCGACGGCCGCGACCACGCGGTGGCCGTCGGGGCGTGGAGTGCGGTCGCGGCCGGGGCTTCGGCGTTGGGACCGGTGGTGGGTGGCTTCCTGCTCCAACACTTCTGGTGGGGCTCGATCTTCCTGGTCAACCTGCCGATCGTGGCGCTGGCCATGCCCGCGGTGGCGCTGCTGCTGCGCAACGAGGTCGAGGCCGAACGGCAGCCCTGGGAGGCCACCTCGCCGCTCCTCTCGATCGTGGGGTTCCTGGGCAGCGCCTACGCCATCATCGCCCTCAGCCACGACGACGTCGGGCCGGCGGAGGTGGCGTTGCCGGCCGGGTTGGGGCTGACCGCACTGGTCCTGTTCGTACGGCGGCAACGGCGCGCGGCGCACCCGATGGTGGACCTGTCGCTCTTCCGACTGCCAGGGCTGCGCGCGGGGGTGGTGGCCGCGGTCCTTCCGGCGCTGGTGATGGTCGGCTTCGAACTCCAACTGGTGCAGTACCTACAGTTCGTCAACGGACTGTCGGCCAAGGCCGCCGCGCTGCACCTGCTGCCGATGCCGGTGGCCGCCACGCTGGCGGGCCCGGTGGGTGGGCTGGTTCTCTCCCGGTTGGGACGGCCGCGGATCGATGTGCCCGCCGGTCTGCTGCTCGCGGCGACCGGGTACGTCCTGGTGGCGTCCGGCACGGTGGTACCGCTCGGCCTGGCCCTGATCGGGTTCGGGCACGGCCTGGTCCAGATGGTCGCCTCGAACCTGATCATGACCACCGCGCCCTCCTCCCAGGCGGGTGCGGCGGCAGGCATCGAGTCCGTCTCCTACGAGGCCGGTGCCGGCCTGGGAATCGCGGTCTTCGGCACGGTGACCGCGATGGCCTACCGCTTCCTCGTCCCCCCAGGCACCTCGACGTCCCCACTTCACGCAGCCAACTCCCCCGGGACCGCACGGGCGTTCGCCGCTGCCTTCCACACCGCCACCTGGCTGGCCGCGGCGCTCACCCTGGTCACGATCTTCCTGGCGGCCCCGAAGTCAGTGCCGGCGCACGCCCCGTCCGAGGAGCCTGGGTAGGCCCAGTCCGTGTGGTGCCCCGTGCAGGTGGTGCCTAGTGGGTTGTGTGGCGTCCAGTGGGTTGCCGCCTGCTCGACGTGGTTGCCTGGCACGCACCGACGGGCCCCGTAGGAGTGTTTCGATGGCCGGAACGCCTCCCGCTCCCTGTTCGCCGCGGCGGCCCCCTGGCAGCATCGGGCCTCCGGCCCCGCACCGCTGACGAGTCGAGGAGCGCCGACGCCGTGCCTGCCTACAACCTCGCCATACAGGAGCTGTCCCACCCCTACCCCGCACCGGGGAACGGGACGGTCTCCGGCCACCAGGTCGAGCTCATGTACCACCACATCGTCCCCAAGAGCCCGAAGGTCGGGCTGATCTGGCTGTGGAACGCAGTCCTTGAGGACAAGGTCCTGACCGCCGCGACCCCCGTGCTCAACGCGATCATCCAGAACGTCGACAAGTACGGCACCACGCTCGTTCCCACGGACCGTCAGCAGGTCAAGGACCTCGCCACCGGCATCAAGAACAAGACCCTCACCCACCAGACCGGCGCCGCCCGGCCCACCGGCTGGGACAGCTTCGCCCAGGTCTACATCTGGCTGCCCGGCAACCTCTTCACCGGCCCCAAGAACCGCGCCGACGACCCCGGGGACAAGTTCGACGCCGCCGTGCGCTTCATCATCGGCGCGAGCGGCACCCAGTACAAGACGCTGCAAACGGTGGACGCGAGGATCGCCCAGTACGCCAAGGACCGCAAGAAGACGGGTTATGCCGAGGAGGCATACGCCAACCTCGGCACCGTTGCCCGCACCTTTCTCACGCGCACGCCGTTCTCCAGCGCCCAATGGACCTGGGACTCCGGCCAGAACAAGCCGAAGGTCAAGGGTTCCTAGGGCTCCCGACCCTGGGTGCCTGGGCACCCAGGCACCCAGGCAGAATGCTCAACTGCCGCTGGGGACCGTCAGGTTGGCGGCGGGGGCCGGGACGCTGCGTCGGGTGCATGCCCACAGCACGAGCCCCAGGCAGCTGAACCCGGCGCCCAGCACGCAGACGGCGCCCCAGCCGGCCGCCGTGTAGAGGGAGGTCGCGGCGATGGCGCCGGTGGCGCTGCCGATCGAGTAGAAGACCATGTACCCGCCGATCAGTCGGCTGCCCGCGTCCGGGTGCAGCGCGTAGATCAGCGTCTGGTTGGTGACGTGGACCGCCTGCACGGCGAGGTCGAGCAGGATCACGCCGGCGAACAGGGCCCAGAGCGAGCTGCGGGTGTAGGCCAGGGGCAGCCACGAGACGGCGAGCAGCGCCAGCGCGATGCCGGTGGTCCGCTGGGCAAGTCCGCGGTCGTTGAGGCGGCCCGCCACGCTCGCGGCCAGCGCGCCGGCGACGCCGATCAGCCCCAACGCCCCCATCGCGCTGTGGGACATGAAGTACGGGGCCTCGCTGAGCGGTAGTGCGATGCTGCTCCAGAGGGTGCTGAAGGCGGCGAAGATCAGCAGGCAGAACAGGGCCCGGAGCCGCAACAGTCGCTCCCGCGCGAACAGGGTGAGGGTTGAGCGCAGGAGCTGTCCGTAGCGCAGGGTCGTCGGCGGGGTCTCCGTGTGGCGCGGCAGCACCCGGTACAGGATCAGGGCGAGCAGTGCGCTGAGCGAGGCCGAGGCGAGGTAGACCGAGCGCCAGCCCGCGAGGTCGGCGATCAGGCCGGACGCGGTGCGGGCGAGCAGGATTCCGGTGACCACGCCGCTGGTGACCAGGCCGACGACCCGGCCGCGCCCGGCGGGCTCGGCCAGTGACGCCGCGAAGGCCACCAGTGTCTGCGTGACGACCGCGAGCAGCCCCATGGTGGCCATGCCCGCGAGCAGGATCGCCGCCGTGTGGGCGACGGCGATAACGATCAACGCCGCTACCAGGAGCAGTAGTTGGGCCACGATCAGTCGCCTGCGGTTGACCACGTCGCCCAGCGGCACGAGGAGGAAGAGCCCCACTCCGTATCCGACCTGGGTGAGGGTGACCACGCTGCCGACGAGTGCCGGGCTCATGCCCAGGTCGTGGCCCATGGTCACCAGGAGCGGCTGGGAGAAGTAGACGTTGGCCACCGCGGCACCGCAGGCGACGGCGAACAGTATGACGACGCCGCGGGACAGGACGAACGCGGTCCCCTTCCCGCTGCGGACCTCGGGCCGTCGGGTCACGGCCTCACAGTTGCCAGGCATCAGCACTCCCTCGGATTCTGGTTTCAACTTGCTACCAATCGTGACGCTAACCCCTTTGGTAGCATGTTGCAACCGGTACCGGAGTGGGATAGCCGGAGTGGGAAGGTTCGCGAGGGAGAGAGGCACACCATGGTGAGCAGGACGCGCTTCGACGACAGCGAATGCCCCGTCGCACGGTCGGTGGACGCGATCGGTGACTGGTGGTCCCTGCTGATCGTGCGGGACGCCTTCGACGGGAGCCGGCGCTTCGGGGAGTTCCAGCGCAGCCTCGGCGTGGCGAAGAACATCCTCACCACGCGGCTGCGCACCCTGGTCGCCGGCGGCATCCTCGAATCCGTCCCCGCCTCGGACGGCAGTGCCTACCGCGAGTACGTACTGACCCCGAAGGGCCAGGCACTCTTCCCCGTCATCGTGGCGCTACGGCAGTGGGGCGAACAGAACTTCTTCGAACCCGGCGAACCACACTCGGAGTTGGTCGACCGCCGGCAGGGACACCGCCTCCGCGCGCTGGAAGTGCTCTCCGCGGACGGGCGACCACTCCGACCCGACGACACCACCGTTCACAAGGTCTCCGCTCAGTAGCGCAAGCCGGAGGCCCGCTGGCCTGACCCGCTCCCGGAAGGCGTCGCACTTCTTCTGGTAGCGGCGCTCGGATCTGGTAGCGGCGCTCAGAGTGGAGCCGCGGTCACAGCTCCACGTGCACGGCGCCGACGTGCTGGCCGGCGAGCAACTCCCCCAGGGCACGCGGGGCTTGGTCGATTCCGGTCAGCACCGCGCGGGGGAAGGTGAGCGTACCGTTGCGCAGTTCGCGGCCGAAGACGTCGAGCCATTCGGGGATGACGTCGAGATGGTCGTAGAGGGCCGCGCCGCGCAGGGTGACGCCACCGGTGATGAGGGCGTGCGGGTCGATCTCCGCGGTGGCCGATGCGCCCAACTGCCCGGCCAGCGCCCCGATCAGCGCCACGCGCGCGCCGCGCCGCGCCACCCGGAGCGCCGCCGTCAGCTGCTCGCCACCCACGTTGTCGACGACCACGTCGAGCCCGTCGGGCGCCGCGTCGCGGAGCTGCTCCTCGATGGGGCCCGCGCCCCGTAGCACGACGGCGTCGTAGCCCAGTTCCCTCGTCAGGATGTCGGCCTTGCGCCGCGAGCTGGTGGAGCCGATGACCCGGGCCGCGCCACGCAGTTTGGCGATCTGCCCGGCCAGGGAACCCACGCCGCCCGCGGCGCTGGTCACGAACACCGTGTCGCCCCGGCGGACCTCGCCGGCGTGCACGACGCCCAGGTAGGCGGCGGCACCCTGCGAAAGGTGCGCGGCCGGATACGGCAACGCGGCCGGGTCCAGGCGTTGCACGGCGGAGGCGTTCAACGCCGCGTACTCCCGCCAACCACCGGCCTGGCTGCTGACGATGTCGCCGACCTTCAGGCCGCTGTCGCCCGCGTCGACGACCTCACCGATACTCGGCCCCGGTACGCAGGCATCCAGGTCGAACGGTGGTACCGGCAGCTCGCCGCGGCCACGGATCAGGTCGCTCATGATGGTGAGGACGGCGAGCACGGTGGTGCGGACCAGTGCCTGGCCCGGCCCAGGCACGGGCACGGGAGCCGTCACGACGGCGAAGTGTTCCTCGGACGGCAGGCCCGTGGGACGGGCGACGAGATGGACCTCGCGGTGGGTCGCGGGGACGGTGCGCGCTTCGGGCATGCGCCAACTCCTGGTGTTGTCTGGCTCTGTGTGTCGACTGGGCTATGTGTGCTGACAGTCAGGCCCCGTCAGGGGCGTGTCTGCCCCACGATGAGTGAAACGCCCCGGCGGGCTGCATGATCCCCATTGCGCTGTGGGCTGAAGCGAGGCAGCTCCGCTGACCGGTAGTGACTGGTGCTGCCCGGCGGCCGGCCGCCGGGAATCGGAAACTCCGCCGGCCCGCTCGTGCCAGGATGGTGCGCGTCAGGTCCAACTTCTCTGTACCGGGGGGCAATTGATGCCGGATGCGGGTTTGGGTTCGGTTGGTGAACGGTGGTCGGTGGCGGTCGAGGGAGCCGAGGCGGAAGCGCCGCTGCGGTCGCTACAGGAGTGGCTGGCCTGGGACGACCGGCTGCGCGGACGGGTGGACTGGCTGCGCAGGCCCCCGCAACCGGGTCATATGGGCGCCGTGTTGGACACCCTCACCGTCATCCTCGGTACCGGCGGTGTCGCCGCGCTGATCACTCCGCTCTGCACCTGGCTGACCAACCGCCGTCCCGACGTTTCCCTCACCGTCGAACTGCCCAACGGCCGGATGGTCAGCGTCGACGTCAAACGGGCCCACGACGAACGCGCCGTGATCCGCGAGATACAGGGCCTGCTCGATCCCACGGACGAGCGCGACGCATGACCGTACGGTGGTCTCCGCACGGCCCCTCCAGTCGGGCCGTGCTGATCGGCACGGGCAGGTTCACGGACGACGGGCTGCCCCACCTCCCTGCCGTGGAGGCGAACATCCGGTCCCTGAGGGCCGCCCTGACACACCCGACGCTGGGCCTGTTGGTCCCGGAGCACTGCCGACTGGTCTCCGATCCCACCGACCAGAAGTCGGTGGGGGCGGCGCTGAGTTGGGCGGCCCGGGAGGCCGACGACCTACTGCTGGTGTACTACGCCGGACACGGTGTGTTGGACGGTGACGGAGTGCTGCACCTGGCGCTCGTCCACACCGACACCGCGAACGCCGGCTTCACCGCCGTACCGATCGACCTGGTCAAGCGGATCGTCGGCCAGGCCCGGGCGAGGTCCCGGGTGCTGCTGGTGGACTGCTGTTTCTCCGGCCGGGCGGGGTCCGCGATGGCCGAGCCGACCAACCTCGCCGTCGGCCAACTCGACTGGTCCGGCACCTACACGCTCACCGCCACCACGAGGAACGAGCCGGCGCACGCGCCCGAAGGCGCCACGCACACGGCGTTCACCGGCGCGCTCCTCCAGGCGCTGGCCGCGGCCCCTCCGCGCACCCTAGACGAGGTCTACTTCGCGGTGCACCGTGAGCTGACCGGCCGCGCGCTGCCCCCGCCGCAGCGCTGGTCCGCGGGCGCGGCCGGATCGCTGGTGCTGATGCGGGGGCCGGTGGGGACGCCCGCCGCACCACCACCGCCTCCGTCAGCACACCCCCATCCCGCACCCCCACCACCCCCGACCGTCTCCGCTGTGCCCCCAGCCACGGGGAGACGCGGCCGGCGCCGGGTGATGGCTGCCGCGGTCGCCGGTGCACTGACCGTGGTGCTGGCATCGGCCTTCGCCGTGTGGGCGATACGCACCGCCAGCCTGGCGGCCAGTGGCGCCCACGGCAGCCAATCCGCGACGACGACCCGCTCCGCCGCGCCGCCGCCCGCCTCCCCGAGCCCCGAGTCACCGACCTCCCCCACCTCCTCGGCTCCGGGCCCGTCCCCCGCCGCCGCGGGGCCGAAGGTGCGCTACCGGGACAAGGCCCTCACGCTGCGGACCAGTTGCACGGTGAAGACGGTCCAACTGCTCGATCTGGACAAGCCCGCCGCCACCACCATCGCCTCCGATGCCCTCGCCTACACCGCGGACGCCGAGATCGGCTACGGGGCCTGTCCCGGCGTCCTCGCGCTCAACTCGGACAACCCGCGGGTGAAGGCCGGTCTGGCACCGCCCGACACCCACACCGCCGATGGCTGTCGCACCGCGGCCGAGCGTTCGCCGCTCCCGCAGACCGTCGAGGCCGCAAGGATCAGCCCCGGCCTGGTCTGGTGTGTGATCACCACCGAGAACCGGGTGGCGAAGCTGACCTTCACCAAGGTCCGGCCGGCCGCCGGCGGTGACCCGGCCAGCACCAGCGCACCGGGCCCCGACCTCGAACTGACCGCCACGCTGTGGGACGCTCCGTAGGCGTGCGGGCCGGCCGGCAGCTCCGTCGCGGCGCGACGCCGGTGCAGGGACAGCGAGGGCCCCCGCACCGTCATCGTCATCGTCAGGCGGAGGTGACGCGTTTGGCGACCGTGAGGAGCACCGCCGCGTCCTCGACGGCGTGCAGGCTGTGCCGGTCCGGGGGAATGACGATCAGGTCACCGATGCGGCCGTCCCAGGAGGTGTCGCCGCTGGTGAGCCGGATGCGTCCGCGGAGCACCAGGAGGGTGGCCTCGCCGGGGCTGTCGTGCTCGGCGAGTTCGGAACCGGCGGTCAGGGCGAGGACGGTCTGACGCAGGGTGTGCTCGTGTCCGCCGTAGACGGTTTCCGCGCTGCGTCCGGAAGTGGAGGCCGCGGCGCGTTCCAGGTGCTCACGTGCCTGTGCGTCCAGAGAGAGTTTCTGCATGGTGTGAGTATCCGTGGAGTGATGGGTACCGGAGAGCGGCCCGGCCGTCCGGAGTGTCGGCGACCGGCCCCGTTCTTGGGGAATAGCTGGGAGGTCCTAGGTGAACTCTCGGTGCTCCGTTGCCACTTCCTTGGTTCACACCGTGATCACCCGGCATCAAACTGGCTGAAAGTGTTCCCTGCGGACCGCTGGGGAGGGTGCCGGATGACGCTCGGTCATACGACCGATTCCGCCGGATCCACCCCTCCACAGTTCGGTTGTCGCTGGAAGGACGGGTGCGAAGTGCGCAACTTCCTGACGCCCAACGGCCATGCGCGGCAGTCTTTCCCGCAAACATGGCAGGCCGGTTTCCCCTCCCTGTCCTCGGGGAGGCGCACCGCCGTCCGTTCCGTGCACAGACTGGACCGCAGACGGTCCGGTGCCGCGACGATGCGGGGTCGGACCACCGGCAGCTGACCGCGCCCCGGGACCGGAGAGACGGGTCAGCACCCCTCCGCATCCGTCATACGCACGGCTTCCCTGCCGGCTCGCGGCCGTGCACGTCACGAGCCGCCGCTATGAGCTGCCTCAACGGACTTCCCCTCGCGGCCGCCGCCTCGCCCTGGACTGCCCCGCGACCGGGACCGTTCCACCGAAAACGAGGTCGATCATGCAAGCATTCCTGGACAACGCCCGCAGCTTTCCGCACCGGGTCGCCCAACGGGGTTGGAATCTTGGCAACTTCGCTTACGGGCAACGGCCGTTGGCGCTCTTCATCACGTGTTCGGACTCCCGGGTGGTCCCCACCCTGTTCACCGGAGCCCGGCCCGGCGAGCTCTTCGAATTACGCGTGGCGGGCAACATCGTCCCCCGCTACCGGCCGCAGGCAGCCAGCGGTATCGCCGCGACGCTGGAGTACGCGGTCACCGCCCTCCACGTACCGGACATCGTCGTGTGCAGCCACTCGCACTGCGGAGCAATACAGGGGCTGATGCGCCCGCGACAACTGACGTTCCTGCCGCTGTTGGCGAAGTGGCTCGACCTGGCCGGTCACGGGACGCGCGCCGCCAGCGAGCTGCCCCTTGCCCGCCAGGCGGCCCGCGCGGGCCGGTCGGACCCCGACGCCATGGCCCAACTGCACACGCTGATACAGCTGGGGAACATCCGCTCCTACCCCTTCGTCGCCAGGCGGATCACCGCGGGCAAGCTGCGGCTGCACGGCTGGTTCTACGCGGTCGAGACGGGTCAGGTCTCTGTCGAGCGTCCGGGTAGCTGCCGATTCCAACCCCTGTGAGTCGTGTTGCGGCGGCCGGGGGCGGGAGGTTTGCCCCCGGTGTCACAACTCCTCGTCGAGCGGGATGCGTTGGACGCCGGGGAGGTAGTCGTCCAGTTCGCCGGGGGTGAAGCGGGCCATGCCGACGACGTGCCAGAACTCGCCGGCCACCTCGCCCTCGTACTTGTAGCCGCCCTCGGGGGTGAGCGCCGCCCAACCGCCGGGGACGCCGATGAGTGTGGCGTGTGGGGTGGGCGGGGCGTCCGTGGTGGGGACGTTCCACAGACGGACCATGCCGTCCTCGCCGCCGCTGGCCAGGCGGGTGCCGTCGGGGCTGAAGGCGAGGGAGAAGACCCGCCCGGTGTGGCCGGTGAGGCGGGTGGTCAGGCGGGCGGTGCGGGTACCGGTGCGGGCGTCCCACAGGCAGATGACGCGGTCGTCGCCGGCGGTGGCGAGCAACGGCAGCCGGGGGTGGGCGGCGGCCGCCCAGAGGCGTCCGTAGTGTCCGGTCAGGACGTGCCGGGGGGCGCCGTCGCGCCAGATGATGGCGGTGCCGTCCCAGGAGGCACTGGCCAACCAGTCGCCGTCGGAGCCGAAGGCGACGGCGTAGACGCGGTCGCCGTGGCCGTCGAGTTCGGCCGTCAGGGAGGCGCTCTCCTGGTCCCAGAGGCGGACCCGACCGTCGTCGCAGCCGGTGGCCAAGGTGGTGCCGTCGCCGGAGAAGGCGATGGACCGCACCCGGCCCCGGTGCTCGGAGAGGGTGGCGACATGGGCGCCGGTGGCGCGCCACCACAGGCGGACGGAGTCGTCATCGTTGGCGGTGGCGAGCAGGGTGCCGTCGGGGCTGAACGCCTCGGCCCAGGTGTGGTCGGTCTCCACGTCGACCTCGCGGAGGTACTCGCCCGTTGCGGCGTTCCAGAGGTAGACGTCGCCGTCGTTGCTGGCGGTGCCGAGGATCGGGCCGGCGGGGCTGAAGGCGGCGGAGACCAACCGGTCGCCGCGGCCGGTGAGTTCGGCGGTGCGGCGGCCGGTGCGGGCGTCCCACAGGCGGACGATGCCGTCGTTGCCACTGGTGGCCAGGCGGGCGCCGTCGGCGCTGAAGGCGACGGTGTTGACCCGGCGGCCGTGGCCGCGCAGGATGCGCTGGCCCTGGCCGGTGTCGGCGTCCCAGATCTGGGCGCCGCCGTCGTTGCCGACGGTGACGAGCTGGCTGCCGTGCGGGCGGAAGCGGCAGGCCCAGGCGGAGCCGCGGTGTTCGATGGGTTGTTGGCGCAGCAGGCTGATGGTGCGGTGACCGCCGGAGAGGGCGACGCGCCACAGGCGGACGGTGCCGTCGCTGTCACAGGCGGCCAGCAGCCGTCCGCCGTTGCCGAACATCACCTGGTAGACGGCGCCGGTGCAGCGCTCCAGGGCCCCGGCGGGGGCGCCGACCACCGGGTCCCACAGCCGCACTTGGCCGTCGGTGTCGCCGCTGACGAGGAGGGTTCCCTCGGGGTGGAAGTCGAGGGTGTAGACCCGGCCGGTGTGGCCGGTGAAGGTGTGCAGCAGGCGCTGGTCGGCGAGGTGCCAGACGCGGACCGTGCCGTGGCCGTCGGCGCCGTGGTCGCCGGTGGCCAGGAGGGTGCCGTCGGGGCTGAACCGGGCGCGGAACACGGCGTTTTCGTGGCCGTCGAGGGTGCCGAGGCACTCTCCGGTACGGGCGTCCCAGATGCGGAGGTTGGCGGCGGCGTCGCCGGTGACCAGGGTCTGCCCGTCGGGACTGAAGACCGCGGTGTAGATGGGGGCGGTGTGGCCGGGGAGTTGGCGCAGCGGCTCGCCGGTGGCGGCGTCCCAGAGGGTGACCAGGCCGTCGGCGTCGCCGGTGGCGACGAGGGTGCCGGCCTCGTCGAGGGAGACCGGCCAGACGCCGCCGGGGTGGACGTCCAGGCGGTGCAGTTGGCGTCCGGAGACCGGGTCCCACAGGCGGACGGTGCCGTCGGCGCCGCCGGTGGCCAGGACCCGGGAGCGGAACTTCACGGCGTAGACGCGGCCTTCGTGGCCGTGCAGGGTGCGCAGCGCGAGGCCGGTGTCGGCGGCGCAGACCAGCACGCCGCCGTCCTCGCTGCCGACGGCGAGGAGTTCGCCCCCGGGGCTGTACGAGAGGGGTTCGGGCAGTCGGCTGGTGCGCATGTCGAAGCCGTAGGGGACGCCGACGGCGGCGGGGCGGAAGCCGACCTCGACGGGCATGCCGGGGGCGAGGGCGGCGGTGCGGAGTTCGGCGGCGTCGCGGGCCTGGGGGTCGATGAACGGGTCGATGAGCGCGGCGCGGTGCCAACGGCTGCGGGTGAGGCGGGCGCCGCGCAGGTCGGCGCGGGTGAGGCGGGCGCCGCGCAGATCGGCGCCGGTGAGGTCGGCGCCGGAGAGGTCGGCGTGGTCGAGGCGGGCGCCGCCCAGGCGGGCGTCGCGGAGCACGGCGCCGGAGAGGTTGGCGCCGATGAGGCGGGTGTCGGTGAGGTCGGCGCCGGTGAGGTCGACGCCGGAGAAGTCGCGTCCGGAGAGGTCCTCGCCGGAGAGGCGGGCGGCGCGCAGGTCGGCGCCGGCGGGGACGCGGAGTCGGTCGATGACGCGGACGGCGTTGGCGCGGGCGGCGTCGCTGATACCGGGCCCGGGGGCGTTGAGGACGGTGCGGACCCAGGCGGTGCTCAGGTCGTGGTCGGCGAGGTCGCAGAAGAACTCGACGGCGAGGGCGCTCAGTTGGCGGGTGGCGAGCAGGGTGCTGTCGCCTTCGGCGAGGCGGTCGGCGGCCTCGCGGGCGATGAGCCATTCGACGACGGAGCCGTGGATGAACTGGAACAGGCCGTCGTCGGTGCGGATCAACAGGCTGCCGGCGCCGACTGCTTGGGCGCTTTCCTGGGTGGTGAGGGTGGTGCTGGCGAGCCCGGTGAGGGCGGTGGCGACGGTGTCGGTGAGTTCGTCGAGGTGCAGGCCGTTGCGGCCGGTCTCCCACAGGCGGCGGGCCAGTGCGGTGACGGCGGCCCAGAGGTGGTCGAGGGTCAGGCCGGGGGCGGCGCCCGGGCCGCCCTGGCCGCGGCGTTCCTCGTGGGCGAGCCAGGAGGTGAAGACGTCCTCGTAGAGCCGGGCGGGGCTCAGCGCGCGGCCGGCGCCGGCGACGGCGCGCAGTTGGTCGGGGTCGAGGTCGGCGACGAAGCTGAGCAGGCGGGGGTTGGCGCACAGGGCGAGCAGGTCGGGAATGTTGCCGAGGAGTTCGAAGCGGCGGGCGGCGGTCGTCTCGTCGCCGTAGCGGTTGACGAGGTAGGCGCGGATCTGTTCGGGGGCGAAGCCCTCGACGGCGAGGATGCGGCGCTGCGGGAGCAGGCCGATGCGTTCGCCGAGGGCGGTGAGGATCTGGTCCTGGGACTTGAAGTGCTGGGTGCGGCTGCTGACCACGATCTTGGCGTTGTCGACGGCGGCGTTGAGGAGGACCTGGAGGTGGTCGGCGGCGCGGTCGTAGCTGACGCGGTTGACGAGTTCGTCGAAGCCGTCGAAGAGCAGGACGACGCGGCCCTGGCCGAGCATGTAGCGCAGCGCGCGCAGGTCAATGGTGTCGACGTCGTGGCCGGCGAGGTGGGCGGCGACGAGCCCTTCGAGGCTGTGGGCGCGGTCGAGGGTGTGCAGCGGGATGAGCAACGGGGTGAGGTGCGGGAGGCGTTCGGGGATGCGGCGGGCCAGCTCGCGCAGGGCGAAGGTCTTGCCGTGTCCGAAGTCGCCGAGGAGCAGCAGGAAGCGGCCGTGGTCGGTCTCCAGGAGTTGGAGCATGGCCTCGACGAGGTGGTCGCGCTCGTCGGCGTCGGGGCGTTCGGCGTCGCGGTAGCGCTGTGGGAGGTAGAGGTCGGGGGCGTAGCGGTCGTCGTTGCTGAGCCGGGCGGTCTGGGCGGCGACGTAGCCGCGCAGGTCGAGGAGGCCCTGGAACTCCAGGAAGCTGCGGACGCGGACGCCGCGGCGTCCGGCGCGTTCGCGCAGGGACTGCTCGGGGGGCGGGCCGTCGTGGATCAGCTCGGCCTCGGAGCCGGTGTCGGTGGCGTGGGCCTGGGCGAGAAAGCGGTCGAGGTCGTCGTCGGTGGGGGTGCCGGAGTGGACGGCGATGCGCTGTTGGCGGACGACGCCCTCGTCGCTCCAGGTGACCATGATCTGGGCGAGGTCGTCGGGGTCCGTGCGGGGGACGTCGCGGAGGCGGACGCCTTCCTGACGGGCGCGGCAGACCTCCTTGACGCGTTCGGTGAGGGAGTCGGCGGGGGCGTCGACGGTGCGGTTGTCGGCGGGCGGGGTTGCGGCGGGCGGGGTGGCCAGCTCGCCGGGCGGGGTGAAGATCCGGCCGGCGCCGTGCCAGGTGAGGGGGAAGACGGCCGGTTCGGTGCCGCCGTCGCCGGTCCAGCGGGTGATGCCGTCGACGGTGACGCGCAGCAGCTCGAAGCCGGCGGGGGCGGCCGAACCGTACAGCGGCAGGGTGCCGTTCTGGAGCGGGAGGTGGTCGTGGGCCGGCTCGGTGCCGGTGGTGCGGGGGCCACCGCTGGGGCCGTGCAGGACGAAGTGGAGGCGGGGCGCGGCGAGTCGGGTGAAGGTGTCGACGTCGCGGAGCGTGCCGGGGCCGCCGGGGGCGTCCTGGGGGCGGCGGCGGGCGGTGAGCGGGTGGCGCAGCACGCCGATGCGCAGCCAGCCCTCCTCCTCGTAGCCGCGCAGCGCCTCGGCGAACCAGGCGGCCTGGTCGCGGCCGAGGAAGCCGTACTGGTCGTCGGGGCGGTGGCTGGCGGCGATGGAGGAGTTGAACCCGGCGATGACGGTGTGGAGTTCGGGCACCGGGAAGAGGGTCCAGGGCTGGTCGCTGTCGAAGACGGTGTCCAGGCCCTCGTAGAGGCCGCGGAAGAGGCGGGTGTAGTGGCGCCACTTGGGCCAGTACGGGGGCTGCGGCGGGATCTCGTCGGCCTCGCAGGTGTGGAAGTAGCCGCGGCAGGCGGCCTGGCTGACGTCTTGGTTTCCGGGGACGACGATGACGCGCTGGGGCGGCAGGTCGAGCTGGGAGCGCAGGCCGGTGAGGAAGCTGAGGGCCTGGTCGCACTCGCGGGGGCTGCCGGAGGCGGTGAGGTCGCCGGTGACGACGAGGAGGTCGGGCGCGGGGGCGCCGGCGTCCTTCAGCTCGACGAGGTCGCCGCGGATCTCCCGGCGCAGCGCGTCCGGTTCGCGGCCGCGGCCGAAGTCGGGTCCGGCGAGGTGCAGGACGGTCAGTGCGCCCTGGTCGCGGGCCGCGCCGGGGGCCTGTGGGTACCGGGGTGCGCGGGCGGGGCGGCGGCGGCCGGACCAGCCGGTGCGGCCGAGCGGGCGCTGCCGGTCGTCGCCGGGGGTGGCGGGCCCGGGCAGTTTGACGGAGCCGGTGTCGGTGAGGGAGCCGGGGTAGCCGGGGTGGTGGACGGGGCGGGCGTGGCCCTCGACGGCCTGGCCGACGCGGGTGAGCAGCATGGTGCGGGCGGCCTGGGCGTCGGCGACGCCAACGAGGTCGACGTAGGTGATGGTGGCGAGCAGTCCCTCGATGGGGATGTCCTCGACGCGGACGGTGAGCAGCTTGCGCTCGGGCTCCTCCGGTTCGGCGCGGAGTGCGGCCTGCCATTCCATGCGGCCGTAGGTGGAGCGGCCGTAGTGGCTGGAGAGGACGGCGATGACGGCGACGGATTCGCTGACGCCGCGGTCCATGAAGTCGATGAAGTTGGTGCCGGCGACGAAGTCCCATGCCTGGATGACGGTGCGGTACCCGGCTTCCTCCAGGGTCCAGGCGATCCAGGACGCCCATTGTTCGTCGGCGGGCGAATAGCTGATGAAGAAGTCCAAGTCCCGCGTCCGGCCCAGCAGTTCCCCGTCAGTCACCATGGGGCCATCGTAGGAGGACGGGGGGTGGCGGGACAGGTGGTTGCGAGGATGTGGAGGGGAATCCTGCCCCGTCCTCTGCCCCGCCCCGTCCGGCGGGTGTGCGACCCTATCCGACGTGCGATTTCTCAAGCGTCTGCATCCTCTGGACTGGCTCGCCGCCGGGCTGCTCGCCGGTGGCCTGGTCTGTGTGGCCACGGGGCTGCTGCCGACCGCGCCCGCCGGGGAGGCGATGGCGCGCATCGGGCCGTTGCTGGTCTTCCTGGCGACGGTCATCGTGATGGCGGAACTGACCGGCCGGGCCGAGGTGTTCGATGCGGTGGCGTCCTGGGTGGCCCGGACCGGGAAGGGCAGCTATCCGCGGCTGTTCGGGCTGTGTGTGGTCTTCGCGTCGGCCACCACCATCGCGCTGAATCTGGACACCACGGCGGTGCTGCTGACGCCGGTGATGCTGTCGCTGGCCGGGCGGGTGGGCATCGCGTCGGTGCCGCTGGCGATGACCACGGTCTGGCTCGCCAACACCGCGAGCCTGCTGCTGCCGGTGTCCAACCTGACGAACCTGCTGGCGTCGAACCGGGTCGGCCTCTCCCCCACCGAGATGGCGGCCACGATGGGGCTGCCCCAGCTCGCCGCCATCGCCATGACGATGGGGTGCCTGTGGGGCTTCTACTGGCGGCGCGGCCGGCGGGGCGCCGATGCGTATGTGCCGCCCGAGCGGCGGGCGCCGGCCGATCCGGTGCTGTTCCGGGTGTGCGCGGTGGCGTGTGCGGGTTTTCTGGTGGCGATCCTGGTCGCGGACGTGCCGCTGTGGTCGGCGTCGCTGACCACGATGCTGATCGTGGTGGTCGCGTTCGCGGTGCGGCGCCCGGCGGAGCTGCGGTTGTCGCTGGTGCCGTGGCGGCTGCTGGTGCTGGTGCCGGGGATGTTCCTGGTCGTCGAGACGGTGAACGCGCACGGGCTGCACACGTTGTTGACCGCGGCGATCGGGTCGGACAGCGGCATCGGCGGGATGCTGCGCTCGGCGGGCGTGGGCGCGGGCCTGTCCAACGTCCTCAACAACCTGCCGGTGTATATGGCGGGCGAGGCGGCGGTGCCGGTCGGCAACCACCACCAGTTGCTGGCGCTGCTGATCGGCACCAACGTCGGCCCGCTGGTCACGCCGTGGGCGTCGCTGGCGACGCTGCTGTGGTTCGAGCGGTGCCGCGGCCAGGACACGGTGATCCCGCTGCGGCGCTTCATGGGGACCGGCTTCGTCCTGGCCGTGACGGCGACCCTGACGGCGACGCTGGCACTGGCGGTGAGCTGAACCGCCGCGCCTCCAGGGCCTGCCGGCCCCGCTCAGTTCCTCCGCGCGCGGGCGACCACGTCGAGCAGGTACGTCAGGGTGTCGCCGCGGGCGGCGACGAAGCTGCGGTCAGTGTCCGGGCCGGCGGAGCTCACCGTGAAGGGGGCGCCGGTCAGCGTGCGGAACTCCACGCCGGTCTCGGTGGCCAGCAGGGCGCCCGCGGGGAAGTCGATGCCCTCCGCGCGGTAGCCGACGAAGCCGTCGATCGCGCCGCGCGCCAGCATGCTCCAGCCCAGCAGCGGCGCCCAGAGCTGGAGCATCCGCCGGGTGCGGCACTCCAGTTGGCCCCGCAGTCCCGCGGCCACCGGGTCGGCCCGGCCCACCGCGTGGCCCTGGGTCCAGGCCACCACCGGTCCGCTGCGCGGCACGGCGCCGGGCGGCCCCGGCAGCCGGTCGACGCCGCAGGACGCGCCCTGGCCGCGGACGGCCCGCCAGGTGGAGCCGGTGACCGGTTCGTGCACCACCCCGACGACCGGCGCGCCGTCCACGCACAGCCCGATGCCCACGGCGTACGCGGTCAGGCCGATCGCGACGTTGTTGCTGCCGTCGAGCGGATCGACCAGCCAGGTGCGGCGGCCGACGGCGTCGAGCAGGCCGGCCTCCTCCGACAGGATCCGGTCGTGCGGGTAGTGCGTCTGGAGGCGGGCGAGGATCAGCTTCTCCGCGGCCAGGTCGAGGTCCATGAGGACGTCGCCCTCGGCGTCCTTGACCCGCACCGTGCGCGCCGCGCCGAAGCGGCCGCGCAGCAGGGCCCCCGCCTCCTCGGCCGCGGCGACGGCCACCCGCGTCTCGCCCGCGTACGGTGCGACGTCCCGGTCACTCGCGCTGCTCGGCATGGATCCTCCTGAGTGCTGTGCGGACGGTTCGTTCAGTGTGTTCCGCACCGCACAACCGGCGCACCGTTGTGTGGCCGCGGCCGTGCAGGGGCCCCAGGGAGAGGTCGGTGTGGCCGGGCAGCGACCGGCCGAGCACCAGGGTGGCGGCGGGCTGTCCGCGCATGACGACGGTGGCGTGGAACTCCCCGGCCGGCAGGCTGTAGGTCTCGCCGCTGCCGCTGGAGGCGGCGGGGCCCGGCCGGCAGTGCACCAGGCGGGAGGTGGGCCGCAGTTCGTCGACGCCCGAGGGGGCGCTGAGGACCTCGTAGATCCGGTGGGTGGGGGTGCGCGCCTCGTCCGTCACGGTGACCGGGAGGTTGCCGACCCGGCCGTAGAGGACGTAGCTGCGCAGCTCCCAACTGTGCGCGTGCATGGGGGAGGCGGTGGGGTCGGCGGCGATGCCGGTACCGAAGAGGTGGACGCAGACGCCGCGGGCGCCGTCGCGGACCAGCGGCAGGCACAGGAAGCCGAGCGGGTGGTGGACCGCGCGTAACTCCCGTTTGCCGCAGGCGATGTCCTCCAGGACGCCGGTGACGCTGGCGCGGGGTGCCTCCCGCGGGGTGCCGGGCCGGAGCAGTCGGTCGAGCGTGTCGTAGTCCATGAGCCGCGCCCGAGGCGTCTCACCTCCGGTAGGGGTCCTCAGCGTGCAGGGCTTTGTCGACGATCTCGGCGACGTCGGCGTCGCTGAACACCGTGGGAAGGGGGAGGCCGACGGCGTCGAAGACCGCGCGGACCTCGTCGACGGTCGGCTCGTCGCCCAGCGGGGCAACGCCGCGCAGGTCGAGTTGGACGGCCTGTTCGCGGCTCTGGTGCAGCTCGGTGACGTAGTAGTCGTAGAGCGGTTGGTCGCGGCCGACCAGGAGGTTGACGCGGTTCGGGTCGTCCTGGGTGATGATCAGGCAGGACTCGGAGAGGTCGAAGCGGAGGGTGGGCACGCCCGAGGAGAGGTGGACGCTGATCTCCAGGGTGTCCAGCCGCTGGCGGAACCAGCAGGCGGCCAGGACCGTGGCGTACGCCTCCTTGCGGGTGCGGTCGGCGGTCCAGGCGTGCGCCGCGCCGTCGTTGTGGCGGTGGGCGAAGGTCTGGCGGAAGCGGGCGTAGGCGGCGCAGGTCTGTTCGTCCGCCGGGTTGATGATGTCTATCTTGATGCTGAGTTGGGCGCGCTGGCGGGTGGCGGCCTCGACGCACCGGGGCAGCGTGACGGCGCGCAGGTAGGTGCCGGTGCCGCCCTTGAAGTACCAGCGGTTGGTCTGTGCGCGGGCCCGCTCCAGTGCGTCGCCGACCTGGTGGCCCGAGAGGGAGCGGACCATGGCGAGGTCTTCCAGGGCGCGGCGGGTGTCCGCGGACGCGGCGTGGATGTCGGACCTGCGGCGCACCCGTTCCGTCAACGAGCCGACCGAGAGCGTGCCGAGCACCAGCAGCGTCGCGCCGGACGACACCTTGTCGCTGATCACGTCGCTGAAGACGTCCAACATGCCGATGGTCAGGCCGAGTCCCACGGCGACGACCCCGTCCAGGTTCCTGATCACCCAGGCGACGCCGAACTCCACCCGCCCCACACGCTGTGCCACGTCGAGTCCCCCTCCCCGTTACTGGCATCGTAGGAGTAAGGGCAGTGCTCTGGCCAGGGTTGCCAGTCACCCGCAAGATCCTTGCCAAGTCGGGGAGTTGGCGCGCCCCGCTTTCCGTCACGTGGTCCGGTGGGGGCTCATCGCCGGGCCGCGGAACGTCCTGCGGTAGTGGGTGGGCGATACGCCCAGCGTGGTCTGCAGATGCAGCCGCAGCGAGGCGGCGGTGCCGAAGCCGGAGTCCGCGGCGACGCGGTCGACGGGCAGGTCGGTCTCCTCCAGCAACTGCCGGGCCCGCTCGATGCGTTGTTGGTTGAGCCACTGCAGTGCGGTGACCCCCATTTCCTCGCGGAAGCGCCGGGTGAAGGTCCGCACGCTCATGGACTCCTGCGCGGCCAGTTCGTCCAGGCTGAGGGGCTGGTCGAGGTGGGCGAGCGCCCAGGCGCGGGCGGCGCCGGTGGAGGACGACCTCGTCTCGGGCACGGGCCGTTGGATGAACTGGGCCTGGCCGCCGTCGCGGTGGGGCGGCACGACCGTGGTGCGGGCGACCTCGTTGGCGACGACCGAGCCTTGATCGCCCCGGATCATGTGCAGGCACAGGTCGATCCCGGAGGCTTCCCCGGCGGAGGTGAGGATGTCCCCCTCGTCGGTGTAGAGCACGTCCGGGTCGAGGCGGACGCCCGGAAACAGCTCCCGGAAGTGCGCGCAGGACTTCCAATGGGTCGTCGCCCGGCGGCCGTTGAGCAGCCCGGCGGCCGCGAGGACGAAGGCGCCCGTGCAGATCGAGGCGATCCGGGTGCCCGGGCGGATCCGTTCGAAGGCGGCGGCGAGGGGGCGGGGCAGCCGCCCTTCGGTGTAGCTCTCGTCGTCCTCGTGGGTGGCCGGGACGATCACGGTGTCGGCCTCGGCCAGGGCCTGGGGGCCGTGGGCCACGTAGATCGGGAAGTCGGCGTCGGTGCGGACCTTGCCGGGGACGATCGTGCAGGTCGCGACCTCGTACAGCGGTGTGCCGTCCGCGGATCTGGCCGCGCCGAACAGCTGGTGGACCAGGCCCAGTTCCATGGGCAACAGACCGTGGCGGATGAGCACGGAGACGCGGTGGCGCCCGGGATGCGTGAAGACGGCCATGGCCAGATTTTTGCACATGGTGGCCATCTGGCTACTCGCCTCCCGCCGGGCCGTCCCGAGAGCATCTCCTGCATGACGCAGACGATCGAAGCCCCGCCTGTCGTCCGCGGGCGCCGGGTGCACCGCGCCTGGTGGGTCGCCGCCATTGCCGCGCTGGCCATCATGAGCGCGGGCGCCTTCAGCACCATGCCCGGCCTGTTGGTCAACCCGCTGCACCACGAGTTCGCCTGGTCCCGCGGGTCGATCGGCTTCGCGATGTGGGTGAACATGGCGCTCAACGGGCTGGCCGCGCCCTTCGCCACCGCGCTGATGGACCGCTTCGGCCTCCGCAACGTCGTCGCCGGCGCGCTCGCCGTCATCGCCACCGGCGCGATCCTCACGACGGTCATGACCCAAGCCTGGCAACTGACGCTGTACTGGGGCTTCCTCGTCGGCACGGGCTGCGGGTCCATCGCGATGGGCTTCGCGGCGACCGTCGTGGGCCGCTGGTTCGTCCAGCGGCGCGGACTGGTGACCGGCATCCTGACGGCGGCGAGCGTCTTCGGTCAGTTCGTCTTCCTCCCCGTGCTCTCTTGGGCCGTCGACCGCTACGCCTGGCGCCCGGCCATGGTGACGGTGGCCCTGGCGGCCCTGGCCCTCGCCCCGCTGGTCTGGTTGCTGCTGCGTGACCACCCCGCCGACGTCGCCCAGAAGCCCTACGGGGCCGAGGAGTTCGTCCCGAAGCCCGCTCCGGTACCGGGCGCCGCGACGCATGCGGTGCGGGTGCTGCGCGACGCGGCCAAGACCCGCCCCTTCTGGCTGCTCGCCGGCACCTTCGCGATCTGCGGCGCGTCGACCAACGGGATCATGTGGACCAACTTCGTGCCCGCGGCGCACGATCACGGCATGCCGCCCACGGTCGCGGCCTCCCTGCTCTCGCTCATCGGCATCTTCAACGTGGCGGGCACGATCTTCTCCGGGTGGCTCACCGACCGCTTCGACCCCAGGGCACTGCTCTGCATCTACTACGGCCTGCGCGGGGTGTCGCTGGTCTGCCTGCCGTCCCTGCTCGGCCCGCAGGCCGGCTGGCCGCTGATCGTCTTCGTCGTCTTCTTCGGCCTGCTCGATGTGGCCACCGTCCCGCCCACCATCGCCCTCTGCGCCATCCGGGAGGTCTACGGCGAGCGCAGCAGCGCCATCATCTTCGGCTGGACCCTGGCCTTCCACCAGGTCGGCGCCGGCCTGATGGCCTTCCTCAGCGGAATGACCCGGGACATGTCCGGCTCATACGACATGTCCTGGATCACCTCCGGCACCCTGTGCGCCCTCGCGGCACTCATGGCCATCGCGATCAGGAAGCCCGCGTCGGGTACGGCTGCCGTGCCGGGTCCGGCAGATACGTCGAATACGCCTGCCGCGCCTGGCGGGTGAGGCGGGCGCGTCGCGTGAGGGCGGTGCGGGAAGGCGGGCGATCCGCGGTCCCGCACCGCCCTCGTTCGTTCCCCGCGCGCGGAGTTGTCGGGCGCACGTCGGATCGCTCGGCACTCAGGGGCTGCCATGAAGCCCCCCTCTCCCTTTCTTGCCTTTCTTGCCTTCCTTGCCCTCCTCACCTTCCTCATCCGTGCGGTAATCGACGGGATGCGCAGGTGAGTTGACGGGCGAGCGGATGAGCATGCCCGCCACCACCAGCAGCTCTCCCCGCCGCGTCGACTGCCAGCAGCCCGCCATCCCCGACTATCTCAGTCGATATCACGCTGACGTGGCAAAGAAGCGCCTAATTGATTGCGCCGCTATACGCCTGTGCACAAAAGGGAGAGGTTATCCACCCCCTAGAAAACAAAGAAAGCGCTCTCTAGTGTGAGGGCGTCCGGCACCCCGCGCCCCTGGAGGAACCCCCGCATGGCCGCGCACCGATCCCGTCACGCGCTGCCCGCCTCCGAAGGGGCCCGACAGCGTTTAACCGAGCAACTCCTCGCGCGTTTACCCGCCTTCGATCACCGCAGCCACGCTGGTCAGGCGCCTGATCTCACCAGCATCACGCCCGACAGAAGACGCTGAAAAAGAAGCTCGTGGCACTGGGCACCCAGCCCCTTCGCCATCGCCGGGCACACGGGCCGCATCCCTGGATCCCTCGAAGCCTCCGGCGCGACCCGGGCGAGACAACGGGCCGGAGGAATCAACTCAGTTCACGTGGAACCGATCGGAAGCATCGATCACCGGAAACTCCGAGAAGGGAGATCGTGCGGTGCGGTTCAATCTCATAGGTCCGTTCGAGGTCGTCGCCGATGACAGCAGGGCATACACGCCCAGCGCGCCCAAGGTCTGCAAGATCTTGGCTCTTCTCCTGATCTGCCCCAACGAGATCGTCACCTCGGATTCCCTCATCCGGGAGTTGTGGGGTGAACGTCCGCCGCGCAGAGCCATGGCCGGCCTGCAAACCTACGTCTACAGTGCGCGCAAGATGTTCATCGAGGAGGGGTTAGCCCCCTCCTCGCGGACTCTGCTGGTCACCAAACCGACGGGCTACCTGATACGGGTGACGGACGGGGAGGTGGACACCGTGATCTTCGAACGGCTCCTCAAACAGGGGCACGAGAATTTCCGGGAGGGCAGGTACGAGCCGGCGATCCAGCGCCTCGACGAAGCCCTCTCGCTGTGGCGCGGCCCCGTGTTGTCGAACGTACCCGTCGGGGATGTGCTCACCTGTCACACCGCCCACCTGGAGGAACTACGCATCCGCGCCCTGGAGTTGCGCATCGATGCGGAGCATCATCTGGGGCGTCAGCGCGAGACCATTCCCGAACTACGCTCACTGGTCAACGAGTACCCGTTCAACGAGTGGTTCCACGGCCAACTCATCTCCGCCCTCAACTGCGCGGGGCGCCGCGCGGAGGCCCTTCAGGCATACCGCCAGGTGCACCGGATCCTCGACAAGGAGCTGGGCCTGGAACCGTCACGCGACCTCCAGCGGCTGTTACACAAAGTCCTCAACAACTGACGGGTGACCAGGCTTCGGCCTCCCCAGCAGGCCGGTCGAGCCTGCCCCGAATTCCTCTTGAGCATGAATCGAGAGCGCCTTGAGTGCGCCTTGATTGAACGTCTCAATCATGCGAAACGTGGGACCGGCAGGGCGATTCGCGCGGTCTCCATGTCAAGTCGGAATAGGGAGTGGGTAGTTCACGTGACATCGTGGCAAAGCACACGCTATACCAGCCGCGAGGCATTCGATCTCGAACAACAACGCATCTTCGCGCGCCAGTGGATATGTATCGCGCATTCCTCCGAGATTCCCGAGGCCGGCTCCTTCCTCCGCGTGGAACTCGGCGGCGAGAGCCTGCTGCTCGTCCGCAACCGGGAGGGTGCGGTACGCGGCCTGATCAACCTGTGCCGGCACCGCGGAGCGCAGCTCTGCCTCGATGCGAGCGGGAGCTTTCGCAGGTCGATCCGGTGTATGTATCACGGGTGGAGCTACGACCTCGACGGGAAACTGGTCGGGGTGCCGTGGGCCGACAAGATGCCGCCCGGCACCAGGGACCGGAATCTGCACATCGTGTCCGCCACCGAATGGCTCGGATACCTCTGGGTCAATCTGGATCCCGCCGCGGCGCCGCTCGAAGACCAGGTGGGACCGCTGATCCGAGCCCGTTTCGGGGGCGACTTCAATCCCATCCCGAACTACGGCACCGAGAATCTACGGCTCGTCCGCTCTATCACCTATGACGTCAGGGCGAATTGGAAGATTCTCTGGGAGAACTTCGACGAGTGCTACCACTGCCCCACGATGCATTCCGAACTGTGCGCCGCGGTCCCGCAGTTCCGCGGCGGATACGGCACCGTTACCGGACCTCAGGGACTGGGAGCACAACTCGCCGACGGCGCAACGGGTTTCTCGCTCTCCGGCAGGGCCGTAGCACCGACACTCCCGGGTGTGCCCCCTGAAGACGACCGGACATTTTACGGGATCTTGTTGTGGCCGAATGCCTCTCTCGTCTTCGTTCCCGACCACGTCTTCTGGATGCGCCTCGAACCGATCGGGCCGGACCGTACCCGCGTTGTGGGCGATTGGCTCTTCCATGCGGATGCCGCCGCACGGCCCGGATTCGACCCCGACGACGCGGTCAAGGTGATCGACGCCACGAACCGGGAGGACTTCGCCGCCTGCGAGCGGGTCCAACTGGGCGCGCAATCCGGGTACTTCGACGACTCGCAGATCCACTCGCCGTACGAGTACCGGATCGAGGAGTTCCGACGCTGGGTGGACAACGCGCTCATCGAAGACGGCGATCCGTACGTACCTGCGCAGCAGAAGAGCTAGCCAGCGGGCAAGCCACAGACGCGGCCTCGCCACGCGCCTGGAATCCAAGGAGGGTTCACGATGGATCAGCGGCTCGAAGAGCACTACGCGAAGTTGGCGGACATTTACAACGCCCTGTGGGACGGTCGCCCCGAATACCCGGACTGGATGGCGGAACGGATACGCAGTCGCCTCAAGGTCCAACAGGGGCACAGGATCGCGGACATCGGTGTGGGCACGGGCTTGTTCCTCCGGCGCCTCCTCCCGTACGCCACTCCGGACACTCCGGTGCTGGGCATCGACCCCTCGGCACCCCTGCTGGAACTGTTCCCCGACGATCGGCGGCTCCACCCCGTGCAGGCCACGGCCGAGGACGTGGTCGCCCAGCGCGTGCGACTGCCCTACGCGTCCTTCGACGCCATTCTGATCAAGGAAGCCGTACATCACTTCACCGACCTGGACAACACGCTGACCGGCCTGGCCCATCGGCTGGCACCCGGCGGCCGCTTCCTGATCGTCGCCCTGCCGCCCAAGATCGGATACCCGCTCTTCCAGGCGGCGCTGGACCGCTTCGCCGTCGAACAACCGGACCCGGAGAAGATCGCCGTCGCGCTGCGCAACGCCGGGCTGGAAACCACGATCGAGTACGAGGAGTTCCCGGCGACCATCGACCGGGAGGTCTGGATCGACCTGGTGAGCGACCGCTGGATGTCGGTGCTGTCCAACTTCTCCGATGCCGAACTCGCCCGCGGCATCGAAGAAATCCGTGAACGGTACACGGCACCCCAACTGGAACTCCTCGACCGTTTCGTCTTCATCCTGGGCCACCGTCCCGCCGAGGCCCCGCACGCCTAAGGAACAGCAAGCGAGTTGACCGTCGGCAGGCTCCCCGCGCGGAGAGTGCGGCTCCCGGCAACCCGCCGCCCCTGAATGCCACCCCGGGAGCGGTTCACCCCAACTCCCAGCGAACCGCTCCCGGGCCCGAACGCCCCTCCGAACCGATCGAGACCCGCGACCAACCAGCCGAAATCACCCTGAGAAGAGTGTGAATCAATGGCGCCGAAGCTCGAACTGCGGCAGTCCGCCCGTGCCGCGCTCGCGGATGTGCACATCGAGGCTCCACGCCTCGATGACGGACGGGAACTATGGCGCATCGCCAGCGACTCGGAGGACCTCGACCTCAACTCACCGTATTTCTATGTCGTATGGTGCCGGGACTTCTCCCGGACCTCGGTCGTCGCCCGATCCGCTGACGGTGTCTGTGGATACATCGCCGGATACGCGCGACCCGAAGAGCCGGAGACGCTCTTCGTGTGGCAGACCGCGGTCGATGTGGCACAGCGCGGGCGGGGACTCGCCCGCCACATGCTTGACCACCTGGTCGGTTCCCGTTACCGCTTCGTCGAGGCCACGGTCACGCCGAGCAACACCGCTTCCGACCGTTTCCTGGCTTCGTTCGCGCGTGACCACGGCGTCACGCTGACCCGCACCCCTCTCCTGGACGCCGGCCTGTTCCCCGTAGGCCATGAGCCCGAGACGCTCTACCGCATGGGCCCACTGGACCGCTGATCCCCTCAAGAGGAGCCGGGGGCCGGATACCGCCTGAGACGGAAATCCGAAGCCGCTTCCCGTAGTTGGCCAAGAAAGGGAGAACGACCATGACCACCCGCCCGCTGCCCCGCGCGGTCGACCTTTACCCGACGCGCAAGAACGCCGAACCGATCCACCTCTTGCGCAAGGACCCGGTGGTGTACGGCGCCCCGGAGGGCGGTCCGATCGATGCGGAGACCCTCGCCTCCTACTCCGAGAACGGTTTTCTGACCATCGAGCAGCTCATCTCGCCCAAGGAGGTGGTGCGTTACCGCAATGAACTGCGGCGGCTTTCGCAGAACGAAGCGCTCAAGCGGGACGAACGCGTGGTCGTGGAGCGGGACTCGAACGAGATCCGCTCCATCTTCGAGGTGCACAAAATCAGTGAGGTCTTCGCCGAACTCGTCAGCGATCCACGGGTGCACGGCCGGGCCCGACAAATCCTCGGCTCGGACGTCTACGTCCACCAGAGCCGCGTCAACTACAAACCCGGCTTCAAGGGCAGGGACTTCTACTGGCACTCCGACTTCGAGACGTGGCACGCCGAGGACGGCATGCCACGCATGCGCGCCGTCAGCATCTCGATAGCGCTCACCGAGAACTTCCCGCACAACGGCGCGCTCATGATCATGCCGGGCTCGCACAAGACGTTCGTCTCCTGTGTGGGAGAAACACCGGCCGATCACTATAAGGAGTCACTGCGTGACCCGGTGATCGGAACGCCGGACCAGGAAAGCCTCTCCCTTCTCGGCAACAAGCACGGGATCGAGCAGTTCGCGGGGGCGGCGGGATCGGCAACGCTCTTCGACTGCAACTGCATGCACGGCTCCAGCGGCAATATCACGCCGTTTCCCCGGTCGAACGTCTTCATCGTGTTCAACAGCGTCCAGAACGCCTGCCAGGAGCCGTACTCCGCTCCTGGGCGGCGGCCGGAATTCATCGCCGCCCGCGACTTCACCCCGCTCCCCCGCGCCTCCGTGCCACACCTGCTCTCCCAACACCAGGGCGAGCCCGGCACGTTCACCGAATCAGCGAGCCTCTCGCAGGGCTGATGGCTGCGGGCGGCGCGGACGGCCCCAGTAGTCGACGCGGACCGGTCATCGCGGCGGGCCCGGTCCTTCCCGCCTCCTCCGGAATACCCCCCGGGGTACTCGTGCTACGGTCGACGTATACCCCCCGGGGTAATTTTCACCGGAAGCTGGAAGGAAGTGCCTCGTGTTCTTCGTCGACACGATCGAGGTGGCCGGGCTCGGCAACCGCAGTTACCTGGCCGGAGGCGAGCGGACGGCGGTGGCGGTCGACCCGCCGCGCGACATCGACCAGGTGCTCGCGGCGGCAGCGCGGCGCGGGGTGCGGATATCCCACGTCGTCGAGACGCATCTGCACAACGACTACGTCACCGGCGGCCTGGAGCTGGCCCGCATCACGGGCGCCGCCTACCTCGTCCCCGCCGGGGCCCGCGTCTCCTACGCGCATGTGCCCGTGCACGACGGCGACCGCCGGGAGATCGACGCCGCGGCCGGCCTGGCGCTGCGCGCGCTGGCCACGCCCGGGCACACCCCGCACCACACCTCCTACGCCCTGGAGGAGAACGGCACGGCCGTCGCGGTGTTCACCGGCGGCTCGTTGTTGATCGGCACGGTGGGCCGGCCCGACCTGGTCGAGCCCCGACTGACCGAACAGCTTGCCCGGGCCCAGCACGCCTCGGCCCACCGGCTGGCCGCCGAGCTGCCGGACGGCGCGGCGGTGCTGCCCACACACGGCTTCGGCAGCTTCTGCTCCGCCGGCAAGACGACGGGCGACTCCACCACGATCGGCAGGGAGCGGGGGTCCAACGCGGCCCTCACGCGGGACGTCGACGCCTTCGTCGCCGAACTGCTCGCCGGCCTGGACGACATCCCCGCCTACTACACGCACATGGGCCCGACCAACGCCACCGGCCCGGCGCCCGTCGACCTGACCCCGCCCGCCGTCGCCGACGGCGAGGAGATCGCCGCGCGGCTGGCCGCCGGGGAGTGGGTGGTGGATCTCCGCAACCGGGTCGCCTTCGCCGAGGGCCACGTGGCGGGTTCGTTCAACTTCGAGGCCGAGGGGCAGCTCGCCACCTACCTGGCCTGGCTGCTGCCGTGGGGCAAGCCGGTGACCCTGCTCGCCGATTCGCCCGCACAACTGGCCGCCGCCCAGCGCGAGTTGGTCCGGGTCGGGATCGACCGCCCGGCCGCCGCGGCCACCGGAGCACCCGCGCACTGGGTGCGACAGGGCGAGGCCCCGGCCTCCTTCCCGCGGGCCACCTTCGCCGACCTCGCCGCCCGTCGCGGGCCCGGCATCGTAGTCCTGGACGTCCGCCGGAACGCCGAGCGAGCGGGCGGCCACATTCCGGAGTCGGCCCATGTCCCCCTTCATGACCTGCAGCGCCGCCTCCACGAGGTGCCGGACGGCCAGGTGTGGGTGCACTGTGCCGGCGGCCTGCGCGCCGCCATCGCCGCCTCCCTGCTGGACGCCGCGGGGCGCGACGTCGTCGCCGTCGACGACACCTTCGACGCGGCCGAGAAGGCCGGGCTGCTCACGGCCCGCACGCGCTGATGGCAACCTCCGAAGATCTTCGCAGCGGCCTCGGGACCGCCCCGTGAGCGCCGTGCTGCTCGCCCTGGCCGCCGGCGCCGTCATCGGCTTGGCGCTCGGAGCCCTCGGGGGCGGCGGGAGCGTGCTGGCCGTCCCCGCCCTGATCTATCTGCTGGGCTTCACCCCGGTCGCCGCGACCACCGCCAGCCTGGTGATCGTCACCGTCACCTCCGCCACCGCCCTGGTCGCGCACGCCCGGGACGGGAACGTCCGCTGGCGCACGGGGCTGTTGTTCGCGGCGGCCGGGGTCGGCCCGGCGGTGTTGGGCGGCGCGCTGGTCGGACATCTCCCGGCGAGCGTGCTGACCGTGGCCTTCGCCGTGATCGCGGCCGCCGCCGCGGTCCGCATGCTCACGGCCCGTGGTTCGGCGGAGCGCACCGTCCGCGTACGGCCGGGCCGGGCGGCCGCCGCCGGCGCCGGTCTGGGCGCGGTCACCGGCGTGCTCGGCGTCGGAGGCGGCTTCCTCGCGGTCCCCGCGCTGGTCAACGTCCTCGGCATGCGGATGCGGGAGGCCGTCGGCAGCAGCCTGCTCGTCATCACCGTCAACTCGCTGGCCGCGCTGGCGATGCGCGCCGGTACGGCCGACGGCCTGGACTGGGCCGTCATAGGGCCGTTCGCCGGGGCGGCGATCCTGGGCGCCTGGGACGGCAAGCGCCTGTCGACGAAGCTGTCCGGGCCCGTCCTTCAACGGGTGTTCGCGCTCGTCCTGTTGGCGACGGCCGGCGTCATGTTGCTGGACGCGGTGGTTTGATGTCCGCCCGATGCGGAACGACTCATGCCAGTGAAAGAAACAGCTTTTCCAGCCGCGCGCGCATCGCCTCGGTGTCCTCACCGTTCTTACGGCCCGACTCGATGTCGGCCACGCACTGCTGCAAGCCGGTGGCGATGATCGCAAAGCCGGCCCGGTCGAGGGCGCGTGAGGCGGCCGCCAGCTGCGTGATGACGTCCTCGCAGTCCCGCCCCTCCTCGATCATCCGGATCACGCCGGAGATCTGACCCTGCGCCCGCCGCAGCCGGTTCAGCACGGCCCGCAGGGACGCACCCTCAAGATCCAGTTCCACGATCACTCCTCGAAAAATACCCCTAGGGGTACTGTACGCCCCGGTTCGGGGCGACGGCGACCGACAAGGATCACCACTGCCATGACCGCTCCCCTCACCCTCGACATCCACCAGGCCCACGCCCGGTTGGCCGACCTCACCCTCATCGACGTCCGCACCCCCGGCGAATACGCCTCCGGCCACCTGCCCGGAGCCCTCAACATCCCCCTGGCCCAGATCCGTCGCGCCGTGCCCGAACTCCGGCACGCGGCCGACCGGGGCGACGTTCTCCTGGTGTGCGCCTCCGGCAATCGCTCGGAGAACGCCCGCCGGCTCCTCGCCGAGCAGGGCGTCACGACGGCCAACCTCGCCGGCGGCACCACCGCTTGGGCCGCCGAAGGACACGAGCTGCACCGGCCCGCCGCCTGCGACACCCCCGCCTCGTGGAGCATGGAACGCCAAGTACGCCTCACCGCCGGGTCGTTGGTGCTCCTGGGGCTGCTTCTCGGCCTACTGGTGCACCCGGCCTTCCAGTTCCTCTCGGCCGGCATCGGGGGTGGGCTCGTCTTCTCCGCGCTCACCAACACCTGCGGGATGGCCGTCATGTTGGCCAAACTCCCGCACAACCGTCCCCGCCCCGCCGACCTCGCCGCGACGCTCGCCGCACTGCGCCGCGACTGACCACCGGCGCTCGCACCCGCCTCACCCGCCGGGCGGCCCGCCCCCGCGCTCCGCCCGGCTCACGGTGTGCCAAGGCCGGCCCGCATCAGTAGGGGTGCCGGTTCGGCCGGTCCTTCCATGCCTGGTACGCGGTGGCGCCGAGCTCCGGGTGGATCTGCTTCATCGTGATCAGCCGCTCGTTGAACGGCTTCTTGAACTCCTCGTACTGGTACGCGTCGCTGAAGCCGATGGCCTCCGTCATCTTCAGGTCGCAACTGAAGTAGACGGCGCGGAACCGCGACCAGTAGATGGCGCTCAGGCACATCGGGCAGGGCGCGCCACTGGTGTAGATCTCGCACCCCCTGAGCATCCGTGCCCGGCGCGGCAAGGGGTCCGGGGAGCCCGGGTCACGACGGACCAGCTTGAGGGTGCTGGTGTTCTGGTAGTCGACGTCGATCGACGGGGCCTCGGGGTTGAGGACCTGGATCGCCTTGCGGATGGCCGCCACCTCGCCGTGCGCGGTGGGGTCCCCGGTGAGCAGGACGCGGTTCTGCCCGCGAGCGATGATCCGGTCGTCCTTGGTGATCACCGCTCCGAACGGACCGCCCCAGCCGTTTTCCACCGACTCGGTGGCCAACCGCACCGCCTCGGCCATGAACTTCTTCCGATTCGACTTCGCCATGCCGCACCCTTCGCCTTCCGTGTCCGCCTTCCCCGCTCTGGCATATGCACGGTAGGCGACATTTGCCACACATCACCTCTCCACGTGCGACACTTCGGACAATCACCCGCCCGGGCCCCCGACGCCTCCAGCCCCTGCCCTGCCGCAAATTGACGGTCAGTCACCTCACGTCACGGGCACCCACCCTCGCCCACCGGAACGCCCGGCAGCGGAAGGCCAACCGGCGGGAACTTCGCTGACTGACCGCTGAGCGCGTAGTCGACCTCGGTGGCTCAGTCGGCTGAACCGTGGCGGCGGCGCAGTGCCTTACGGGCCACGAGCCCGACGACGACCAGGCCCAGGGCGATGAGCAGGTAGGTCGAGTAGCGGTTGATCTCGGTGTAGAGGGTGGTGATGTGGTCGCCGGCCGCGTACCCGACGCCCGCCCACAGTCCGACCCACAGGGCCGCCCCGAGCGCGTTGAAGGCGAGGAAGCGGGGCCAGGGCATCTTGGTGGTGCCGGCGATGATGCCGTTCAGCTGGCGCAGTCCTTCGAAGAAGCGCGCGACGGTGACGACCTTCCCGCCGTGACGGGTGAAGAACTGCTCGGCCTTCTCGTACCGTTCGGGCGGGAGGAAGACGTACTTGCCGTAGCGGTGCACCAGTGCCTGTCCGCCGGTGCGGCCGATGAGGTAGCCGACGTTGTCGCCGAGGACGGCGGCGACGATGCCGATGGCGACAACCGCGGCGATGTTGAGATGGCCGGCACCCGCATACACCGCCGCGGCGATCAGGGTCGTCTCCCCCGGCGAGGGGACACCGAAGTCCTCGACGAAGATCAGGGCGCCCACGGCCCAGTAGCCCCAGTGGTCCAGGATCGGTGCGAGGTGGCCGAGCACTCCGGGCAGCGGCGGCGCACTCATGCGGGTCTCGTTCCTTCCGCGGGGTGGCGGGGGTTCGGTGGTCATGCGGCTTCGGCCGGACCGAGCGCAGGGGGTTGCCGTTCAGGGTATTGCCGAAGCGGCGATGGACAGGCCCGCGCCGCGGAGAAGACTTCCCCAAGGGGAGGTCTTCTCCGCACGGGTGTGGTGCCCGTCTCTCCTCCTATGCCGCTTGGAGGGCAAGCGTCGGGGAGAGGCGGGCAGCGCGGACCGCCGGGTACAGGCCGGCCACCGTCCCGATGAACAGCGTGGCGGCGAAACCGCCGCCGACCGCCCACGGGGGGACCACCCAGGGCATGCCGCCCGTGATGGCGAACGCATAGGTGGCCGCGGCGCCGAGCACCACGCCGGCCAGGCCACCGAGGCCGGAGAGCAGCAGCGACTCGGTGACGAACTGGATGCGGATCTGGCCGCGGGTGGCGCCCAGGGAGCGACGCAGGCCGATCTCATGGCGGCGCTCCAACACCGAGATGATCATGGTGTTGGCCACTCCCACGCCGCCGACCAACAGGGCCACGCCACCCAGCCCGAGCAGCAGGCTGTCGAACGCGCCCTCCGTCGCGGCCTTGGCCTGGAGGGCCGAGGACGGGTTGGAGACCTCGACGTTCTGCGGGTTCTGCGGGTCCGCGGTGCGGGCGAGCAGCGTGCGGACCGACTCGACGGAGGCGTCCGTGGAGCGTTCGTAGATCTTGGTGGGGTGGCCGTCGAAGCCCAGCAGGGTGCCCGCTCCTTCCCAGCCCACCAGGGCGGCGCGTTCGATCTCGGGTGCCAGAGGCAGCGGGTCGAGGATGCCGAGGACGGTGAAGTACCGGTTGCCGATGAAGACTTGCTGACCAGGCGTGGTGATGCCCAGGCGCTGGGCGGCGACGTGTCCGAGCACCACCGAGGGGTAGCGTCCGTTCGCACCGTTGAGCCACGTGCCCGCGTGCACCGTCCCGCGCAGGGCCTTCAGCAGGCCCTCGCCGGCGGCCTTCACCGTGAGTCCGCCGGTGTCGCTCTCGGGGATCTTCTCGCTGCGCCGGACCGTGGGTTTCAGGTCGCCGGTCGCCCCGACCTGTTCGACACCGGCGATCCGGCCGATCATGCCGGGCGCTTCCTTGGGGAGCTTGGTGGCCTGACCGCTGAACATGTCCTGTCCCGGGGCGACCGTCAGCATGTTGGTGCCCAGTTCGTCGAGTTGTCGCAGGAGTTGTTCCTTGCTGGAGGCGGAGATGCCGACCACCGCGATCATCGTGGCGATGCCGATGGCAATGCCCAGTGCGGACAGCACGACCCGCATGGGGCGACTGCGCAGCCCCGCCGAGCCGACGTGCAGGACGTCGCGCGGGCCGAGGCGGGCCGGGGTCAGTCGGTCGCGGCGCACGGTTCCTCACCCCCCGACGGCTTCGACGCCGGCGCCGGTGGCCGCGACGGTTCCGGGGGTTTCCGGTGGGTGTCCTCAACGATCCGGCCGTCCCGGATGCGCACCTGGCGCGGCAGTGCGCCGGCGATCTCGGCGTCGTGGGTGATCACCGCGATGGTGGCGCCCTCCGCGTTGAGCTCGTGCAGCAACTGCATGACGGCGTCGCCGGAGGCGGAGTCCAGGGCGCCGGTCGGCTCGTCCGCCAGCAGCAGGTCCGGTTCGCCCACCACCGCCCGCGCGATGGCGACCCGTTGGCGCTGCCCGCCGGACAGTTCGTGCGGACGGTGGCGCATCCTGTCCCCGAGTCCTACCCGGGCCAGGGCCTGTGCCGCGCGCTTGCGGCGCTCGGTCCGCGTCAGGCCGGAATAGAGCAGGCCCTCGGCGACGTTGTCCTGGGCGCTGACTCCGGCCACGAGGTGGAAGGACTGGAAGACGAAGCCGATGTGGCGGGCCCGCAGCGCGGACAGCCGACGGTCGGTCAGGGCGGCGACGTCGTGGCCCGCAATGGTGACCGTCCCAGCAGTGGGGCGGTCCAGGGTGCCGACGATGTGCAGCAGGGTGGACTTGCCGGAGCCTGACGGGCCGACCAGGGCGAGCAGCTCCCCGCGGTCGATGCTGAGATCCACCCCCCGTAGTGCCGCGACCCCGCCGGGGTACTCCTTGGTGACTTGGTTCAGTGCGACGACGGTGTTCATGCCTTGGGTACTCCGACCTTCATGCCCTCCTTGAGGCCGGACCCGTTGACCTCGACCCGTCCCTGCCCGAACAGGCCGAGTGTGACGGGCACTTCGCGGGCCCTGCCGTCCTCGACGACCTGGACGCCGAAGCCACCGGCGGGCAGTGCGAGCAGCGCGTTGACCGGGACCGTCAGCACGTTCCGGTGCGTCTCGCCCTGGAGGTCGACGGTGACCGGGGCCTGGTCAACGCCCTTGACCCGTCCCGGATCGGTGAAGGCGATCCGGGCGGTGATCTTGGCGGACTGGTCCTGCCCACCGGCGCCCTGGTCCTTCTCGTCCGAACTCGCGCTGCGGTCGACGGAGGAGACCCTCCCTCTAGCCTTGTCGCCACTTGGGAGGGTGATCTCCACTCGGGTGCCGACCTCGGCGAGCCCGGCATCGGCGACGTCGAGTTTGATCTGCACCTCGCGCTCGGCGCCGGTAAGCGTGAGCAGTGGACGGCCGGGGCCGGTCTGGTCTCCGACGGCCGCTTCCCTCTTCTTGACCCGCACCGAACCCGGCGCGAAGGCGATCTGGTCCGGGCCCGTCTCACCGGTCTGCCGCAGACCGTGGGACTTCTGCCAACGTTTGACCGCGTCCGCGGTCCCGGGGGTGTACTCCTCGTCGACGGTCAGGCCCGCGCCGTAGCCGAGGTCGCGGAGGTTCTGTTTCAGCTGTCTGACGTCCGGGCCGTTGTCACCGGCCTTCAGCTTCCGGTACATGGGGCGCTCGCCGTACATCAGCCAGATCTTTTTCCCGTCGGCCTCGTAGAGCGCCTCGTTGCTCCTGATCACCGCTCCGGTGTCCGGGAGCCAGGTGACCGTCCCCTGTGCGCCGCCATTGGCCTTGCGTTCCTCGGAGTAGCCGAGGGTTCCGTCCACCTGGGTGCGGCTGCTCAGATCCTGCCGCTGGACCGTGTCCGTCCGCTGCGGCAGACCGTCCGTGCGCTGTTGCCGCCCCTTGGCGTGGTCGGCGTTGGTCGCGACGACCGCCGCCCCGCCCACCAGCACGCCCACCACGACCGTCGAGGCGAGGACGTACTTCCGGCGAGGCCGCCTGCGTTCACTTGCCGAGCTTGTCATTGCACGCCTTCGTGGCCTTGTCCATCTTTTCCCTGCTCACGTCGGGGCCGCCTCCCGCACGCATGCTCAGCTTGCCGTCCTCCATCTGCGGGTCCGGCATGTCGATGCCCTGCTCGCGCATGCAACGGGCGTACGCGACCGCCTTGTCGAGCGCCTTCTGCTGTTCCTCCGGACTCATCTCCTTGCCGTTGCCGGCACCGGGCAGGTCCTTGCACGCTTCCTGCGCCTTCTTGAGCGCCTTCTCGTCCTTCACCTCGATGCCCGCGGCCTGTCCCGGCTTGGGCTCCTGCACCTTCAGGCCGTTGTCGCGCAGGCACTGACGGTATGCATAGGCTTCGTCCTCCTTCTTGCCGTCGCCAGCCCCGCCGGAGTCCTGCGCACTGCCGCCCTTCGCCGCGTCCGAAGCGCCTCCGGTGCAGCTCACGGCAAACAGCGCCAACCCCGTCACGAACGCGGCCGCTATGCCGTACCTGAATTCCGCCATGGTTTTCCTCCCTGCTCCCGGACCAAGTCCGACTGCACGGAGGCTCACACGGGACCGTGTTTCGTTTCCCTCACCGTGGACGTTTACGTCGAGGAAACGTCCCTCTCAGGTACATCTGGTGACATGCGTGTGTTGGTCGTGGAAGACGAGAAATTCCTGGCGGAGATGGTTGCCGAGGGGCTGCGCCGGGACGCCCTGGCCGTTGATGTCGCCCACGACGGCACGGAGGCGCTGGAACGGCTGCGCCTGGGCGACTACGACGTGCTCGTCCTGGACCGCGATCTGCCCGGCCTGCACGGCGACGAGGTGTGCCGTCGCGTCGTCGAGGCGCGTCTGCTGACGCGGGTGCTGATGCTCACCGCCGCCGGTTCCGTACGGGAGCGCGTCGAGGGCCTGGGCCTGGGCGCGGACGACTACCTGGCCAAGCCGTTCGCCTACGAGGAGTTGCTGGCCCGTGTCCTGGCCCTGGGGCGCCGGGCCCGGCCCGCCCTCCCGCCCGTGATCGAGCGGGCGGGCATCACCCTGGACACGGCCCGTCGACAGTCCTTCCGCGACGGTCGCTACCTCGCGCTGTCGCGCAAGGAGTTCGGGGTGTTGGAGGTGCTGATGCGCGCCGAGGGCGCCGTCGTCAGCGGCGACGACCTGATCGAGCGGGTGTGGGAGGAGAACACCAGCTATCGCACCAACGCCGTCCGGGTCACCCTGAGCAAGCTGCGCACCAAGCTGGGTGAGCCTTCGGTGATCGACACCGTGCCCGGCCACGGCTATCGCATCGGCGGCGACGCGTGAAGGGACCCGCGCTGCGCAGCATGCCCCGCCTCCACCTTCCCGGCGGGGAACGGACCCGTCTGACGATGCTGTACGGCGGGCTGCTCGTCGTCGCCGGAGCGATGCTCATCGGCCTGGTCAACTTCCTCGTGGGGCGGGGGCTGAACACCACGATCAGCATGGCCGTCGCCCGGAGCCCGCTGGAGTCCGATGTCGAAGCTCCGGCCATGCACGGCTTCGCCCGGGCGACTCCCGGCACCGGTGTCCCCTCCCCGGCCGACCAGGAAGCGGCCGCGAAAGCGGCGAAGGAGATCACCTCGGCCGCCGAACAGGCCGCGCAGCAGGAGTTGTTGACCGTTTCCCTGGTCGCCCTGGGTGCCTTCGCCGTCCTCTCCGTCGTTCTGGCCTGGTGGATGGCCGGACGGGTACTGCGCCCGGTCGGAGTGATCACCCGCACCGCGCGACGGCTGTCGGGAGAGAACCTCCACGAGCGCATCGCCCTCGACGCCCCCGCCGGCGAACTCAAGCAGCTCGCCGACACCTTCGACGGGATGCTCGACCGCATGGAGCATCTCGTGGGGGCCCAGAGGCGCTTCGCCGCCAACGCGGCGCACGAGCTCCGGACCTCGCTGGCAGTGCAGCGGGCCGCGGCCGAGATCGGCCTCGACACCTCCGATCCGGAGGCCGTCCGGCACATCCGTCGCAAGCTGATCGCGGTCGCCGACAACAACGAGCGGCTCATCGAGGGGCTGCTGTTGCTGTCCGTCTCCGAGCAGGGACTGGACCATCGCGCGCCCGTCGCACTCGACGAGTTGGCCCGCACCGTGACCGCCGAACACGCCGCATCGGAGCGGGCCGGTGACAACGGCGTCAGCGTCCGGGCCGATGTCTCACCCGTGACGGTGCAGGGCGACCGGGTCCTGCTGACGCACCTCGTGCACAACCTCGTCGGCAACGCGCTGCGGTACAACCACGACGGCGGCCAGGTCGCGGTCGCCGTGCACAACGGCACGCTGCGCGTGGCCAACAGCGGCCCTCGGGTGCCGCCGGAGACGGTCCCGTACCTCTTCGAGCCGTTCCGCCGCCTGAACGAGCGCCGGCACGGTACCGGCGAGGGCGCCGGCCTGGGGCTCTCCATCGTCGCCTCGATCGCCCGGGCCCACCGGGCCCGCATCCGTGCCGAGGCCAACCCGCGCGGCGGCCTCACCATCGAGGTCGCCTTCCCCCGTCCCGAACAACCCTCCTGAGCGCTCCCCGCGGTGAAGGGGGCCCGGTCGAGCAGGCGGGCCGGGGAGCCTCGGGCCGACTCGGCGGGCCGCTCAGATCAGCGGGCTGATCTGGTCCTCGATGCCGAGCAGGGCGCGGCCGTAGCTCTCGTGGGCGATGGCGGGGTTGATCATCGCGTGGCGGCTGCCGGTCTCCAGGTCCCGCCAGATGCGTTGCAGCGGGTGGTCGTCGGCGAAGCTCCTGGCGCCCTGCACGGTCAGCAGGATGTCCAGCGCCTCGCGCGAGCGGCGGGCGACGGTGGCGATGTCCATCCGGACCCGGGCCCGGTCGGGCAGGGGCATGCGGCGGCCGCTCGCCGCCCAGCCGTCGACGTCGTCGGCCGCGCGCATCAGGTGGAGGGTTGCGGTATCGACGAGTTGGGCGGCCTCGGCGATCTGGGTCTGGGTGGCGGGGGCCTCGCGGGCGTCCTGGTAGTAGGTGTGCGAGATGCCGTGTCCCTGGGCGAGCGAGGCCAGTACCAGTTCCAGTCCGCCCCGGGCCAGGCCCAGCAGCGGGCCAGCGAGGGAGAGGGCGAGCGTGGGGACGAACGCCGCGCGGTACAGGGCTTCGTCCCGGAACTCGGTCGGGTACTCGCCCCGTTTCGCCCCGGTCACCGACAGGATGCGGTGCGCGGGGACGAAGACCTCGTCGGCGACGAGGGTGTTGCTTCCGGTGCCGCGCATCCCGGCCACGTGCCAGGTGTCCTCGATCGTCAGCCGGTCCATCGGGACCAACGCCAGCCCCTGGTCGAGCTGTTCGCCGGACGCGGCGGTGACCGGCATGCCGAGCAGCGCCCACTGGGCGTGCCGGCAGCCAGACGCGAAGCCCCACCGCCCGGAGATGACCTGTCCCCCGTCGGCGGCCCGGCTCGTGCCCTGGGGAGGGAGGACGGAACAGGCGCGGGCGCGGGGGTTCGGCTCGTAGACCTCGCGCTGGGCGCGTTCGGGGTAGAGGCCGATGACCCAGCCGGAGATGTTGGTCAGGCTGGCGGTCCAGGCGGTGGAGCCGCAGCCGCGGCCGAGTTCCGACGTCACCTCAAGGAGGGTGCGGAGGCTTGCCTGGTGACCGCCGAACCGCTCGGGCCTGGTGATGCCGAGCAGGCCGGCCTCGTCGAGGGCCACGATGTTCTCCTCGGCGACCCGTCGGTCCTGCTCGGTGCGGGCGGCGTTGCGCCGGAGCAAGTCGACGAGTCCGGCGGCCCGTTGGGTTAAGGCGCTCCGCGCCTCACCCGTTGCCGGTCCCGCGGCGGTCGTCGCCCGGGTCGTTCCGTTCATCGCGCTCTGCGTCATGGGGTGCCCTCCTCAATGTCCGGGTGCCCCGCCGCAGACGGGAAGCGCCCTGCCAGTTCCTCAACTTACCCAGCCGTAACGGATGTACCGGCCACTACCAGACTCAACGGTCGCTGTCAGTCCTTGGCGGCGGCCTCGCGCGGAGGGCGTGGGCGGGTGCGCCGCTGGCGGCGCAGTGTGCGGGCGAAGGCCAGTGCGGAGACGCCGAAGAAGACACCGGTCAACGCCAACCAGCGGCCGAGGAAGACGTCTTCGGACAGATGGGTGGCACCGGTGTAGGGGGTGGAGAGGCCGAGGACGAGGGGGAACCAGACAAGCAGCAGGAGGCCAGAGAGGAAGGCGGGGACCCGGAGGTAGTTGATCCAGGGCGAGGCGGGCAGCGGGGCGGGGGCGCGGTGCCGCAGCACGGTGTGCGCGGAGGCGTCGGCCAGCGAGTACAGCGGCAGCAGGATCAGGTCGTGGAGGATCGCCGCGCCGACGAACCAGACGGCCACGGTCAGTGGTCGGACGGCGAACAGTCGGACCACGGCGTAGCCGGTGAGGGCGAAGGAGCAGAGCAGGACGAGGAGATGCAGGGGGTGGGCACCGTACCAGCGCACGAAGCGGGCCATGGTCAGGTCCTGAAGGTGAGGCGGCGGACCCACTTGGTGTTGTTCACGCCGGGGTTGGCCGGGACGATGATGCGGGCCGGGTAGCCGTGGTCGAGGGAGAGGTCCGCGCCGTTGACGCGCAGGGCGAGCAGCGAGCGGGGGTCGTGGATCTGGTTGCCGCGCAGCACCACCGAGCTGTAGGGGCCGCGGGGTTGGACGGATTCCACCAGGAGGCTCCGGGCGTGCGGCAGGCCGGCCAGGGCGGCGAGGTCGGTCAGCCGCAGGCCGTTCCAGAGCTGGTCGGGGGTGGACCAGCCCTCGACGCAGGCGATCGGCAGGGCGGCGCTGTGCCGGTCCATGGCGAGGAGTCGGTCGCGGGGGAAGCGCAGCGGCGGGCCGTATCCGTGGATCTCCAGCCGCCAGTCGGGGCCGACGTGCGCCGGCGTGACGCCGAGGGCCGCGGCCGTCTTGTTGATCTGGAAGCCGTTCGGGCCGGTGCCCGGCTCGCGGTTGTGCGGGGCGAGCAGGGCGGTGCTCCGCAGCCGGCCGCCGATGCTCTGGCCGGCGGTGACCAGGAGGAGCAGCAGCGAGCCGCCGCCCACCATGGCCAGCGCGCCGCGGCGGGTCATCGTCGGCGCGGCGGGGTCGGTCGGGACCAGGCCGTCGGGGTCGGGGGATTCGGGCCGGGTGTGCGCGAGGTCGGTGCGCAGTTCGGCGGCGAGGCTGCGGGAGCGCAGGGCGCGGGTCATCCGTCCCAGTCGGATGCTGACGTGGACGGCGAAGGCGGCGACGAGGATCCAGGCACCGTAGAAGTGCAGGGTGTAGAAGGAGCCCGGGAAGACGTAGAAGAGCTGGATGTTGAGGAGGCCGGTGGCGAATTCGAAGATGGCCCCGCCGACCAGGAACAGCAGTGAGAGCCGTTCCAGTCCGTGGGCGAGGTTGCGGACGGGCACCCAGGTGAACAGTTTCGGGATCACCGACCACAACTTGGCCAGCAGCACCGGCAGCAGGACGACTCCCAGCGTCACATGCACGCCCTGGGTGAGCCGGTACAACCAGGCGGGGTGGGTGGGCCAGTCGAAGAGGTAGAAGCCCAACAGGCCCTTGTCGGGGGTCTGGTCGTTCAGCGGGTCCAGCCCCGGGTTGTAGGCGGCGTAGGAGAGCGCGCCGGTGAGGAACATCAGTGGGATGCCGAACAGCAGCACCAGGCCGAACACCGAGGTCAGCCACGGTCCGCGGAGCGGGCTGCGCCAGAACCCGGTGCGGAACGGGCCTGGTGGCGGCGGCAGCTCGCCGATCCGCCGGGCCAGTGCCGCCCCAGCGGCGACGACACGGGTGGCCCGCGCCGCCGTGGCGGTGCGGATCCGCCGCAGCCGCTGCCGGCCGCGCCGCGCGCGGGGCGTCAGGCGGGCGGGTTTGCCGGGGCCGCCCGACCCTGGCGGTCGTCTGTCATCGTCCATCGGCACTCTCCCTCTCCATGGGGTCGGCCGCCCTCCGTTTGTCCGGGGCGGCTTCCGGTGCGCGCGCATGCCTGGCGCACGGTCAACTTCAAGGTGGCGCAGGTCCGCCCGCCGGTCCCGCCCGACGTGCGGACGCGTGCCTGGCACTAGCCGAACGGACGACGTACCCCCGGCAGGCCCGACGGGTTCCCCCGTGCCGACCTCATCGTGCTGCCGGGTACCCGCCGCGGCACCGAAGCGGGGCTTACGAAACCCTGACGCCGGGGCGCACGGGGTGGTCAGCGCCCCGGCCCGCTGCTCTGCTGGTCACATGGTCAGCGAACGACAAGGCAGGCCCGTCGGGCGGCGATTGGTCCTGGGGATGCTCGGGCTCGGCGCCGCGGGCGTGGCGTTCGGGGCGCCGCTGCAAGATGGTCTCAACGCGGCGCTCTCCGGCGTGCGCGAGCGGGACCCCAACGGCATCACGGGCCTGCTGCCCGGCTCCGGCGGCTTCCGTCTCTACTCGGTGGCGCCCTCGGTTCCGCACCGGACCGCCACCGACTACCGGCTCGCCGTGGGCGGGCTCGTCGAGCGCCCGACGACGTACTCCCTGGCGGACCTCCAACGCCTGCCGCGCACCCGACTGGTGAAGGACGTGCAGTGCGTGACCGGTTGGCGGGTACCCAGGACTCCGTTCACCGGCGTGCGGCTGTCCCACCTGCTCGACGCGGCGGGGGTCCGGCCCGGGGCCGGGGCCGTGCGCTTCACCTGCTTCGACGGCGTCTACAGCGAGAGCCTCACCCTGGAACAGGCCCGGCGTCCGGACATGCTGGTCGCCTACGCGATGGACGACCGGCCGCTGACGCATGCGCACGGCGGGCCGGCCCGGCTGTACGCCGCGCCGATGTACTTCTACAAGTCCGCGAAATGGCTGTCTGGCATCACCGTCACCGACCGCGTGGAGCCCGGCTATTGGGAACGGTACGGGTACGACGTGGATGCCTGGGTCGGCACGTCGAACGGGCGGGACGATGCCACCGTTGAATGAGTTGACCGGGCGGGCGGCCGTGGCGCTCGACGCGGAGCGGCTGCGGCGCTTCACCGCCGCGGAACGGTGGATTCACCGGGGCACGGCGGTGTTGATGGGCCTCGCGCTGGTCACCGCGGCCTGTCTGTACGTCCCTTGGCTGGCCGAGCTCGTGGGTCGCCGCCGGCTGGTGGTCACCGTGCACGAGTGGGCGGGAATCGCGTTGCCGGTGCCGCTGTTGCTGGGGCTCGCCTCGCGGGCCTTCCGGACGGACCTGGGTCGGCTGAACCGGTTCGGCCCGCAGGACCGCGGCTGGTTGCGGGCGACCCTGCGCGGGCGGCGCCGACGCCCGGCGGGAAAGTTCAACGCCGGACAGAAGCTGTATGCGGCGTCGGTGGCCGGCGCGGCGCTCGTCCTGATCGGCACCGGTCTGCTGCTGTGGTTCCCGGGCCTGGTGCCGTTGCTGTGGCGCACCGGGGCGACGCTGGTCCACGACGTCACCGCCCTGCTCGTCGGCGTCCTCGTCCTCGGCCACATCTGGCTGGCCGCCCGAGCTCCGGAGGCCCGCCGCGGGCTGCGCACCGGCTACGTCGCGCGCGCCTGGGCCAGGCGGGAACATCCGTTGTGGGAGGAGGAGTCCTGACGGGGGAAGCGGGAGGGCGGGGCCGGCGGTGCAGTAACGGGCGTGCGGTTACTGGCTCTTGAGCGTTGAGGGGCGTCGGGGCGTCGGGACAGTGCCCACAACAGCGGCCTCCGCGCCGCCACCATCCATCCCTGCCTCCCCCTCAGGCGGCCGTGCGCACTCCCCCGCGCCGTCGCCCCCGCGGCCACCGCCCCTCGTTGGCGCGGAGGAAGGCACCGGTCGCGACGGCCGCGGCGGCGGCGCCGTAGGTGACCGCCTGGAGGGGGAAGCCGATCAGCAGGGGGCCGGCGAGGTACAGGACCGCGGCGGCGAGGGGGACGGCCAGCCATTCCCCGCGGCCGTCCAGGGCCACGAGGGCGACGACGGGCAGGGCGTACCAGGGGTAGTTGGGCGAGACCAGCAGCAAGGTGGCGCCGGTCGTCAACAGGGCGCCGTGCCAGGGGCGTTCGGGGTCACCGCGAAGCCAGACGTAGCCGGCGAGCAGTGCGAGCAGCACGACGGCGGCCGCGCCCGCGGCGGCGTCCGGTAGGAGCAGTCGCAGCAGGGCGAAGCGCTGCACATGCCCGGACGCGTAGCCCTCCTCCTGAAGGTATCCGGGCAGATAGCCCAGGACTTGGGCGCCGGACGCGAGGAGGTACGGCAGGTAGAGGAGCGCGACGGTGGCGAGCAGGGGTGCGGCCAGGCGCACCACCTGGGTGGGGCCCCGGCGGCCGGAGAGGGCGCCGGGCAGGGCCAGGGCGGGCAGCAGTTTGACGGCGACCGCGGCGCCGAGGAGGGCGCCGCGGCGGCTCCCGGCAGTGGCGGTACTGAGGGCGAGCACGGTGAGCAGGACGCCGAGGGTGTCGATGTGGGCGTTGTTGACCGCTTCGAAGGGGACGAGCGGGCACCATGCCCACAGGGCCACGCGGGCGGGGGCCCGGGAGGGATCGCCGCGCCGGCGTGCCACGGCGAGCAGGGCGAGGGTGGTGCCGAACGCGAGGGTGGCGCCGCCGACTTGGAAGGGCTTGTGGCGGCTGTCCGGTGGCGAGAGGGCGTGCACGGCGAGGAACCAGCCCTCGGCGAGCGGTGGGTAGATGGTGGGGACGGTGGGGCGGTTGATGCGGGTGCACAGCCCGCTGTTGGTGCGCGCCAGGGGCGGGCCCGCGCAGGGGCGCTCGGTGGGAAAGAGCCAGTCGTCGCGGAGCTCGGCGAGTTGGGGCGCGGCGGGCGGGTGGGCGTAGGGCGAGATGCCGGCGGCCTGGACGCGGCCGTCCCAGGCGTAGCGGTACATGTCGGTACTGGTGCGTGGTGGGGCGGCCAGGCCGGCCAACGCGACGGCGGCGGCGCCGGCCAGGACGAGTCCGGTGGCCGTGCGCGCCGGGATCTTGCGCACGGCCCACGCAGCGGTGGCGAACAGCGCCCAGGCGGCGACTTGGCCGGCGAGGAGGCGGCCGGGGGCGCGGTGACTGTCTCCGGCGCGGAGCGTGGTGACAAGCACGGCGGTGAGCGCGGCGAGGAGGGCGACGGTAACTGCGGTGCGGATGCGGGTGGTTGTGGGCTTCGCGGGTGCGGTGGGGCGGCGGGACGGCGGCGGGGACAGGTGGTGGGGGGCGGCGCTGTGGGTCATCGGTGGTCGGGCCTTGTGGTGAGGGTGGGGGGCGGTTCGTGCCACCCGGGGTTCGGGCGGTGCAGTGCCACGAACGGGCGCCCGCCGACCGTCCATGCGTCGGTCGGGTGCCAGTTGGCCGCGTCGGCGGCGCGTAGCAGGGCGGTGGTGCCCAGCCGGGCCCAGCGGAAGGGACGGCCGTGGCGGCCCCCGGCGTCCTCGACGCGGACGGTGAGGCGCTCGTCGACGTCGTGCGCGGCGGCCTCGGCCAGCAGGCGGCCGCCCGGGGTGACCAGGGCGCTAAGGCGGGCGAGCAGGGCGATGGGATCGCCGCCCATGCCGATGTTGCCGTCCATGAGCAGTGCGGTGCTCCAACGGCCTTCCGCAGGTAGGCGGTCGAAGACGGACCGTTGCACGGCCCGGCCCCCGAGGCGGCGGGTGTGGGCCACGGCGGCGGGGCTGACGTCCACGCCCAGCGCGGGCGTGCCCCGGGCGGACAGCGCGACCGCCATGCGCCCGGGGCCGCACCCGGCGTCGAGGACGGGGCCGAGGCAACGGTGCAGCACGCTGGTGTCGGCGGCGTCGGGTGCCGCGCACCAGCGCTCGACGTCCAGGGGCAGCAGGTCGCCCCACCAACCAGGGCCCTGCGGAGGGTCCGAGGGCGGCAGACGGCGCAGGAAGAGCGGGCCGCGGCCGGTGCGCAGGGCGCGGGCGTAGGGATGGTTCGCCCACGGCTCACCCCCGTGCGCGGGCGCGGGGTGGTCGGTGAGGGGTGTTGCGGTGGGCGGCTGGGTCGGGTTCGCGCGCTCGATCGGCGGGTACCGGCCGAGCGCGGTCCGTTGCGTCGCCGCGGCGGCGAGGCCCTCCGCGCCGCTGGGCCGGCCGCTCACCGGGCCACTCCCGCCAGGGCGTTGGCGGTGGCGGCGAAACGCGAGTGGGCCGGGCAGCGGTCGGCGACCGGGGCGATGTCCGCGGCGGTGTCGACGTCCCGCAGCTCCGGCAGGTCGGCGACGGTCAGCCCGGCGTCGACGAGTCGACGGCGCTGGGTCGCTCCGGTGCGGTCGGTGGACATCGGCACGCCGGGCACGAGGGTCGCGGCGTGCCTCGGGTCGGCGAAACCCAACGCCCAGAACCCGCCGTCGGCGGCCGGCCCGAACCAGGCGTCGGGCGCGTCCCGGCCGATGTCCACCAGGTGAGCCGTGGTCAGTTGGGGGGTGTCCATGCCGACCAGGAGGGCCGGCCCGGCGTCGCAGTGGGCGAAGGCGGCCGCGATGCGCTCGTCCAGGCCGCCGGGTGCCTGGGGCACGACGTCGAAGCCGGGCGGCAGCCACGGGCCGGGGGCGCCGTCGAGGACGAGGATGCGGCGCCGGGCGGGGGTTTGGCGCACCGTGTGCAGCGTGTCGGCGAGGGCGGCCGCGGCCAGGGCGGCCGCCTCGTGCGGTGCGTAGGGCGGGGTGAGCCGGGTCTTGGCCCGCCCGGGGACGGGTTCCTTGGCGATGACCAGCAGCGTGGCCGACCCTTGGGCCGGGGCGCTCAACGCCCGGCTCCCGGAAGGCTCGTCGCCCGTACCGGGGCGACGGCCGGCCGCTCGGCGAGCACGGCGCGCATGTCGCGGACCGCGTGCCAGGTGCCGCGCCAGGTGCCGGTGACCTTGGAGCGCCCGGTGCGCGGGTGGTAGGGCACGTCGGTCTCCCGCACCCGCCAGCCGGCGTCCGCGGCGCGGACCAGCATCTGGAGCGGGTAGCCCGAGCGCCGGTCGGTCAGGGCGAGGTCGGTCAGCGGAACGCGGCGGGCGGCGCGCATCGGCCCGAGGTCGTGCAGGCGCAATCCGGTGCGCCGGCGGATCAGTCGGGCCAGTTCGAGGTTGGCCAGGCGGGCGTGCGGGGGCCAGGCGCGGGGAGTCGTGGGTCGGCGGCGCCCGAGGACCAGGTCGGCGGTGCCGTCGAGGACGGGACCGGCGACGTCGGGGAGCCGCCCCGGGTCGAGGGAGGCGTCGCAGTCGCAGAAGCAGACGACGTCCGCGGTGGCGGCGGTCAGACCGGCGTGGCAGGCGGCACCGAAGCCACGGCGGGGCTCTTGGACGACGTGTGCGCCGAGGCTGCGGGCGATGTCGGGGGAACCGTCGGTGGAGCCGTTGTCGACGACGATCGCGCGCCAGCCCGGCGGAATCCGGTCCAGCACCCACGGGAGTGCCTGGGCCTCATCGAGGCAGGGCAGCACGACGTCGACCCGGGTCGGGGAGGGTGTTGTCTCACTCACCCCCCTCACCTTACGAGAACAAAAGGGGCATAAGGGATTTGACGTCCTTACGGATCGCTGACGTCCCGCGTCGCGAACACGCCTGTTGCCCCTCGCCGCGGACCGCTCCGCCGGGGCTCGGCGGAGCGGTCCGATGGGCGGCGGGGCGCACGCTCCCCGGCGTCAACCATCCAGCCGGTCAAGGCCCGCGGACGGTATTCGGTTCCGGCGGCCGCGCAGGGCAGGGCGGATCCGGTCGAGGACGACGAGGGCCAGGGCCAGGACGTAGAAGGCCAGGGCGAAGACCACGGAGTCGGTGAGGACGCCCGCGTAGCCGTGGAGGTCGACATCGAGGAAGGGGTAGGGGTAGCGGCCCTCGGTTCCGGGGGCGAGGAAGGCACCGCGGATGAGGGCGAAGGGGAGATAGAGGAGGGGGTAGATCAACCACTGCCAGGCAGAGCGGAACAGGAAGGCGCCGGGGGCCGTGAAGGCGAGCCAATCGAGGAAGGCGGCGAGTGGGGTGGCGGTGTGGAGGAGTTGACTGGCGGCCGTTTCGAGGGACGTGCGCTGGCTGGTCATGGCGAAGCCGCTGGCGTCGTTGGACAGCACGAAATGGAACACGAGCCCGGTGATGCAGATGTACAGCAGTGCGGCGCCGGTGATGCGTGGCGAGAGGGCCGGCCGCCCGGTCCAGGCACGGTGGGCGGACCATACGAAGACGACGACCAGCAGGATGTTGGACTGGATCGTGAAGTAGCTGAAGAGCCGGCCGAGATCGTGCGAGGCGATCACGTCCAGTGCAATGCCGGTGACGCCGATCAGGGCCGCGAGCACCCGGAAGGCAGCCGCGACGGGGCGGCCGGTCCGGGCCGTGGACTCGCCGGAGGCCGCAGCGACCGTCGAGGTTGTGGGGGATGTCGGATCGAGCATCGACCCACCCTACGGTCAGGCTCCGGAACGGCTTCCTCCGGCTGCCCGTTCCACCGCCGGCACCGTGGGGCACCCAGGGACAACGACTCCCCTGGGTGCCCTTCGTATTGCTGCGGGATGCTCCGGAAGGCGCGGACGCGAGCCGCTTCGACTCAGCCCGCGCGCCGGGTCAGCGGCGGTGCGTCTCCCACTTGTTGGACGCCACGTCGTGGCCGAAACGGTGCGGCAGCCGCACCTCGCCCCGGTTGCGGCCGACCTCGATGCGGTGACCCTTGAAGTCCTTGTGGTCCCAGATCACGGCGTCGTGACGGCCGTTGTTGTAGACCGACTCGATGTGGCGCAGGGCCCGCTTGTGCAGCAGGTTCCGGTTGTCGCCGCGGATCACGGTGACCCGGCCGGTGTAGTGGGCGCCGGAGTAGGCGCACAGCGCACCGGACGCGCAGTTCCGAGGGGCCTTGTGGCCCTCGTGACCCTCGTGGAAGGGGGCCGCCTGGGCGGTGGCGGGGGCGGCGAGCGCGAGGACCGCGGCACCGGCCAGCAGCCCGAAGGCCGTACGCGTAGTCATGGCGGTGATACCTCCTGGTAAGTGTCTTGTTCTGATGCCTTGGTGGCAGAGGAAAGCTGGCACACCCCCAGGGCTCGTGAGCCCCGCCCATCTGCACAAGCAGTGGCTCCGGCACGCTCGACGAATCGATTCTCCGATCCGTCAACTCCCTCTCCGCAGTGGCTGGGAAAGGCCCCTGCGCGAGGGCGTTCACGCAGGTCAGTCGGAGGCGTTGGGCGGCTTCGTCGGTCCGGTGGCGGGGTAGAGGTGGCCGCGCCGCTCGGGGGCGCGATCGCCGGGTACCCGCAGCCGGAGAATCACCCGGAAGGGGAAACAGCAAAGCGCACTTTCATATCGCGCCGCCCGAACCGGTTGCGGTGGCGCCACCCGGAGCGCGGAGCCTGCCGGGGATGACCGGGGACCACCAGGAGTCGCGAGAGTCCACCGGCAACCCGCCCCACCAGCAGGCCCGTTGTCATTTCACGGCGATTTCAGCGGCCGCCCCTAACGTGCCGCACAAGCTGTCCGATGGCCGCCCAGCCCCCTCGTCACCGGCCCGGACCTCGGCACCACCCCGGCGACTGCGCCGCCGCGGCCAGGAACGACCGGCCACACGTCACCGGCCACCGGCCCCTGGTCACCGGCCCCTGGTCACCGTCCAACACGAAGAATGGTGGGAAGAGTGAAACGGGCAATCGACGCGGAACACACGGACGACGGGCCACCGGGCGTCCAGACGCGGCTCGTCATGATCGGTGGACTCGCCGGCGCGGTGCTGCTGGTCGCCTCGCTGGCCATCAACCTCGGCGGCTCCATGGACGTCAGCGTTCCGAAGATGCCGAAGCCCCCCTCGATGCCGACATCCCTCCCCACGTCCCTTCCGACCTCCTTCCCCACACCGCCCACTTCCCTGCCGTCGATCCCCCCGGGCTCATTGCCCACCGGCCTACCGACCAACATGCCGACCGACCTGCCGACCAACCTGCCAACCGGTTTTCCCACCAACCTGCCGACCAACCTGCCCACGGACCTGCCCGGTCTGCACGGCAAGCCGGGAGGTGACTCATGAGGCTTCCCGCCGGCCTGCCCGTCCGGGACGACCCGATGGTCCGTGCCAGAGCGCTGCTCATCGGCCGCATCGCCATCGCGCTGTACCTGCTCGAATTGGTCCTCGACCTCACCCGCCCGCGGCTGACGCCGGACGAGCCGGCCCTGTCCATCTTCTACAAACTGCCGGGCAACTTGGGCTCGTTCTCCCAGCTACTGGCCATGCCGCGCGCCGTGTTCTGGACCGTACTGGCGGGGATCGCGGCCGGCGTGCTCATCCAGGTCTACGCGGTCATCACCCGTCCGTCCGACCGGCGTTCGGTGCTGCTGACGTGGTTGACGCTGGGGTGCCTGCTGCTGCCGTTCGGGCTGATCCCGCTGAGCGTCATGGTGGAGTACTTCCCGGCCGCGCTCGCCTGTCTACCCAGTACGGCCGCCGTGCTGTTGCTGCTGCACGGCGGAGTGCGGTTCGCCCGGGTCCCGTTGAGGGCGCTGCTGGCCGCGTTCGCCTGGGGCGCGTTGATCGTCTTCGGGTTCGGCCGCGCCTGTAGCGGGCTGGTCTTCGGGGCCCTCAACGGCTACCTGGGCGGCACCCCCTCGGCGACCGATCCCGGCCGGATGCTCAAGAGCCTCTACCACCTCATGGGCCTGACGATCCTGCACCTCGACGCCGTCAACGAACTCGCCGTCGCCGCGGGGGTGGTGCTGCTCCTGTTGATGTTCCGGCACCGCGTCACCGATGTCGTGACCGGTCTGAGCCTCGGCGCGGCCGTCGGGCTCGGGTACAACTTCGTGGAGAGCGCCCTCCTCATCAAGATCTATGGTTCGTTGGGCTCGTTCCTCGGTGTGTCCGGCGGCTTCGAATACTGGATCCGGCAGTCGGTCGGCCTGCTCGGCGGGCAGGTGACGTTCGGTGCGCTGCTGGGGGCCGGGCTCGGTCTGGCCGCCAGGGCGCGGCGGCGCGGGCTCGTCGCCACGGCCTCGCTGGTGGCGGCGATCGGCGGCACGTCGGGCGCCGAGACGGTGTCCGGGTGGCTGTCGCGCCAGGTCCAGGGCCATGTCGAACTGGGCAGCGCGTTCGACACGTTGGTGGTCTCGCCGCTGCTGTGGCTCCTCCCGCAACTGCCGTTCGCGGCCCTGGCCATCGCGCTCCTGGTGCACGGGTTGCGGGAACGCGGGCGGGTGATGCGGGCCGCGGTGCAGCAGGAGGCGACGGCGGGCGCAGCCATCACACAGGCGGAACTGCCGGTCCTGGCCTCTGCGGCACGGCGGTTCTGGGCGGTGGTGGGCACCTGGCGCTGGTACGGCCGGGGTTCGGCACGCGCGCTGCACCGCCTGCAGACGGCCCAGTTGGAACTCGCGGGCCGACATGTGCACAACGATCCGACCGACACCTCGCAGGGGGACGAATTGCGTACTCGCATAGTGCGGTTGAAGGGCGACCTCCCGGCGGTGACCCGATGAGCGCCCCCCGCAGCAGCTCCGGCCGGACCACCTTGCGCCTGGCTGCCGTAGCGGCCCTGTTCGCCGGGATCGTGCCGCTGCTGACCGCGCAGGAGGCATCGGCCTGCGATGTCGGCTACGGCTACCGGCCGTCGGTGAACATCAACGACATGCTCCACCGCAGGACTTGCTCCACGGGCACCTCGCTCGCCGGCGCCGCGCTCGTCGACGCCCTGGCACTGACCGGCATCGTCGGCGCGGGCTGGGGCGCCTACCGACTCGGAGAACGGGACTCCGGCTCGTCTTCCAAAGGCCAGACGGAACCCAGCCCCGCGCTGACCGCCTACCTCCACGCCGCGGGCGCCATCCCCGAACCGCCGGAGGTGAGCCATGAGTCGTAGGAGCGGGCGCCTCGGCGCGCTGCTCGCCGCGCTGGTCCTCGCCGTCTTTCCGGTGTTCAACGGCGCGCCCGCGGCGACGGCTTCGGATTCCGGCAAGGCCAACGCCCACATCGTCCTCATACCGCCGGGCCCTGACCCAAACGAACAGCAGCTCCAGAAATACTCCCAACAGATCCTGGACAATCCGCTGGGAGCGGAGCTCTTTCATGCCTGGGACACCATCAGGCACCACCCCTTCCCCGTGACAAACGTCGGCGTGGGCTTCTTCACCTTCGACTGGATGACGCACGACAGCACATTGGAATCGTGGGTCCGCGACGGATCTGAGTCGTTTCTGCACAACTTGCGGCAGGAGGCCGAGGACACGCCACCACCGTGGGCCACGAAGGGCCTCCCTCCGCAGGAGAGACCTCGCTATCCGCTGTGGGTCAGCATGATCTCCGACGATGCCCACACCGCCCTCTACAACGAACTCGGCGTGCCCTACTCGGATTCCGATTGGGACTTCGATGGCTGGCAAGCGTCACCGGTGTTGCGGATCGCGACCGCCAATGCCCATTCGGGCCACTCGGAAGTGAACATGCTCGACTGGCTCGACCACGCCGTTCCGGCAGCCCTCCGCGGTGTGGCCCGCACCTCGGGTCAGAAGGCCGAAGTGCCGGACCTGGCCAAGAAAATCATCGTGCGCTCGGCAGCCGGTCTCGCCGGTCTGCGCACGCCTTGCGAAGACGAGAAGGGATGCGAGACTCTCCTGAAGAGCCGCGCTCCTTTTCCGCGTTCGTTCTCCGTCATCCGGTTCGGTGAGTCAGGTTCGGACCTCGCCAGGCGCGCAGGCAGAGTCCTCAACGGCGGCGGCCTCTTCACCGCGCTGCGCAAGGAGTCGCACAAGCGGCTGGCTCGCGCGGCCGAGGAGGCGGACGGCAATGTCGGGCTGTCCGGCCCCTGCGACGTGGGGAAGTCCGCGATGTCGTTGGCGTCGCCGTGCGGTGAGGGCGATAAGGCCAGTGGGAGCGGCCTGGCCCAGGCGCTCTCCTCGGACGCCTACGGCGGCGTGGACTTCTCCACCCTCCGGCTGCGCTACATGTCGGACGATCCTGGCTCCGGAGTGAAGTACGCCTTTTCCGGGAAAGCCGCCTCGTCGGGGCTGACGCGGGACATGAACGCCAGCCTGGCCGCCCTGAAGAACAGCACGGCGGACCTACGCACATGGCTCACCCTCAACCCCAACAAGTTCTGGGTCAACCTGAATCCGGACGAGCCGGACCGCATCGTCGACCCCGATCTGGGTCAGACGAACGCCGGGCGTGCGCTGCTCGAAGCGGATCTGCGGATGAAGCGGGACGCGGGCCGTCTCGTGGACCCGAAGACGCCGTTCGGCGCGCGGTATTGGAAGGCGCTCGGCGCGGATTCGGGGCCCGTCTGTTATTCGTCGCGGCTGTGGATCGTGCCGGGGGACGTGGAGGTGCGCCAGGACGGTTCCTCCCTCTATGTCCTCAAGGCGAAGCTCAACGTCAAGACGCAGGCCATGAAGCTCAACGCCATGGGCAACGCCTCGTGCAACGCCGACCCCAAGACCACGGCGCGCAACGAGCGGCTCGAACAGGAAACGGTGGCGCCCAAGATCACCGAAGCGGTCAACTCGGCCCCCGAATACGCCCCGATTCGGCAGGCGTTCCTGGCCCGGGTCGTGGCGCAGTGGATCCGCGATCGTCATCAGGACGGCCACACCACGTCGTTCGACCGCCTCATCGACTCGCACGAGCTGGGCCCCGCCAAGCTCCAGGGCCCATGGCGGCCGCGGAAGGTGTACGACAGCTTTCTCCGCTCGATCCGGAACGGCGACTTCACCTACAAGCAAACCGCTCGGGTCGGCAACTCGACCGTCACCTACGTGATGCGGACCGGGGGCGTCGACTTCAGCAAGGTGAGCACCCAGAAGCTGAGCGCCGCGCGGATGGACGAGCTCTACCCCGGCCTCGCCCGATCCGCCCGCAACTCGACCGGCCATCCCGCCTCGACCTCGGACGGGACGCTCTGGCTGGGCGAGGCGGCCGGCTCGCAGCCTGCCGGCGTCTGGTCCACGATCAGCACGTACGTGGGCGGGCGCACCGGCCTCCTCGTGGTCCTGCTGGCGGCGTTGGGCATCGTCGTGTTCCTGCTCCGCGACGGCTCGGCCCTCCGGCGGAAGAAGGCCGGTTGACGCATCGACAGGGGCTGCCTCGCCCACGCCTCGGCCGTCGTCACCGTTACGGTGTGCCGGTTTCGGGGGCGGCGGGTACCGGACTCCCGGGGACTTGCTCCGCCGTGTCAGGGCGCGGGGAGCGGTAGGCGTGGGCGAGGTGGTGTTGCAGGCGGGCGTGGCGGAACTGGTAGACCGCGCCCGCCTGGCGGAGTACGCCTCGCTGATAGGCGTCTTCGAGGAAGGCGATGACGGGCCAGGGAAGCCGGCCGGTCAGCGGCAGCCAGAGTCGGGAGAAGACCGTCCACTGCCCCCAGGAGGTCAGGCAGAACGCATAGCCGAGGGCGCCGCCGAGCCCGCTGATGATGCCCAGCTTGAGCGCGGCCGTGAGGTTCCAGACGACCGGTCCCAGGACCGCCGACGCGGGGCCGATCACCGCCAGGGACCCGAAGTCGACGAGGGCGCCGAAGACCGGGGCCCAGATGAGGAGTTGGGTGACGACGGTGCGGCCGTTCGTCCGGAGCAGGCTGACCGGGTTGAGGGCGGAACGGATGTCGAGCGGGGTCTCGAAGAGGGTGAGCAGGCCGAGGGTGGGGCCGGCCGCCAGGGCGAGCATCAGGCCGTAGATCAGGCCGTCGCCGAGGCCGCTGGCCAGGATGACCGGGAGGCTGGCGTGTTTGACGACTCCGTTGAGCACCCCGCGTACCACGCCGTAGCCGGCGCCGAACACCAGGCCGCAGAGCACCCCGAGCGCCAGACGGCGCAGGGTGTGCCGCCCCGATCTCCCCTCCCTGCTGCGGATCTTCATGCGGACGACGGACGGCTCCACGGCCGCGTCCTTGGCCGCGACCAGGAACCAGTACGCGATCCCGAACAGGAGCCCGGCGAGGAGCCCCGCCACCAGCCCGTCGATGAGTTGGTAGGCGAAGGAGTCGAAGAGGATGCCGACGACGCCGTCAACGAGCGCGACGGCCAGGCCGACCACCAGCGCGGTCACCAGGGTGCGGGTGGTGCGGCGCATTCCGTAGCCGAGGCGCCACCATTCCAGGTTGGGGGTGTCGAGCCGGTTCAGGTGGTGGGCGAGGTAGCCGAGCCAGTGCCGGGCGCGTGCCGGGTCCCAGGTGCGCAACGACGCGCTGCCGGGGCGGTGTTCGGGGCGGGGCTGGTAGGCGGTGGTGAGGAACTTGTCGAGGAGGTGGTCCTCCAGTTCCTCGGGGGTGCCGAAGCGGCGGGTGTCCAGCAGAGCGGCCGGGTCGCTGTCGGGGTCGTCGCTGTAGACGGCGCGGGCGAGGGTGACCATCAGCGGAGTGGTCAGCACCGCGGCGAGGTTGGTGCCGGCCCGGCCGTGCGGTCGCTCGCGCAGTTCGCTGAGCACGGGTTCCCAGGCGGTGGCCGAGCGGCCGCGGGCCTTGCGGGCGGTGCGCGGCAGGTAGTCGGCGAGGTCGTCCAGGGTGAGGTCGGTCAGTTCGACCGCGGCGGCGGAGGTGAGGACGTCGGTCTCGGCCACTGCGGCGGCGTACTCGGACGGACGGCTCGTCAGCAGCAGCGGCAGCGTGGTGGCGTTGAGGGCTTCCAGCGCGGGGCGGCGCAGGCCGTCGGCGATCTCGTCGAAGCCGTCCAGCACGGGGAGGATGCGGCCGGTCTCGACGAGCGCGTCGGCGAGGTTGGTACCGCCGCCGGGCCCCGGGGCGGGGGCCGCGAGGCCGGGGTGGTCGCGGGTCAGTTGCGCGGCGAGCCAGTCCCGGAGCGTGATGGCGGTGGGGTCCCATGAGCCGATGCTGAAGATCACCGGCACGGCGTCGGCGCGGCCCCGGGACGCCAGCCGGTCCAGGACGAACCGCACGGCGACGATCGTCTTGCCCGAGCCCGAGCGGCCCAGCACCACCAGCCGCCCGGACGGGATCCGCCGGTACACGTCCACGATCGCGTCGAGTCGGCCACCGAGGTCCAGGGGGCCGTGGGCGCTCCCCGGGGGCAGGCGGCGGATGTTGGCCCAGTGGTCGGTCAGTTCCTCGGCGACCGTCCGCCAGCGCACCGGCAGCGGGTAGGGGTCGTGGACCTGCCGCTGTTCCTCCTCGCGCCGCCAGCGGGCGGCCACCGCCTGCGCGATCTGGTCGGAGACGTCGGCCAGGGTCTGGTGGAACGGCGAGCCCGCCGGATCGCCGGCCGCCGGCTCGGGAGTGGCGGGCGGGGCGGGCGGCTCTTCCGGAAGGTCACCTTCCGCGGTCCGGCGGACGGCGCTCGCCAGCAGCCGTTCGCGGTCCTCGGGGCTCAGCCCGAGCGCATCGGCCAGCAGCCGCACGGTGGTCACCCGTGGGTCGGCGCGCTCGCCGGTCTCCAGCCCGCGGATGGTGCGGACGCCCACTCCGGCGCGCTCCGCCAGCGCCTCCTGGGTCAGGTTCGCCGCACGTCGCAGCCTCTTCAACAGCGCGCTGAACTCACTGGTCACGGGTATCGGCCTTCCCCCAACGTGTCGATTTCCCCAGGTGAGGACTCTAGCGCGGCCACCGGCCGGATACGGCCGGTCTGCCGGCCTGTCCGTTTGACCGCTCCGGGACCAGCGTCGAGGGCGTGTCCGATGGGTCAGGGTCGGGTAGGCCGCGGCGTCTGGTGCAGGGGGCACCTCCCAGCGGTAGCTGGGGGCGCATCGCAAGGCGCCGGAGCGGCCTGATAGCGGAGCTATTGGGACGTTTCGGCAACGCCGCGAGGTGCCGTGCCAGGCGCCGCGGCCCCGGCCATGACCCATCGGACACGCCCTAGGGCAACTGCCGACCGCCTCAACCCAGGAGAGCCCGCAATGCCGACGACCGCGGCCCTCGACCGTCCGACCGTCACCAAACTCACGCATCACGAACGTGCGGTTCTCCGCGCGGTCGGCTGTGGTCTGACGGACAGCGAGATCGCCCGCTCCCTCGCCCTCCCCGATGGCGCGGTCGATGACCACCTCGACCGGATCCTCGCCAAGTTGAAACTGCGGGACCGGGCCGCCGCGATCGTGCACGCCTTCGACTGCGGGCTGGTCGTCCCCGGCCGGGGCCCCCGCGTGGCGGCTCCGCCCGTGCAGCGGGCCGCCGTCCGCCGCGCGCCCGAGCAACGGGTGCGGATCTCGGTGCTCGGGCCGCTGCGGGCCTGGCGCGACGGGCAGCCGGTGGATCTGGGGCATCTGCGCCAGCAGGCCGTGCTGGCGGCGCTGGCGCTGTGCCGCGGCCGCGCGGTCAGCAAGGACGAACTGCTCGACGGGATCTGGGGGATGGAGCCACCGCTCACCAAGGTCGTGCCGGTGTACATCTATCGGATTCGGAAGGTCCTCCAGGTGGAGAGCGGCACGGAGTCGGTGATCGAGCACGACCGGTGCGGCTACCGGCTGGTCCCGGGCGCGGTCGAGGTGGACGTGGCACGCATGGAGGAACGGGTCACCGCCGCCGGTGCGGCCGAGCGGAGCGGTGAACTGGACGAGGCGGTGCGCTGCCTCACCCGGGCGCTGGAACTGTTCTGCGGGGAGCCGCTGGCCGGACTGCCGGGCCCGTTCGCGGAGTTGGAGCGGCTGCGGCTCGCCGAGCGCCGGACCGGCCTCGCGCTGCGCAAGCTGGACCTGCAACTGCGGCTGGGCCGGCACGCCGAGGCGGTCGACGAGCTGTGGGCGCTGGCCGCGGCGCAGCCGCTGGACGAGCCCGTCGCCGCGATGCTGATGCGCGCGCTGTGTCTGAGCGGCCGGCAGGCCGACGCGTTGACCGTGTTCGATCGCACCCGCCGCCGGCTGGCCGACGATTTGGGGGTGCCGCCGAGCCAACTGCTGCGGCGGACGCACCGGACGATCATGCGTGGGTGCGATGCCGGCCCCGCCGCGACGGCGCCGTGACCAGGTCGACGCCGCGCACCCGCGGCGAAGAGCTGCTGCTGGCGCGGATCTCCGCGGCGGCCGGCCGCGCGCACCTCGGCAGACGGCTGGCCACCCACACGACAACCGCGTACCGCGCCCGCACCCGGAACGGCCCGTTCCGGCCGGCCCGTTGGCTGCCGGCCCTCGCCCGATACGGCCGGTCCCCCGCGACGCGGGCGAGCCCGAACGCGCGACTGGATCTGTACGAGCACGGGTTGACCGTCGCCGTGAAGGGCCGGATTCACGTCGTCCGCTACGACACCACCTCGGTCTTCCGACACCGCACCCGGCCGCGCGACTCCTCCCCCGCCGGTGCCACCCTCCTGCACACGCTCACCGACATCGAGCACAAGCGTCTGGTGCTGCGCGGCGGTCCGGACGGCGGCGACGCGCGGGACTGGGAGCACGAGATCCAACGGGCCGTCACCCGCGCCCAGTTACCCGGCGCCCTGGCCACGCTCCACCGGGGCGAGCGCGTCTCCTTCGGGGACGTCTGGCTGAGCAGAGAACACCTCGGGATCGGAGAGCGGTGCACGCCCTGGGCACGGGTGCAACGGATCGGCGTGGTTGAGGGTTTCCTCCAGCTCACGGTCGACGGCGAGTGGCGCAGATGGGGGCCGCCCCTGCCCAGGATCCCGAACCTCTTTGTGTTCTGGGCGCTCGTGGAACGCTGTCGCACCGACGGCACCCACTGACCGCCCCCCCGGACGCGGGCCCCGTGGACTTGCCCAACCGGCAGCGCATCCCCGTTTCATCCCCGTTCCAACATCCACGGCTAACGTCGTGCCCCCACACAGCACTTGCCCCACACATCCCACACGTCTCACCCGACTCAAGGAGAAACAGCGCGATGACCCTGCGCACCAGAGGGAAGAAGGCCATCGGCGTGGCCGGAGCGGCGGCGGCCATGGTGGCCCTCACCGCCGCGACGCCCACCGTCGCCCAGGCCGCTTCGGTGCACCACTACTACCTGGAGGTCGGCGGCACGGGCTCGGCGGCGCCCGCGCCCGGCTGCACCTCCACCTACGCATTCGCCAACAAGCATCTCAACGGCGGTATTCCGGTACCGGTCTGCTATCCGGCGAGCGCCGGCCCCTGGCTCAACGGCCACAACGCCCCGGACACCCACGCCCTCAGCTACGACGCCAGCGTCCGCGAGGGCTACCGCAACCTGCTGGCCGCCGCCGAGAAGACCTACCACCGCGACCCCAACGCCCGCTTCACGATCGTGGGTTACTCCCAGGGCGCCCAGGTGGCGGACCAGGCGCTCCGGACGATCGCCGACGGCCGCACCGCCATACCCCGCTCACAGGTGAACGGCATGCTCTACGCCGACCCGATGCAGCCCGGCACCGGCATCTGGGCGCGGGTGCCCCAGGGTTGGAGCGCGCTGGGATTCACCTCCACGGGGGCCGCTCCGGCGAAGTACGACGGCGTCCCGGTGCGGCGCTTCTGCATCCGCACCGACCTGGCGTGCGACGCCACCTCGATCCGCTCCGTCCCCGGATTCCTCCAGCAACACCCCAAGTACTGGCAGGACGGCAACGTCATAACGCAGACCATCGGCCACACCGGCGGCGACGGCGTCACCTGGTACGACGCCCAATAGGACGTCAACCGCCAGCGCTGCGGGGCAGCAGCCGCCACGAGGCCCGGCCTGCCTCGCCAACCGCCCCGCAGCCAACGGCGCTTGCTCCATGGCCGCACCACCCGCGGCCCCGCACCCCACCAGGTTCCTCACCCCCACTAGGTTTCATCGCCATTTCAGCGCCGCCCACGAGAGTGGTGCGGACAGGGCGCCGGACCATCGGTCGTGCGCCTGCCGCGTCCGCACCCGGATCCGTAGGGTGCGCACCCTCAGCGAGTGAACGGGTTCCCCATGAACGACCTTCTGCACAAACTGGTCTCCGGCGCCATCACCGGCGGGCTGATCGCCCTGGTGGGATACCTCAGCATGACCGTGCGCAGGCGCCGGGTCGCCCGTGAGGAGGCCGCCGCGCCCGCCCCCGTCGAGGACCCCACCCAGACCATGCTGCGGCAGGCCCAGCAACTGGACGCCAGTCGCGACGAATTGGCCATCCAGGGCCGGCAGGCAGACGCACTGGCCCGGGCCGGGGAGGCCGCCGACGCCTGGCGCGCGCTCACCCAGGCCCGGCCGGGACGGTTCCAGTCGGAACACCGGGCAGCGCTGCACCGGCTGAGCGAACTCCTGGATGCCGAGGGGCAGGAGCAGCAGGCGGCCCGGATCCGCCAGGAAGCCATCGGCCTTTCCTGACCGAGCAAGGAGAAAACGCCCATGCCCGCCGCGATCTGGTCCGGCCGGAACGCCACTCCCGAGCAGACCGCCGTCGACCTCACCACAGCGCTGGGAGAGGAACTCGGCCTCAGCGCACCGCCGTTGGCCATGACGCTGCCGGCCGAGAGCACCGGCGTGCCGGCCGGGAGCCTGCTCCCACCGCGCGCACGGTTCAGCGGAATGCCCGTGCCGACGCACTGCTTCCTCTACGTCGACGCCCAGTCCCCCCGGCGCTTCGAACTCCGTGCCTCGGTCCTGACCGGGCGCTCGGGCATCCGCCGAAGCCTGGGACTGGGGCACCTCCTCTACGCCGTGCCCCTGGCCCCGACGGTCCCCTCGCCCATCGAACTGAGCACGCCCGCCGGTACCACCTCCGCCCGCTTCGAGGGCGATCCCTCGACCGCGGAGCGGCTGAACCGGAACTCCCATCTCGTCGACGCGGCCCGCGCGTTGACGCCCACCACCGCCGGCCCCGACCGCAACCACACCTGGCAGGTGGCCCGCCGGCTGGCGATCGAACCGCTTCCCGAGAGCCCCGAGGGTTCGGTCCTGCTCGTCCAGACCCTGCACCGCCCCACCACGCGCGCCTGGTCCCTCTGCGCCGCCGCGGTGCTGGACTTCGCGGCCCGGGTGGAAACGACCCTCGGGTAGCACCGGGGCTCCCGGACGAGCGCCACACCGTCGGGTGGGCGCCTCGCAGGGCGCCGTTCAGCCTTGCGCCGCGCCGATGTTGACCATCCAGCGGACGCCGAACCGGTCCGTGCACATGCCGAACGTGTCGCCCCACATCTGCTTCTCCAGGGGCACGGCAACGGAGCCCCCGGCGGACAGTCTCTCCCAATAGCCGCGCAGCTCTGCGTCGTCGTCGCCACTGAGGCTCATCGCGAAGCTGTCGCCCGACGTGTACGTCATCCCCGGCGGGGTGTCGCTGGCCATCAGCGTGAAGCCGCTCGGGGTTTCCAACATGCCGTGCATGACCTTGTCGGCCCCCGGCGCACCGGCCTGACCGAACTCGCCGAAGGTCTTCAGCTCCAACGTGCCGCCGAAGACCTCCTTGTAGAACTCCATCGCCTGTCGGGCGTCGCCGCCGAAGGTGAGGTAGGGGTTGAGACGCGAAGCCATGGAAACCTCCAGGGTCGGAACGAACCATCGGATGTCCCAAGGCTAGGCGGGACCACTGACAACGCCCCGGACGTCTGCCGACAACGCCCGCCCCACTCACACTTCCGCCCCATCAGTCCCAAGAGCCCCAGGCCCCTTGGCCTCAGGCGACTTCCCAGGCCGCCTCGATCATCTGGAAGATCTCGTCCACCGCGGCCTCCGGTTCGGGCGCCTCGCGGGCCAGTGAATAGGCGTCGAGCACGAACCTCGCGATTGCCCGGCAGGTCGTGGCGGTCTGCGGCAGGTCGCGCTCGGCGGCGATGGCCGTTGCCAGCGCCTGCGCATGACGCAGCCTCATCAACTCCTCGTACTCCCGCAGGGCGGGCGTTGCGTCGATCATGCGCCAGATCGGGGCGGCACCGTCCGCCGTGCAGTGTCGCACCATGGCCCGGATCTCGCGGCGCAGCGCGGGCAGCAGCGGTTCGCGCGGCGCCCGGTCCGTGACCGCCCGCGTGAGGCGTTGCTCGAAGTCCTGGTCCCGCTCGAACACCAGGGCCTCTTTCGAGGCGAAGTGGGAGAAGAGCGTGGTGACGGCCACGTCGGCCTCGGCGGCCACGTCGCGGATGCCCACCGCGTCGTACCCGCGCTCCAGGAAGAGCCGCAGGGCGGCGTCGGCGATCTTCTGACGGGTCGCTGCCTTCTTGCGCTCGCGGCGTCCGGACGGCTCGGTCATGACCCTGAAACTATCAGATACGAAACCCGAACGGTTTCAAAACACTAACCGTTAGTGTTACGTTCCACCGCATGAAGAGAGTGAGCTTCGCCGAGTTCGGCGGTCCGGATGTTCTGCAACTCGTAGACGCCGAGGAGCCCCACGCGGGCCCCGGCCAGATACGCATCGCCGTGCGCGCGGCGGGCGTGAATCCCGTCGACTGGAGGATCCGCGAAGGTCAGTTCCAGAAAGTCCATCCGATCGAGCTGCCGGCCGGAGTCGGGCTGGACGCCTCGGGGGTGGTGGACGAGATCGGCGAGGGCGTCGAAGGGATCGAGCTCGGCGACCGCGTGTTCGGCGAAGGTACCCACGCCTACGCCGAGTTCGCCGTGCTGTCCGCCTGGGCCCGCATGCCCGGGGGGCTGACGTTCCAAGAGGCCGCCGGATATCCATCCGTGGTGGAGACCGCGCTGCGCATCCTCCGCGAGGTTGGTGTGCGGTCCGGGCAGACGCTGCTGGTCAGCGGCGCGTCCGGCGGCGTTGGCTCGGCGGTGCTGCAGATCGCCCGAGACCGCGGTATCACGGCGATCGGCACGGCCGGGGCCGCGAACCAGGACTATCTGCGCGGCCTGGGCGCCCTCGCCACAACGTACGGCGAGGGCTGGGTCGAGCGGGTGCGGCAACTCGGCCGCGTCGACGCCGCCCTCGACCTGGCGGGCTCGGGCGTGATCCGCGAACTCGTCGAACTGACCGGAGATCCACAGAGGGTGGTCTCCATCGCCGACCTCAGTGCGCCGGAGCTCGGAGTCCGGTTCTCCGGCGTGGCCGGGAGCGTGCCGGACGCGCTCGCCGAGGCCGTCGATCTCATCTCGCGGGGCAAGCTCCATATCCCGATCGAGAAGGCGTACCCGCTCGCCGAGGCCGCGGCGGCGCACGCCGACAGCCAAGCCGGCCACACGCGCGGGCGCCGGGTCCTGACGATCTGAGCCTCTTCCCCCGCAGTTGCACGACCAGGCATGCAGGCAAGAAGCGGTACGCCGCCGGGGGCAACGGCGCCCCCGGGGCGGCCGCCCCGCCTCAGCCCGGCCTGTACTCCTCGTGCGGAATGGCTCGTTCCCACACGGCCTCAAACGCCGAGCTGGCCAGTTCCACTACGGCCGGCTCGGTGCGCCACTCCCGCTCAACCACCTCACCCACTCCGGAGAAGTGGGTGAACAGCACCGACGATCCGTCGAACATCCACAGGTCAGCGCCGGGCAGCGGTATGTCCACCGCCTTGCGTCGAGGGAGCCAGCGAATCAGCTCCCCGGCGGCCACGTTGGAGAAGCTGATGTCGTACTCGTACTTGATGTAGTCCGTCACGGGCTCGGACACGATGCGCGCCCGCCGCATGCTGACGCCGCGTTCCGTCGCCTCGGCCACCGAGTCCAGGAACGGTCGCCACCACGTTGACCGGTCCGCGGCGGGGTCGAGGCGCTTGCCGTTCTGCCACGCGAGGAAGTCGGGATCGCTGGGCTGATAGGCGTCGCGCATCTCCAGGTGGATCGCGGAGTGCCGCGCACTCGCCAATCCCTCAAGAGCCAGGTTGGTCACCGGCGTTGTCCTTCCACCACGGGATGTTCTGACGCATGGGCTTCGGCAGCCGAACCATGAACGATCGACTTACGCCCTAGTGCGACCATTAACTGGCCAGAATCGATCGTCAAGAGTGCCAATTCGGTCATGCGGGCGCCCTGGTGACACTGCGTGGGTCAGGGGGTTCGCGTGTGGTGGTCCAGCAAGCGGGTGAGCAACTGCACGAGTTGCTCGCGTTCGGCCGGGTCCAGCGGCGCGAGCAGTTCGTCGTGGAGGCCGTCCAGGACCGTGTCGAGGCGGCGCAGTTGCCGGCGACCCTTGGCGGAGATGGTGATGACGTTGCGCCGCCGGTCGTCGGGGTCCGGTGCGCGCTTGACCAGTTCACGCTCGGCCAGTTCGTTGAGCACGCCGACCATGTCGCTGCGGTAGATGCCGGTGCGCCCGCTCAGCGTCGCCTGGCTGCCCGGCCCGAAGTCCTGCAACGAGGCGAGCACGGCGTAGTGCCACTTGCGGGCGTCGATCCGGGCCAGTCCGTCGTTGATCAGCCGGTCCGACCGCACGGTGAGCTGCGACAACAGTCGGCTCGCCCGTCGACGCAGCCGGTCGGGCGTCCTGGGTGTGCCGTCGTCGGGCATGTCCGCGGCTTCGTCCCTGCTCACGGCGCTCATCCTATCCATTGCGTTAGTGAGACTAACGATATACGGTCACCCGGATCGACAACGTTGGTGCAACTAACGCTAGTTGAGTGGACACCAAGGCAGCAGCCCACGGAAGCAACGGAAAGGAAAGACTTGCCCCTCAAGACGGTTCAGATTCCCACCACGGACGGCCGGGCCGACGGATTCGCCGCCTTCCCCGACGGCGACGGGCGGCACCCGGGGGTGCTGCTCTACGCGGACGCCTTCGGCATCCGGCCCGTGCTGCGGGACCTGGCCTGCGAACTGGCCGGGCACGGGTACTACGTGCTCGTCCCCAACTTCTTCTACCGGCACGGCCCGACGCCGGTAATCGAGCTCCCCGAGCACATCGGAGAGGACCTCCGACCCGCGCTCGTCGAGCAGTTCATGCCCTTGATCCAGGCGCACACCGCCGAACGCATCCTGCGCGACGCCGACGCCTACCTCCAATTCCTCGCGTCCCAGCCCGAGGTCAGCACCGGACCGGTCGCGGTGACCGGCTACTGCATAGGCGGTCTCCTGGCGATGCGCACCGCCGCGGCCCACCCCGACCGGGTGGCCGCCCTCGCCGGATTCCACTGCCCCGTGGACACCGACGAGCGTCTCCTCGCCAAGCTCACCGCCCAGATCCACCTCGGCCACGCCGCAACCGACCTGACGCCCGAGGCCCTCACCGAGCTCAACCGAGCCCTGGACACCGCGGGCCTCGACTACACCTCCGAGGTCTACCCCGGCACCCTCCACGGCTTCACCATGTCCGACACGGAAGCCTTCAACTCCGCTGCCCTGCAACGGCATTGGGACCGCCTGCTCCCCCTCCTCGGCCGCACGCTGACCCGCAGCTGAGGCGCCAACCGGAAACGGCCCTGGCGCCCTCCTGCACGCCGGCGACGGCCTTGCCCCGGCTTCCGTTCGGGGCGCTCGCTACCCAACGTGCCGCTTGCGCGCACGGGTTCGCGCCTTCAGCCGGTTGCCACAGTCGCCATGGAACACCACCGGGCCGTGCCGGGACGACTGTGATCGATGAGGAACAGATTGCCTTGCACGGCGCGCGCCATGCGCTTGGTCGGGTGTGGAGATGTTGTGACATGCCGTCATGCAACGCCGTCAAGGGTTGCCACCCTGCGGCAGGGCGAGTTGCCTGAGGTGTCGGGAGCCTGGGCGACCGCCCGTCCCGCGCCCGGTCGACCCACGACCGGGCGCTGGGCTCCTCGGCCAGCGCAACGCAAGGCAATGACACATGACGTTCGTTCCTCAGGTGCCACCCGTGCCCCCAACCATCCCGACAGTCCTCGCGACCGGCGAACTCGACCTGCCCGCGGTCCGCTGCCGCATCGACGCGCTCCTGACCGCGTTCCTGGACCGCAAGCAGGCCGACGCCGGCGCAGGCAGCCTGCCCGGTGAAGTCCCTGCGGCCTTAAGGGACTTCCTCGCCGCCGGCGGCAAGCGGCTGCGCCCGATGCTGTGCGCCCTCGGCTGGTACGCCGCCGGCGGCGCCGCTCCCCCACCCCGTTCGGTGCTCCAGGTGGCCGCCGCGTTGGAGGTATTCCACGCCTTCTGCCTGGTCCACGACGACGTCATGGACGACTCCGCCACCCGTCGCGGCAAGCCCACCGTCCACCGCGCCTTCGCCGACCGTCACGCCGCGGACCACCCCGGGCGGGCAGCCGATCGCTTCGGCGCCAACACCGCGATTCTCGTCGGGGACTTCGCCCTGGCCTTCAGCGACGAACTCCTCCACACCGCCCGCCTCTCCCCTCCCCAACTACTGCGCGTATTACCTCTGTTGGACGCCATGCGCTCCGAGGTGCTGTACGGCCAGTACCTCGACGTGGACGCCACCGGACGCCCCAGCGGCGACATCGAGCGGGCCCGGGCGATCATCCGCTACAAGACCGCCAAGTACACCTGTGAGCGCCCCCTGCACTTCGGCGCGGTCCTCGCCGGAGCGTCCCCGCAGTTACTGGATGCCTTGTCCGCCTACGCCCTGCCACTGGGGGAAGCCTTCCAACTCCGTGACGACCTTCTGGGCGTCTTCGGCGATCCCCAAGTGACGGGCAAGTCACGCCTGGACGACCTCCGCGAGGGCAAACACACCCTGCTCATCGCCCTCGCCCTGCACGACGCCGCACCGGGCGACCGGGACCTGTTGCACCGCCTCCTCGCCAACCCGCACCTCACCGAGGCCGAAGCCGCGCAGATCCGCGACGTCCTCACCGCCTGCGGTGCCCGCGCCCACATCGAAGACCTCATCGACCAGCGCCGACAGGCCGCCCTCGACGCTCTCAACACCAGTCCAGTCATCACGCCCGCTGCCCTCCCCCATCTGAGCCGCCTGGTCGACACCGTCACCCGGAGGACCTCGTGAACGCGACGGACACCCGATGACCACGACTCGGAGCGCAAGTCAGCACATGGGAGGTGCACATGAACTGCCCGAGCATCACCGTTCCGTTCCCCCTGCGCCTCAACGCGCACCTCGCCACCGCCAGACAACGGGATCTTGCCTGGGCCAGGCGGACCGGGCTCATCTCGACCCCGAACGACGAGCGGCGCTACCGTTCGTGGGACATCGCCCTGTTGGTCGCGGGATGGCTGCCCGACGCACCGGCAGACGGCCTGGAACTCGCGGTCAACGCCTTCAACTGGTGCACCATCTACGACGATCTCCACGTGGGCGAGACATCCACCGACTTCCGCTACGCCCAGTCAGTCGGCGAGCCGCTCCTCACCTACCTGGAAACCGGCGTAGTGCCCGCCCACGCCTCCCCCTTCCTCCTGGCGCTCCATGACGTAATCACCAGGGAGAAGGAGCGCTGCCCGACGGAGAACCACGCCCGCCTGACCCGGGATTGGGCCATCTTCCTCAGTTCGACCATGGAGGAGTCAGGCAACAGGGCGAACCGAAAACCGCTGAGCCACCGCGCGTACCGTGACTTCCGGAGAAGGACCGGTGCCGTTCACCTGATGACCGACCTCATCGAGGTGGCCAACGGCTACCACACCACCGCCAGAATGCGCGCCGTCCCCGCCTTCCGCTCGCTCTTCGACTCGACGAACGACGCCATCTGCTACATCAACGACCTCTACTCGCAGACCAAGGAGGAAGCGGCCGGGGACCACCACAACCTCGTCTTCGTCTTCGAGCGGGAGCTCGGCTGCACGCGCCGGGAGGCCGTCGAGCGCACCATCGCCGCCGTACTCGAAGCCTGCGACAACATGCTCCTCCAACAGTCGCGGATGCGGACGGCGTGCCGCCGGAGCGGCCTCACCCCCGAAGAGAGCGCCCGCGCCCTCCGGTTCGCACACGACCTCAGGTATCCGGTCTCCTCCATGGTGTCGTGGCAACAGAAGAGCGCCCGCTACACCCGCCCGGACAACACGCCCTACACAAGCGTCCTGCGCGTCAGGAGCGCACCAGGGGAGGGTAGTTGAGCTCCCATCAGGTCCTCGCCCGCGTGTCAGGTACGGATGCGCAGCGACGCCCCCGGCAGGACGTTCACTTCGTCCCGGTCGCGCGGTACCGGGGAGCGAATTCCTCCGCCACGAACCGTTCGAGGGAGGTCGGGGTGGAGGTACGGGTGGAACGGGGCTGCTGCATGCGCGTGTGCCGCAGGTTGAGTGACGTGCCGACCTCGGCCATCATGTCCGCGACGTTGGCGGACACGCCCATCCTCCGGAGTTCCGCGTGGAAGCGGTCGATGCTGACCTGTTCGTAGGCGAGGTCGTCGACGCCGACGGCCTTCGCGATCAGGTCCGTCGCCTCCCGCATGCTCACCTCACGTTCGCCCTGAAGCTCCAGGATCTCCCTACCGCGCCACCTCCCGTTGGCCAGTTCGTCCGCGGCTCGATCGCCGATGTCACGCGTGCTGACGAAGGGCAACGGAAGGTCGGGGTCGAACGGGGCACTGATGCGGTGGAGTTCCCTGACGGAATCGACGTGCTCCAGCAGGTTCTCCATGAAGTAGCCGGCCCGCAACCACAGTGCGTCCACGCCAGGCACGGTCGAGAGGCGCTGCTCGAACCTGTGGAGCCCGGCTACCGGGCCGGTGCCCGCGGCGTGTTGAGCTCCCCAACTACTGAGCCCGACGACGCGGGTCACACCGGACGCGGCGACCGCCTCGGCAAGGGAGGTCGCCACCCGGTCCTGGAAGGCGCCGAAGTCGGGGTGATCGGGGATGTAGTTGGGCTGGATCACTGCGTAAACGCCCGCCGCGCCGCGGAACGCGTCTGTCAGCGCAGCGGTATCGGCCTGATCGGCTTCCCACACCTCGGCGCCCCGCTCGGCGAGGTCGTCTAGCCGACGGGCCGCACGGCCGACGGCTCGGACGGGATGCCCCTGCGCCAGCAGGCGCACGGCGGCGGCCCGCCCGGTACGCCCACTGGCACCGGTGATGACGAACATCAACTGCTCTCCTTCTTCCATGTTCTGCGCTTGGCTCTGTGACCGGTTCTGTGGCCGGTTCTGTGCCTGGCTCCGTGCCTGCTTCTGTGCCTGTTTCTGGGTCTGGCGGCAAGGCGGCGTGGTTGCCTGGGGCCACGCGTCCCCGGCACGCGTTGGAATGCATCGGCACGGTAGCCATTCCGGCTGGCCGGCCGGGTAGGAGTGGCACACCCACGCGACGTGCGCGGCCATGACTCCGCGCTGCGGCGGACTGCGCCTCCTTATGCTGCCGACATGGAGGTCTTGAGCAGGGTGTTGAGCAAAGACAGCGGAGGCGGCGGGCCACTGGCGGGTTTCCTACGCGCCAGGCGGGAGCAGGTGCGTCCCGAACAGCACCGGCTGGCCCCGGGGGCGAGGCGCCACGTGCCGGGCCTGCGGCGGGACGAGGTGGCACTCCTGGCGGGCATCAGCACCGACTACTACGTGCGTCTCGAACAGGGAAGGGAGCGACGGCCGTCCCGCGCGGTGATGGACGGGCTGAGCGAGGCGCTGCTGCTGGACGCCGCGGCCGCGCGTCACCTGCGGGTACTCGCCACCGGAGAGGCAGTTGCCAACCCATCGACTGCCGGCATGAACAGGACGCGCTGGGCGGACGTGCGCCAACTGCTCGACTCCATGGCGGTGCCCGCCCTCCTGATGAACCGGTGGCTCGACATCGTGGGCAGCAATGCAGCCGGCGCGCTCCTCCACGAGGGGCTGGAGCCCCGGGACAACTACGCCCGCATGGTCTTCCTCGCCCCTCAGGCACCGTCGTTCTTCGTTGACTGGCCCGAACTCGCCCACTGCATGGCGGCAACCCTACGTGCCCAGGCCGGCTACGAGCCGGGCGCTTCCCGTTTGACGGAACTGGTGGACGAACTGGCGGCCCACAGCAGCGAGTTCACTGCTTCTTGGCACGAGCACCACGTCTACGAGAAGGCGATGGAGCGCAAACTCCTCCGGCACCCGCGCGTCGGGCCCCTCACGCTCAACCACCATGTCCTGGAGCTGCCCGGAAGCGAGGGCCACAGCATCTGGGCCTACCGTCCGGCGGACGCTGTGACCTCGAATGCCCTGCTTCGACTGGATCTCCCCGCTCCATCCTCCGACCGCCCGAGCCCCGGGCCCGAGGGGCTCACGCCATAGGCCACCAAGGGGACTCCAGGGGGATGCACCTACGCCTGAGGCCCCCCGTGCGGGCCCCCTCAACACCCCACCCTCAGCAGCAAATTACCCACCGAGTGACCTAAAGCCGTCAAGATCTTCTCGCTTGCACTTCCTAGGGGCCCTAGTTTATAACTAGGGCCCCTAGGAAGTGAGGAGAAACCATGGCGCGGGCGGGGCTGACGGCGGAGCGAGTAACGAGCGCGGGTGCCGAGTTGGCGGACGAGGTCGGCTTCGACCAGGTGAGCATGTCGCGGGTGGCACGGCGGCTCGGCGTGAAGGACGCGAGCCTCTACACGCACGTCCGCAGCCTGGAGGATCTCCGCGGCCGGATCGCGCTGTTGGCGGCGGACGAGAAGACGTTGCGGATCGCGGAGGCGACTGCCGGGCGGGCGGGCAGGGACGCGTTGGTCGCGTTCGCCAACGCCTGGCGGGAGTACGCCCACCAGCATCCGGGCCGCTACATGGCAACGCAGACCCGGATCAACATCGACCCCGAACTGGCGCGGCAGGCGCCCGGCCCGCGACGCGCGATCGAGCTGACCTACGGCATGCTGCGCGGCTACGGACTGGCCGAGCCCGATCTCACCGACGCGGTCCGGCTGTTGCGTAGCACCTTCCACGGCTTCGTCGCCCTGGAGGCCACCGGCGGCTTCGGACACGACCGCCCACCGCAGCGCTCCTGGGCGCGCAACCTCGACGCCCTCCACACCCTCCTCAAGAACTGGCCCACACCGGAAGAAGACCTGTGATGACCGACCCCACCAACGGCACCCTGCCCGTCAACGGCGCAACCCTCTACTACGAAGTACGTGGCCAGGGCCCCCTGTTGCTGCTGATACCCGGCGGGAGCGGCGGCACGGCCTCCTTCGACGCCGTCGCCGACGACCTGGCCGCGCACTACACCGTGGCCACTTACGACCCGCGCGGCATATCGCACAGCACCCTGAACGACCCGGACGCCGAGCAGCACGTGGCCGAACACGCCGACGACGCCCGCCGGTTGCTGGACCTGCTCTCCCCCAACCAACCGGCCCGGATCTTCGCCATGAGCTCCGGTGCCATCGCCGCGCTGCACCTGCTCACCACCCACCCCGAACGCATCGAACGCCTTGTCGCCCACGAACCCCCCGTCGTCGAGGTCCTGCCCGATGCCGCCAGGCACCGCGCGCTCCCCTCGCGCGTCAAGGAGACGTTCCGCACCCAGGGGCTGATGCCGGCGATGGCGGTCTTCGCCGCGGGGTTGAGGAAGGAGGGCGACGACAACGCCCCCGAGCCGCAACCCGAGATGAAGCTGCCGCCCCAGGCAGCGGCGCGAGCCGAACGCACGATGGCCAACCTCCCGTACTTCGTCGAACGCATCGTCCCCAGCTTCATGACCTACGTCCCCGACGTTCCGCAGCTCAAGGCGGCTTCGGAAAGGCTCGTACTCGCCTGCGGCCAGGACTCATACGGCGAACTCCCCCACCGGACAGTCACCTCTCTGGCCCGGCAACTCGGCACCGAAGCCCAACACTTCCCCGGCGGGCACACGGGCCTGACCACTCACCCCACCGAATTCGGAGAACTCCTGCGCAAGGCCCTCTGACACCCGGAACTCCACTACTAACCGTTCCAACTGCCCATCCCACACGAGCAGTTCACCCAGGAAACTGACCAGCAGTCAGCAGCCACGTCAGCAGTCGACGGCCGTTCAACCCATGCTGCTGACGGGTCGACAAGAAGGCGCGGATCAGGGCCGCCGAGGCGACTGCCCTCAAGGGCGCCCCTATTCGCCGCCCGACGGCTCGCTCAGGCGATCACCGTCCACGCGGGTTCCGGCCTGCTTGACTTGACGGGAGACGGGGCTGATCTCCATGCCTTCGACTCCGGGCAGGGTTCCCACGCGTTCGGTACTGAACTCGAAGAGCCTGTCGAGGTCGTGGCAGTGGACGACGGCGTGGAGGTTGTGCGGTCCGGAGACCGCGGCGGCGAAGCCCACCTCCGGCATCTGCGCCATCGCCCGCCCGACGGCCTTGATCTCGGCCGGATGGACCCGCAACCAGAGGTTCGCCCGGGCCCGGTATCCGAGGGCGATCGGTGCGATCTCGACGTCGATGTGGACCACGCCGTTGGCGAGCAGTGCCTGTAGGCGTCTTGACGCCCGGCCCGGGGTGAGGTCGGCCGCGGCTGCGAGGTCGACGAGACTGGCCCGTCCGTCGGCGGCGAGGGTCGCGAGCAGTCTCTCGTCATGGGCGTCGAGCTCTGCCGGGTGCGCGCGCACCACCGGCTGCTCGATGAACGGTCGATCGACAGTCCCGCCCCCGGAACCGGGCCCGAGGGCGGACTCCTGCTCGGGGGTCAGAGTTCCGGCGAGCGCGGCCCAGTAATGTCCACGCCCGCCTAGGAATTGACGGAGCATCACGGAAGCCTGGAGGTCGAGCACGGCGGCGGTGCGGGGAAGTCGCCGGCCGAGCAGGTCGTCCCGCTGCTGCGCTGATCGTGAGCGCACGGCACAGGTGACCTCGGATCCGGCCGCGCTCAGGGCGACCCAACTGATGTCGTCGCGTTGCGCAAGCGCCTCGGCGATGGCGGTACCACTGCCTGGCCGGCAACGCAGGCGCACCATCCACCGGCTCTGTCCGAGCGCCCCCGGGTCCACCACCCCGATCACCCGGACCAGCCCGGCCCGCCGCAGGCGGCGGTAGCGGCGGGCGACGGTCAGCTCGGACACCCCGAGGACCGTCGCCATGGCCGCGAAGCCAACCCGCGGATCGATCTGCAGGGCGCGAAGGATTCGCACGTCTTCGGGATCGAGGATGACGGAATCTGCGATCGAGGGGCGGGTCATAGTTGTGATGTTACAGCTGGCGCCGCATCCGGCCCGCTGTGCACCGCGCGTCGCCGAGGCTTGGAGGTGCACGACGGAAGCCGTGCACGTTGGAAGACACGCACGACGGAAGACGCACGACGGAAGGTGCGCAGAGGCATGACAGAAGGAGCGCGCGGTGTGCCGAACACGGTTGCCGCTGGGGGCAGTGGGCAGGAGCGTGCAGCGATGAGGGTCGTCGCCATCGAGGAGCACTGGACCACTCCGAACATCGACCGGGCACTGCGGTCGCAGCCGGTGGGTGCGCGCGACGAGAGCGTGGCGTTGAACGACCGCGGGGATCTTCCCGCGCGTCTGCTCGACATCGGTGCGCGGCGAGTTGAGGCGATGGACGCCGCGGGCGTCGATGTCCAGATCCTGTCGGTCGCGCCGCCCGGGACGCATGGGCTTGTGGCCCGGGAGGCGGTGACGCTGAGCCGTGAGGCGAACGACATCGCCAGCGAGGCGGTTCGTCGCCATCCGACCCGTCTGAGGGCCATGACGACGTTGCCGATGTCCGACCCGGACGCGGCGGTGGCCGAGCTCCGGCGCACCGCGAAGGCGCCCGGCCACGTAGGGATCATGTCCTACGGCAGGAGCGGTGAGCGCCCGCTGGACGACCCCGCATACGACGAACTGCTCGCGCTCGCCGTCGAGTTGGGGCGTCCCATGTTCCTCCATCCGCAGATTCCCCCGGACGCGGTCCGGGAGGCGTCCTACCGCGGGTTCGGCCCGACCCTCGATCTCGCGTTGGCCACGTTCGGTTGGGGATGGCACATCGAGGCGGGACTTGCGGCGCTGCGTCTCATCCTGCGTGGCACCTTCGACCGCCATCCGGACCTCCAGATCGTCCTGGGGCACTGGGGTGAGATGCTGCTGTTCGCGCTCGACCGGGTCGACAGTCTCTCCCGCATCGCAACCCACCTGGAGCGGCGGGTCTCCGCATACTTCGCGACCAACATTCACATCGCGACCAGCGGCATGCTGACTCCGCGTCTGCTCCGTCACGCGCTGGACTACACGACCATCGACCGCATCCTGCTCTCCGGGGACTACCCGTTCCACCGGCTCGACGCCGCAACCCTCACCGACTTCCTGCACACGCTTCCCAACCCCGACGATCGACACAAGATCGCCCATGCCAACGCCGAGTCCCTCTACGGCCTCGGCCAACTCCCCGCCGGGACAGGCACCCAGTCAGTTGCGGGGATTGCGGACCACCTCAAGGAGCAGTCATGAGCACGCCCTCACCGCACACGACCGTTCTCCTCATCGGCGCCTCGCGCGGCCTGGGGTATGCGCTCGCCGCGGAATACCTCGACCGAGGGTCCCGGGTCGTGGCGACCGTCCGCGGCCCGGGCCGCACCGCCCTGCACGCGTTGCAGGACTCCGCCGGTGGCCGGCTGGAGATCGAACAGGTGGACATCAACGCGCCCGAGCAGGTCCAGGCGCTCCGCGACCGGCTCGCTGCCCGCAGCTTCGATCTGCTCTTCGTGAACGCGGGCGTCACCAACCGTCCGGAGGAGACCAGCGCCGACGTCACGACCGAGGAGTTCACCCGGCTGATGGTCACCAACGCGTTGAGCCCGATGCGGGTCGTCGAGACGCTCGGCGGGCTGGTCGAACCCCACGGCACCGTCGCCATCATGTCCTCCGGCCAGGGCAGCATCGCCAACAACGAACGCGGCGGCTTCGAGATCTACCGAGCCAGCAAGTCCGCCCTCAACCAACTCATGCGCAGCTACGCCGCCCGGCACCGTGACGACCGCCGAACGCTGTTGCTGATGGCACCTGGTTGGGTCAAGACCGAACTCGGCGGCCCCAACGCCCGCCTCACTCCCGGCGAGAGCGTCCCCAGCCTCGTCACGGTCATCGACGCCCAACGCGGCCGCGCCGGCCTGCAGTACCTCGACTACCGCGGCCAGACAGTCGCCTGGTGAAGTGCCCAGGCATCCGGCGTCCTGACCCGCCCGCGCTCCTAGAGTTGTCGGGAGATGGGTGGGGCGAGGGTAAGGGTCACCAGGTTGTCGACAACGTCGGTGAAGCGGTGGCGTCTTTGGTATGCGCGGCGTTGGTGCGATGCGCCCGTGCCGTGGTGTTGCAGGTGGGACGCCAGCGCTTCGAGGTGTTGTAGGTCGTTGTGGCGGTGGAGGGCGGTGCGCAGCCACGTCAGGAAGTCCCGCAGGTGGTGCTGGGCGGGTTCGAGGCGGTGGTGCGGGTGGCCGAGGCTGACGGCTTCGCCGGCGAGGCCGTCGCGGGCCGCTCGCCAGTGGGCGGCCCGCAAGAGGTGTGGGTCGGGCCGGACCGCGGGCTCGCGACGGTGCACGGCCTCCAGGGCCGTCGCTGCCGCGGCCCGCACGAGGGCGGCGAGCAGGATGGTGTGGTTGACGGTCAGCGCGGCGTCGGCGACCCGGATTTCCAGGGTGGGCAGGTGGTGGGAGGGGCGGATGTCCCAGTAGACGCCGCTGTGGTCCAGGACGGCGCCCGTGCTGATCAAGGTGGCGACCAGGTCGTCGTAGTGGCCGGTGGAGTCGAAGTACGGCGGGGGGCCGGCGACCGGCCATCGGTTCCAGGCGATGGTGCGCCAGCTCGCGTATCCGGTGTCACGGCCGCCCCAGAACGGCGAGTTCGCGGCCAGTGTGATCAGTGCGGGCAGCCAGAGGCGCAGGTGGTTGCTGACTTGCAGGGCAAGGTCTCGGTCGTCGAAGCCGATGTGGATGTGGCAGGCGCAGGAGACCTGTTCGTCGTCGAGGGCGGCGAACTGGGCGGCGCTGCGAACGTACCGTTCGCCGGAAGACAACGGCGGAGGGCCGGCGGGAAGGAGGACGGGGGCGCCGCTGGAGACCAGCCGCGCGCCGCTGGCGGTGGCGGCCCGGGCCAAGTGCAGCCGCATGGCGTGTAGTTGCTCGGCGAGGTCGGTCAGGCTGGTGTGCGGTTCGGTGCGCGATTCGACTTGATAGCGCGTCAGTTCGGGGGTGACGTGGTCACCGAGGAGCGGTGAAGCCTTGGCGATGACGGCTTCCGCTACGGGTGCCAGAGTCCGCGTTTCGGGGTCGATCAGGAGGAATTCCTCCTCGACCCCGACGGTCATGGGCCCTGCGCGGCGCCCGGCCGCGGGGGCGACGTCAGGAGTGGTCAGTTCACCGATGACTGGCTTCATCTCCGAAGACACAGGGTTCAATGTCCCATCAAAGTCTTGGAAGACACAGTATTCAACTTGCCACAGATCTGTACGTGACGGGTGCCGGCCTCGCGCCACCGGCCGTCGCACCCAAGCTCAGGTCCCGTGCACGCGGTGCACGGGACCTGACCACGTGCCGAGCGGCGACCAACGCTCACCGACCGCCGGTCGGCGTCGTCAGCGGCGGGCGCCCGACGGCTTGGGCAGGGTGCAGCCCGCGCCGTTCAGGTCCAACTTGTTGCCGGCGCCGAAGCACTTGGGGATGAAGTAGGTCTCCTCGGCGTAGCCGGTGCCCTTGTGGATCGTGACGTTGCCGTTCGCGTCCACCTCGCACGGGTTGTTGAGGGTGCAGCGCTCGCCGCTCTCGTTGGTGGTGTTGTTGATGGCGGTGATCTTGCCGGTGCTGTTGTCGACCACCGGCGACCCTGAGGTCCCGCCGATCACCTTGCACTCCGAGGTGTAACGGACCGAGTCCTTCCAGGTCCAGTCACCCTCCTTGAGCGTGGGCACGAAGCCGTCGATGCCACAGGTGTAGGTCTTCTTCCAGTACCCGGAGACGACCGTTATCCCGGCGCCCTTGGCGGGATGGTCGGTGGAGACCTCCAGCGGCTTGATGCCGTACTTCTGCTCGATCTGCGCGTATGTGGAACTGGTTTGATACAGCGTCACGTCGGTGTCGGTCATCGTGGAGTAGACGACCTTGGTCGCCTGCAACGAGCCGAGTTCGCCGGCCGACTTGTCCAGGACGGTGAAGTCACGGCTGGAGGGCTGGTCGACTATCACCTGGCCCGCGGACGGCATCCCGCTCTCCAGACAGTGGCCGTTGGTCATCACCAACGCCGGGTCGTTCGGCTGCGAGGTGGGCATCTTGACGATCGAGCCGGAGCAGTCGTCCAACGCCACCGTGCCGGCGAAGTCAACCGCCTTGGTGTGTGGGGGCTTCGGCTTGTGGTGCGCGACGGCATCGGCCGGGGCGGCGCCCGCCGGGGTGGCGGCGGTGACCAGGGCGGCGGCGCCCAACACGGTGGTGGCCAGGGCGCCGACGAGAGGTCGAGACATGTGGGGTCCTCTCAACTCTGGTCCGGAGTTACACGGCGGCAGTGTCCTCCGTCACTCCGGATTTGACATGCGCATTGTGTGCCGAAGTGCGCCCCACGGCAATGACCTTCGTGAATCGATGAGAAATCGATGCGGTTCCGCACCGACCTCGCGCAGGCGCCCTCCCCGTTCGGAACTTTTCGACTCGACGGGGCATCTCCACCAATACACGCCCCAACAGGAGGAGTTGATGCACATGATGCGTCGCGTACGTGTACCGCTGCTGGCCGCCCTACTTCTGGTGACAGCCGCGGCGATGTCGTCCGCGCCGGCCAACGCCGTCATCGGCGGGGCGAAGAGTACCTACGGACCGTGGGCGGTGCGCATGCTCGTCGACGATAGGCCGGCGTGCACGGGGACGGCGGTGACGCCCCAGTGGATCATCAGCGCCTCGCACTGCTTCTTCGAGCAGGCGCAGCCGATCGCGGACAAGCGGATCTCGTTCCGGGTCGGCAACCTCGACATACGCAAGGGCACCACGGTCCGCCCGGTTCCCGGCAAACGCACGGGAAGCGCGCAGGCCGACATGATGCTCGTCAAGGTCCCGCCGATGAAGGTCCGCACGGCGCGCCTGGCGACGGCCGGCGTCCACCCCGGCCAGGTCGTGCGCCAGTACGGGTGGGGCGCCACCTGCACCGGCGACGAGAACGCCTGTCAGTCCCCCGTGCTCAAGCAGTCGGACCTGCGGGTCGTACGGCCGGACGACCCCCGGTGCGAGGGCCACACGGCGCCCGGCGGCTCGGACTTCTGCATGGAGAAGGTGTCCGGGATTCCCGCCGGCGGCGACTCCGGAGGCCCGGTGATGAGCATCGCCCCCAACGGCAGCGAAACCCTCCTCGGCGTCTTTGACGGCTCCGACCGCGAGCAGATCGCCGAGGCCGGGGAGGTCTCGCAGCAGCTCGCCTGGATCCGCTCGGTCACCCGCCACTAGCCCGGAGCAGGACAGCACGACAGGCACGTTCGCCGCCGGTGCGGAGAGCGACTCTTCAGACACGTCCGGCGGTTCAGCACCTGCCTGTGGACTGCCGATACAGGAGCCGGCACGGGAAAGGGAGCAAGGGCGACAACGGACGAGGAGTACGGGCCATGGCCGTCATCAACGAGTGGCTGTTGGTGGAGAACATCGCTTCCGGGCTGGGCTTCGGCGCCGCGATCGGGCTGGAGCGGCAGTGGCGGGCCCGGATGGCGGGGCTGCGGACGAACGCACTGGTGGCAGCCGGGTCCGCGCTCTTCGTCCTTTTGTCCAACTACGGCTTCGCGCAGGCCACCAGTGCGGTGGGGTACGACGGTTCGCGGGTCGCGGCCCAGATCGTCTCGGGGATCGGCTTCCTCGGCGCCGGTGTGATCATCCGGGACGGGTTGAGCGTACGCGGGCTCAACACGGCGGCCACGTTGTGGTGTTCGGCCGCGGTCGGCGCGCTGGCCGGCTCGGGGCTGTATGTCGTGGCGGGGCTCGGCACGGCTGCGGTGGTGGGCGCCAACCTGGTACTGCGGCCGCTGGGCCGGCACTTGGACAGGGAGCCACGCGGCGGTGCCGAGGTCGCCACCGACTACTACTTCGAGGCGGTGTGTGCCGAACCGGAGGAGGCACACATCAGGGCCCTGCTCGTCCAGTCCGTCGCGCGGCCCGGCTTCCTGTTGCGTTCGGTGTTCAGCCGCGACGCGGAGGAAGGGAAGGTCACGGTCGCCGCGGAGCTCACCACCGAGCGGCGTGACGACTCGCTGCTCGAAGCGGCCGTCAGCCGGCTGTCGTTGGAACCGGCGGTCTCCGCGGTGAGTTGGACGGTGGCGGGCCAGCCGGACGAGGACGACCGCTCCTACCCGTCCAACGACGCGTCCCGGCACCGCTTCCGGTACTGGTTCACGGGGCGCGGACGCGGGGGAACGGAGCGGTAGTCGACGGGCGAGGCAAGGTCGCGGTCCCTTCAACTCACCGCGACTGCCTCATTCCACCACCAGCACCAGTTTCCCGCGCACCTGGCCGCCCTCGCTGACGCGATGCGCCTTGGCGATCTCGGCGAGCGGGAAGGTCTGCGCGACCGGGAGCGTGAAGCGCCCGGCCTCGATCAACTCGCCGATCTCGGCGAGCACATGGACCGCGCGGCCCGCGTCCCCGCGACTGAACCGCACCCCGTGCTCCTGCGCGCCGGCGAAGTCGGCGAGCGTCACGACGTGCTCCGGACCGCCCGCGAGCCCGATGAGTTCAGGCAGCACCCCGCTCCCGGCGACGTCGAGCGCCAGCTCAACGCCGCCCGGCGCGAGCGCGCGAACCCGCTCGGCGAGGCCCTCCCCATAGGCGACAGGCTCGGCCCCCAGGGAGCGGAGGTAGTCGTGGTGTGCCGGACTAGCGGTGCCGATCACGCGCGCGCCGCGCACCACGGCGAGTTGTACGGCAGCACTCCCCACGCTGCCAGAGGCTCCGTTGACGAGCAGCGTGCTGCCGCTGGCGACGCCGAGTTGGTCAAGCGCGCGCGTGGCCGTCTCGATGGCGGCCGGCAGCGCGGCCGCGTCGGGGAAGCCGAGCGGCGGCGGGATCGTCGCGTAGTGGGACAGCACCGCCAACTCGGCCTGGGCTGCCCCCTCGGCGGAGAAGCCGAACACCCGGTCGCCGACGGCCACGTCCGCGACGCCCTCGCCGAGTTCGTCGACGACGCCCGCCGCCTCGTAGCCCAGTGTCTGCGGGAGCCCCTCGTCCATCAGGCCCCTGCGCTTCTTCCAGTCACTCGGGTTGACGCCGGCCGCGCGCACCGCGATCCGGACCTCACCGGGGCCCGGATGCGGATCGGGGAGCTCCACGATCTCAAGGACCTCCGGGCCCCCGAACTGGTGGAAACGCGCTGCCTTCATCGTTCGCTCCGCTCTCGCCCCAGGGTGTCGCACGTGCTGCGCGCCCACGGTGAACGCTGCGACTTTCCGTTCCCCACACCGTACGTACCGGACGATCGTTTTCCGTAACGGTTTGTTGGGCGGGCCCGCGAACGCGTCGACGGAGACGGCTCGCCAAACTCATCAACTCCCCTGAAAATTCGGTTCGTTGAAGGATGATCCGGTGAGCCAGTCACGCAGAGCCCGGCACACCCGCGACGGCGATTCGACCGGGGCAAGGTGCCCCACCTCGCCCAGCGTGCTCACGGGTGGGCTTCCTGGAAGCAGGTCTTGCAGGCGGATTGCCTGGTCGACGGGGATCCAGGGGTCCTGCTCGCCCCAGCCGATCGCCACCGCGCAGTTCACCTCCCCCAGGCGCGCCACGATCGGCCGGGTGTGTGCAGGCCGTAGGGCGGCGATCTGACGGTAGAAGGCCGACTGGCCCGACGCTCCCCACCACGGCCGGCTCAGGGCGTCCAGCCAGCCGGGAGTCAACTGGTGGCGTGCCGCGCCGGCGATGTACTCCCTGACCAGGGCCGCGTGGAGCGCGGCCGGGAGCTCCGTGAACACCTCGGCGTGGTCGGCGACCAGCCGGAAGAACGGCGATCCCCACGGGTCGAGTGTCACCACGTCCCACAGGAACAGGCCCGCGTAGGGAGCGTCGTGGAGCAGGTGCGCCCCGAGGGCCACGGCTCCTCCGATGTCGTGTGCGACGACGTGTGGCCGGTCCACGCGCCAGTGCGCAAGCAGCCGGGCGAACCGCGACATCTGGGAGGCCAGGTCGACCGGCACCGTCGGATCCTTCGTCGACCGGCCGTAGCCAGGCATGTCCCACAAGAACACCCGATGACTGCTGGCGAGGTGCCGTGCGGCCTGAGCCCATACCTCTGACGACCACGGCGTGCCGTGGCAGAACACCACGTCCCCCACCGGAGTCCCACCCTCGGGAACCAGCAGGTAGGTTGCGATGCTCGCACCGTCGACGGTGAGGTGAACGGGTTCCGGCAGTAGCGATTGGTGCGCGCTCGCGCTCGTGCTCCTGCTCGTACCCAGACTCGTGCTCGTCTCCATGCTCATGCGGCGAAGCTAGAACCTCAGGTCGACCTGAGGTCAAGCAGGGAGGGCGACGATAATGGCCTCATGAAGATCGGAGAGGTAGCGCACCGTCTGGGGGTGGCGGTGCACGTGCTGAGACACTGGGACGACATGGGTGTCGTTGTGCCCGACCGCACTCCGTCGGGCCAGCGCGAATACAGCGAGGAGCATCTCCACCGCTTGCGGGTCCTGCGGGCGTGCCAGAGCGTCGGCATGAGCCTGCCGGAGATCCGACAGGTTCTGCACCGAGCCGAACCCGAGAGAGACGGCGCCATCGAGCGGCAGCTCCGACGAATTCGGGCGCAGCGAGCGCAACTTGAGGATGCCGAGCGATTCCTCGTGCACGTGCTCAACTGCGAGCACACTCTCCTCACCAGGTGCGATGCCTGCACGCGATACGCCGTGAGCATCCCCCTGCGGGAGGGGAAGCACGTGCCATCGCGAACGACTCCCTGACCCGTCGCGCGGGAGGCTTTCGGGCGCTGACATGCGTTCGGCGCCCCGGGCAGGGGGCGCCGACGCTTTCACCCAGTGACGATCAGCGGGTGGCCGCCCCGCCGAGGGCGTTGGTCTTGGACGCGAGGTCGTTCTTCGTGGCCAGGCTCTTGGCGACCTTGTCCGCCCCGTTGACGATCGCCTTGATGTCGACGATGTCCCCCGGCTTCGTCACGGTGGACTTGCTGACCGTGTTGCTGTCCAGCAGTGGATTGTCGTCACCGTGCGGCACCGGAGCGGCAACTGCCGGGGACACTGCCCCCAGAGCCAGCGCGACTCCGACGACACCCGCGGCGACCTTCGCGATCCTCATGATCCCTATCCCTTCCGGCAGATGCGTCCAACGGCGGAAGCGCGACCCTTCGCACCTCCGGAGCGCCCAGTCCGCGGGCGCTCGCTGCGCACTGCCACAGCCCTAACCACTGCGCTCATATCAAAGTGTCGGAACATCACCTGACCGAGCGATGTTTTTGCCGGCCCTGTCGCAGTGCTGGACTGGCCCGTGGTCCGAACTGGTTCCGTTTTACGGCCTGTTGTGGGGAAACGGTCTGGAGCGGGAGCCGAGGAACGGTACCGACCACCACCTCAACACCCCTTCCTCGAAAGGGAATTCACCCGTTGAACGGTCGCCCACACCGCACCCCGGAACGGCTCCGGATCCGGTTTGTGTAACCGGCCCCGAAGCAGTCATGCTGGCCACCCTCCTGATGGCCAATCGGAGGGGGCGCGGCGGAGCCTGGGGTCCGCCGCGCCCGCCAGTTTGCCTGTCTGTGCCAGCTACGTGCCGCCGGTGTCATGCAGCGGGCGGAGGCGCGATCCCCACCACGGGTGGGTTGAGTCGGGCGAAGCCCTCCTGGCGCTGGTAGGGGAAGTACGGGTAGGGCGCCGTCTTGGCGCTCGCCGCATCGAGTTTCGCCATCTGGCCGGGCGTGAGCGTCCAGCCGACGGCGCCGAGGTTCTGACGGAGTTGCTCCTCGTTGCGGGCGCCGATGATGACGGAGGAAACCGTCGGCCGCTGCAGCAGCCAGTTGATGGCGATTTGGGGGATGGTTTTGCCGGTCTCCTGGGCGATCTCGCTGAGGGCGTCGACCACGCGGTAGAGGTGTTCGTCCTCGACGGGCGGGCCGTAGTCGGCCGTGTCGTGCAGTCGACTGGTGGCTGGTAGCGGCTGGCCGCGGCGGATCTTGCCGGTGAGCCGTCCCCAGCCGAGCGGGCTCCAGACGAGTGCCCCCAGCCCCTGGTCGAGGCCGAGGGGCATCAACTCCCATTCGTAGTCGCGGCCGACGAGGGAGTAGTAGACCTGGTGCCCCACGTAGCGCGGATGGCCATGCTTCTCCGCGACCGCGAGGGACTTCATCGCCTGCCAGCCGGAGAAGTTGGAGACTCCGAGGTAGCGGATCTTTCCCGCCCGGACGAGATCGTCGAGCGTGGACAGGACTTCCTCGACGGGCGTGCCGGCGTCGAAGGCGTGCAGTTGGAACAGGTCGATGTAGTCGGTGCCGAGCCGGCGCAGGGCGTCCTCGCACGCCCTGATCAACCGCGAGCGGGAGGAGCCCGCGTCGCCTGGGCCGTCGCCCATCGGCAGGCTGGTCTTGGTGGAAACGATCACCTGGTCCCTGCGGCCCTTGATCGCCTCGCCCAGCACCTCCTCGGACGCGCCGCCGGAGTAGACGTCGGCGGTGTCGAACATCGTGATCCCGGCGTCGAGGCAGATGTCCACGAGGCGGCGCGCCTCGCGCCCGTCGGTGTTCCCCCAGGCGCCGAACAGCGGCCCCTGGCCGCCGAAGGTGCCGGCGCCGAAGCTCAGTGCGGGGACCTTCAGTCCGGACGCGCCCAGCCGCCTGTATTCCATGGCAGTTCCTCCCTCGTCCGCAGACCCCTATCTAATGGGTCTGCCGTTCCGTTAGCGTGGGGCTTAAGGTAGCAGGAGTCCACAACTAACGGAACAGGAGACCCGTTATGGGATTTGAGGGCGCGGATCCGGGGACCGTGCGCCCCGGCGGACGCACGGCGCGGGTGAGGGCGGCGGTGCTCCAGGCGGCCGGGGACGCCCTGGCGGAGCGGGGTTTTGCGCACCTGGACCTCGCCGACATCGCGCGCCGCGCCGAGGTGGGCAAGACGACCGTCTACCGCCGCTGGGGAACGGTGACCAGCCTCGTGGCCGACCTGTTGTTGGACATGGCCGAGCAGTCACTGCCGCGCACCGAGACCGGCTCGCTGCTCGGCGACCTCAAGGCCAACGCCCGGCTCGTGCAGCGGACTTTGGCCGATCCGCGGCAGGGGGCGCTGTTCAAGGCGATGATCGCGGCCGCCACCTGCGACGAGAAGGCGGCCGAAGCGCTGCACCGCTTCTACGACATCCGGGTCGAGGAGTGGGCACCCTGTGTCCGGCAGGCCATCGACCGGGGCGAGGTGCCCGAGGGCACCGACGCGCACGAGGTGATCCGTGCCGTCTCCGCCCCGCTCTACTACCGCCTGCTGACCAGCGACGACCGGCTCGATGAGGCCGCCGCGGACCGGGCCGCCAAGGCCACCGCGGCCGCGGCGCGTGCGGGAGCGTATCTGCGGGACCAAGGGGGGCTCAGATGACCGGCTTCCCGCCTTCGTTGCCGAGTACGGGTCGCCGTGCGTGGCCCCCAGAGGCATAGCGGCGCCAGCTTCCGCTCGCCTCGGCGGCGAGCCGGGGTCAACACCCGTGCCCGGACCGCCATCGGGTGGGGAAGGGCCGGCGGGCCGGGCACGGGCTGTCGGAGGGGGCGGCTGGGAGCGGGTGCTACGCGGGAGTTGCTCCGCGACGGCGGCGGTGGAGGAGGTAGGCGCCGCCGAGGAGAAGTGCGCCGCCCGCCGCGGCGGTTGCCGCGACCGAGGAGTCGGGCGCTGAGTTCGGCGCGGCGGCCGCGACGGATCCCGTGCGCGGGGAGAAGCCGCCGAGCTTCCCGGAGCGCTGGTACTCCGAACCGGCCAACTTGTCCGCGTACCGGGTGTGGACGAGCTTCCAGTACGCCTGCGTCGTCACTCCGTGGGCGCCTACCGACTGTCGGGCGCTGTCATTGAGCGGCAGTACCCGGTTTCCCGACAGCTTGTACCAGGCGGCGATCTGCGGTTCGGTGAAGACCGCGGCGCCCCCGGCCCGGTGCGTGTACGTCAACTCGTCGGCGCCGGAAAGGATGTTGGCGACGACCCACTTGTGGGTGCGGGCGTCGCGCACGGTCCACACCGTCGCCTCCGCGCCGGTCGCCGAACGGGCCTCGGCGGCCAGGTAGGAGAAGCGGGCGACCGGCGCCGATGCCTGGTCGCCGCGGACGAAGCCGGGGTCCAGGGAGTAGACGGGCACGGCGGAGCCGACCCGCTCCGGCGCCTGCGCCGCGGCGTCCTGTGGTGTCACCCTCGCGTCGGCTATGGTGCCGCGCTTCGATGCCTGGTGCTCGCGCAGGTGGACGAAGAAGGAGGCCAGTCTGTTCGTGGTGGCCCGACTGTCGAGCGTCCGTTCGGCCGCGGCGCGGTCGGCGGCCTGCACCGAACCGGCAAGCGAGGTAGGGGTGTTGGCGTTGCCGGCGGCGAAGGCGGTGGTGGGGGGTAGCAGCGCGAGCGCGCAGAGGCCGGCGGCGAGCGCCGCGCCGCCGGTGCGGTGGAGGCGAGAGGGGGAGTTGTCGGTCATCTCACTCACTTCTCTCCGTACAGGGACTCGGCCCAGTTGAACTGGTTGTTGCTGACGTAGGTCGAGTAGTCCATCTCGCCGTAGCGGGGGTTGGAGGGCCAGGGGTCGGCGTACAGCATCGTGTTGCTGGCGGAGTCGTAGCCGTACAGGACGTTGGCGTGGCCACCGCCCGCGGTCCAGTAAATGCCGACCTCCACCGGGGAGTTGGCGTCGATGGACGAGGTGACCGTGGAGAAGGGGATGACGCCCGTGACGTTGCCGGGGCTCATGCCGAGGCCGGACCAGGCGTTCTGCACGTCGGTGAGTTCGCCGGGCTGGTTGGGGCAGGCAGAGCCGCCGTCCTGGCCGTGGGCGAGGTTGCAGAACGTGTTCTGGTCGGTGTCCTTTCCGTAGCCCAGGTGTTGGGCCACCGACAGGCCCGTCGCCACCCAGCACCACTGGTCCTGCTCCTGGGTCAGCTCGGTGAAGTCGAGCTTGGAGCCGTAGCTCCGCGCCTGTTCGGCGGGCGCGGCCGCGGCCGTGCCGGCCAGCGGGAAGGCCAGGCAGGCGGCGGCCGCGAGACCGGCGAGCGCCTTGGGTCGACACCGCCGCGGCGGTGTCGGGGGCGCTTGGGTGGCTCTCAGCGGCGTCCTGCGATTCCGCAGAATCATAAAGACTCCTTCTCGCCCGGCTGATGACGCCGGGGTCAAGATGAGGGGAGAGGCCGTCGAGGTCGTGTCGTGGGGCCGCACCGCACCTCGGTGTGGGCGGGAACTCGTCGGCCGACTGGAGACGAACGAGGCCACGGTGGGGTCGCCGGGACCCGACCGGGAACCCCCTTGCCCTCAGAGCAAGGGGATCTCCGGTACCCCCCTTATGCCGCCGGGGAAAAGCCAACTTGCGTGATGGGGCGGTTCGTTGGAGGGCTGGAGCCGAGCGGGCGCCGTCGTCGACTTCACCGCGGTGGAGCGCCCACCGCGGTGGGGCCGCTCCGCAGTAGGGCGTTCACCGCATAGGGGCGATCTCCGGTGCGCGTGCGGTGTGCCGGCGCAGTCCGATCAGCTCGGCGCGCGAGCGGATGCCCAGCTTGCGGTAGACGCGGGTGAGCGTGGACTCGATCGTCTTCGCCGACAGGAACAGTTGGGCGGCGATCTCACGGTTGGTGGCGCCGTCGCCGGCCAGCTGCGCCACCCGCCGCTCGGCCGGCGTCAGCGCCCGCCACCACTCCGTCGGAACCGCGCCACTGCCGGCCGCCTCCGCGCTGCCCGTGAACCGGTGCAGCTCGGCACGGGCCGCATCGTGCCAGGGGTGCGCCTCGGCCCGCTCGAACCCGGCCGCCGCGTCCTGCCAGCAGGTCAGGGCCGCCGTGACGTGCCGCCGGCGCCGCTCCACGGAGCCCAACGCCAGCAGATCGCGGCCGTGTTCCAGGGGCAGCCCCAGACTCTGGTGGCGCTCGGCCGCCTCCCCCAGCGCCGACACCGCCCCGGCCAGATCGCCGGACCCGGCGCGCAGCAGCGCCTCGGCCCGCAGCAGTGACATGGCGGCGCCGGCCCGCCCCAGTCGGAGTGCGGTGTCGCGTACCTCGTCAATGACCGCGGCGGCCCGGTCGTGCTCGCCGACCGCGATGAGCGCCTCGGCGAGGTCCGACGACCACGGCACCGGGACGGGATCGACGATGCCGCGGCGACGGGCGATGGAGCGCGCCCGGCCCAGGCAGTCCACGGCCGCCCAGGCATCCCCGGCCCGCATCCGGACCTGCCCCAACAGGCAGAGCGCGAGCGGGAGATAGATGAGGTCCTGCTCGGCGTCCGCCACCCGGATGCTCTCCTGCGCCAATGCCGCGGCCCGGTTCAGGTCGCCGCCCGCGGCCTCGGCGACGGCCGCCGAGTAGCATGCCTGCCCGAGGTGCGCGCCCAACTCGCGGGCCCGGCCGAGCGCTTCGCGCGCGAGGGCCATCGCCCGTCCGCAGCGACCGGCCCGCACCTCCACGTCGACGGCCGCGCACAGCAGGAAGATCCTGCCCTCGGCGTCGCCCGACGCCTTGGCCCGGAGCAGCAACGCGTCCAGTTCGGCGCCCGCTTCGGCGAGCCGGTCGGCGAAGAAGTCCAGCCTGGCCTTGATCGCCCGGGGCCCGTTGTGGCTGCCGAACCAACTGATGTCCTGCGGCAGTGCCAGGGCGCGGGCCAGCGGTTCGGGGGCGTCGGTGCGGCCCAATAGCGTCCCGACGAACGCCTGGAGCGCCAGGGCCAACACCTCGGTCCAGCGGTCGCCGGCGCGCCGCGCCCAGGACGCGGCCCGGTCGGCCTCCGCCCAGGTGACGGCCGCGTCCCCGTCGGCGATATGGGCCTTGCAGGCGCGCAGATAGTGCAAGCGGGCCCGGTCCCGGGGTGCGCCACCGGCGTGTGCGAAGGCTTCCGCGAAGACCTCGTCCAGGCCCGACAGTGCCTGGTCGGCCGCGGTGATCAGGAGGATGCGGGCGCGTACGTGACGGCCCGGGGTGTCGGCGTCCGCCGCAGCGCCCAGGGCCAGTTCGCGGCACAGTTCGTGGTCACCCGCCGCGTACGCGTGTCCGGCGCCGGCCAGCAGGCGTGCGCAGCGACGGCCGGCGAACCGCGCCGGGGTACGTGCTGCGGCGAGGCGGGCCAGGGCGGCGGCCGTCTCGGGTGCGCCGTGCCTGGCGGCCTCTTCGGCGGCGTCGGCCACGAAGGCAGCCACCTCCTCATCGGGTTCCGTACCGGCCAGTGCCAGGTGGCGGGCGCGCTCGGCACGGTCGGTGGTCACCGCCCCCAACCGTCCGTGTGCGGCCCGCCGTTCGGCCGCCGTGCCGCGGGCGTACACGGCACAGGCGAACAACGGGTGGGCGAACCTGAGGCCGCTGCCGTCCTCGTCCGCGACGAGCACACCGGCGGCGAGGGCGTGCTCGACCGTGCGGGCCACCGGGTCCCCGTCGAGCCACCCCGCGGGACGGCCGCCCGACGGGAGAGTCGTGTCGCCGGCCGGCCCACTGCCGGGCGCGGGCCGCGCGGTGCCTGCGCTGGCGGCGCAACGCAACAGGCCGGTGGTGAACCGCGGGGTGCAGGCGGCCGTCAACAGCACCTCTCGACCGTCGGCCCCGATGCCTGCCAGTCTCTTGGCGAGCTCGCGGCGCATCCGGGCCGGAACCGGCAACGGCCGGTCCCGTGAGGGGAGTTGGGCCTGGCGATCCAACTCCCGCACGACCTCCAGTGCTTCGCCGGGATTCCCCGAGCACGCCTCGTGCACCCGGCGGACCAACCATCCGGGCAACGCGGGGCCGTCCCGGTCTCCCAGCATCTCCCGCAGTTCCGACAGGCCCGCCGCCGGCACCTCGAATTCCCGTACGGGGTCGGGACAGAAGGCCGCGCCCGCCAACGCCCCCTGCCCGCGCGCGGAGGTTTCCGCCGTGAGGACCCGCACCCCGGACGCACGCAGGCGGCGCGCGACGTACCGGAGAATTTCGGCGCTCGGGCGGTCCACCCAGTGCGCGCCGTCGACGGCGAGGAGCACCGGGCCGCCGCGGGCCAGTCCGCGGAGCAACGCGAGGGTTCCCAGCCGGAGGGCGAGCGGATCCGGCACCTCCGCCGCGGGGGACTCACGGCGCAACACGGCGCGCAGCGCGGACCGTTGCGGCGCGGACAGCCGCGCCAACTCGTCGTCGGCTAGCGGGTCGAGCAGATCGGCGAGCGTGGCGTATGTCAACTCGCCCTCGGATGCGCCTGGTTGGGCATACAGCACGGTCTCGGCGCGGGCGCGGGCGGCGTCGACGAGGCCGCCCAGGATGTGCGAGGTGCCGATGCCGGTGGGCCCGTGCAGGACGACGCTGCCACCGTCCGCGAGGTGCAGACGGGCGGCGCGCGCCATGTCCTGCCGCGCCCCGGGATCTCCAGGATTGCCGGGATCATGACCCGTCACAGGCGATCCTCACCGGGTTCCAGGAGCCCGGGGAGGCGGCACCCTCCGCCCCTCCCCCGGAATCCGACCCAATCCTCCGGAATCCAACTCACCGACTCACCAGGCCGATTGGCCCACCGAAGCACCATGCTCATGCCACGCCGCTCGGGAGTCAACGTTCGCGGGAGCGACACACGACCCACAGCCACCCCAGCCCGGGACGCTCCCGCCGGCCTCGAAGCCGCTCGGGCGCCCGGACAACCAGCGCGGCGCGCACAGCGCTTCCCGCCCTCTCCCCCAGCACGTTCGCCGAGCAGATCGCGCTCCCCCCGCGCGGCCGGTGAGGCGGCCCGTACGACGGCCCCGGCTGCCACCGACCGGGCGCCGGGCGCGAGCAGTGCCGACCTGGCTCGGTCAGCTGCCTACGGCAACGGCCTCACCCCCCGTCAGGGTGACCAGTTCCTCGAAGGTGGTGCGGAACATGGTGTGCGGCAGCCCGGCGCCGGCCCACACCTGCAGATAGTCGGCCAGCGTGGTGTCCACCAGGGTCCGCAGCGGCACGGGATGGCCGATGGGAGCCACTCCGCCCCACCTCCTTTCCCGTGGCCTCAAGGACGAACTCCGGTGTGGCGCGCCGTACTTTGTGCACCCCGACGTGGCTCGCGGCCTTCTTCGGGTCCACCCGGTGGCCGCCGCTGGCCACGATGAGCAGAGGCGTCCCGTCAGCCTCGAAGACGAGGCTGTTGGCGATGGCGCCGACCGGGCAGGCCAGTTGCTCGGCGGCGGCGGCCGCGGTGGGGACCGCGCTGGGCAGCTCGGTAATGCCACCGGGGTGGCCGTGCAGGGCCAGAGCCGCGCGGACACGGTCCAGGGCTGTCGTCACAGGTACTCCAGTCGTACGGAGGGTGCGCTTCTCGATTGCGGGACGTGCGGGTCAGCGGCAGTCGGGCACTCGGGCCGGGTAGATCACGACGAGGGTCGCGCGGGTGTCGCCGTGCAGGCTCTCGTAGGAGTGAGGACCGTCCGCGGTGAACGAGACGAAGTCGCCTGCGTTCAGGTGCACTTGCCGGTCGTGGGGGCCGACGAGCATTTCCCCCTCGTGCACGATGAGATACTCCAGCACCCCCTCGCCGTGCGAGCCCGATGCGTAGATTGCCCTGCCCGCGCTCCAACTGGGCCAGCGTCGACGAACCCACGGCCGCATCAGATGCGTTACGCGCGCGACGCCTGCGCCAGCGCGTCCACGGTCACGCCGACGATAGCCAGGAGCTGCGCCGGGCTCGCCCCGGCCCTGCTCATGACGGCGAGCGACTGGTTCACGGCCGCCGCGTGTACGGCGAAGGCTTCGGCGTCTCGGTCGGTCAGCCGGCCGGCCTTCAGCGCGGTGCGCAGGCGCAGGCGCTGAAGGCCGAGCGCCTGCTTGGCGTGCGCCGCAACGCGCGGGCTCAGTACGGGGATTGCCATGGCCGACTGGGCCATCAGGCATCCGTCGGGTAGTTCGGGATCGGCGATGCGCTGGAGGGTCACGTCGAAGAACGCACGCATCGCGGCAACGGGTTCCGAGGCTGCACGCGAGAGGGCGGCGTCGTACTTCTCGCCGTAGCGCGTGGCGTAGAGGTCCAGGCAGCGCAGGAAGAGCGTCTCCTTGTCGCCGAAAGAGGAGCAGAGGGAACTGCGGTTCAGGCCGGTTGCCCGCGACACGTCGTCCAACGAGGTGTCGGCGTAGCCGTCGCGCCAGAACTGGATCATCGCGGCGTCGAGCGCCGCGTCCATGTCGAACTGCTTCTTGCCTGCCACGCGGCACTTCCTTGCCGATGCGTCGATGGGTGCGGACCGTGTTGCGCACCATCTTATCTTGAACCAATCAGTTCAAGATGTGTAACCTTCAAGTGTGGCCGGGCCAGGCACGTTGCGCACTTCGCGACCGCGCGAGACACCTCCCCCGTGACCCCAGCCAGCGCCGTCAGCCACCCGTCCCAACCGCATACCCGGCACCGATGGAGGGTCCCCGTGACCAGCCCAGCAACCAGCACTCCGCATGGCTCCGAAAGCAACCCCATCCGCGACCTGCCGCTGCAGCAGCTGGCCGGATTCACTCACCGCTGGGTCGACGCGGACGGCGTCCGCCTTCATGCCGTCGAAGGCGGACGGCCGAGCGGCCCGACCGTCGTCCTGCTCGCCGGATTCCCGCAAACCTGGTGGGCCTGGCGAAAGGTGATGCCCAGCCTCACCCACCGGTTCCGCGTCATCGCGATCGACCTGCCGGGACAGGGCCACTCCGAGCGTCCGGAGCGCGGCTACGACACGCACGCGGTCGCCGGGCACGTCCACACCGCCGTGCAGGCTCTCGGAGTGTCGACCTACTCCCTGGTCGCCCACGACGTCGGCGCCTGGGTCGCCTTCTCCCTCGCCCTCACCTTCGAGAGCCACCTGCGCGGGGTCGCTCTGCTCGACGCCGGGATCCCCGGCATCACCCTCCCGGAGGCGATTCCCACCGACCCGGATCGCGCGTGGAAAACCTGGCATTTCGCGTTCCATGTCGTGCCCGACCTGCCCGAGACGCTGCTTGCCGGCCGCGAACGCGAGTACGTCGGCTGGTTTTTGAAGATGAAGGCCCTGTCTCCCGACACGTTCGACGACGCCGAGATCGACCACTACGCGGCGGCCGTCGCCGTCGACGGCGGTCTGCGCGCTTCCCTGGCGTACTACCGAGACGCCGCGGAGTCAGCACGCAAGAACCGCGAGGCGCTCAAGAGGCGACACCTGGCTCTGCCGGTCCTCGGAATCTCCAGCAGCCACGGCTCCGTTCCGGACATGGCCGCCTCCCTCAGCCCATGGGCCGACAACACCACCGGAATCGTCGTGCCCGACGCCGGACACTTCATCCCCGACGAGCAGCCCGAAGCGATCGCTACCGCGCTGGCAGACTTCATCGCCGACGACGACTGACCTCCGTCCAACCGACCCGACGCGCCGCCCGAGGCCGCGCGAAAACCCAGGCCACGGAGCCTGACTGTCGTGCCAGCACCCATCCCGATCGGCCTCGCTCCGGTCCGAGTTCCTGCCGGCGTTGACGGACCCCGCTCAGGCTGCTGGCCGCTGCCGGGGCAGGAGTTCGGGATGGCCGAACAACAGGGAGTATCCCTCGGGGAGTTGGTCGAGGATCCGGTCGAGCAGGGCCGGCGTTGGCGGCCGAAGGCGGCCAGGACCTGGAGGGTGACCTCCCGGGCCTGTTCCTGGGTGGGGTAGGCGCCGTCGTACCGGACCTTGGCCAGGAGGGCGTCGAAGGTCATCGCGACGTCGGGGCGGTCCGGGTGGCGCTGGTTGATCATGACAGGGGCATTCCTTTCATGCCGGAGCGACGAGTCGACGTGGCGCACGTCGGCCCGCCCCGCTGGGGACGCGGCGGGGCGGTGGCCGACAGGCCGGGACGGGGTGCCGGTGGTTCCGGCGCAGGCTGGATCAGGCTGGCTGGGGACGGCCGAACAACAGGTCGTAGCCGACTGGTAGTTGAAGCAGCAGCAGCCGGGTGAGTTCCTCGCCGGCCGCCTCGGCCACCACGCTCAGGACGGCGCCGACGTCCCACTTGGCGGTTGCCTCAGTGGCTCCCTCGATCCAGGCCGCGGCGGCCCGGACAAACCGTTCGGGGTCCAACGGTTCGGCCGCGGGCAGGGGGTTGAGCAGAATGAGGGCGAAGGTCTCGGGCAGGCTGGCGGCGAGCGCGACCCGCTCCTCGCCGACCACATGAGCGCCGAGCAGAGCGAGTACGACCCTGGCGGCGCGTTCGGCCTCGTGCCGGGTGTCGTACTCGCCCCGTTCCTGGACGCGCTCCAGGAAGTTCTCCCACTGGATGGCCACCGTGATCACCCTCCTCCGGGAGGCGGGAGGCGGAACGCGCCGGGCCCGTCCGCCTCCACCGCTGCAGACTGCAGCAGGTCACTCGCTGATCTGCTGGGGCTGCGCCGAGCCGCCGATGGTGATCTTGCGGGGCTTGGCGCGCTCCGCGATCGGAATGCGCAGAGTCAGCACCCCTGCCTCGTAGTCGGCCTCGATGCGCTCGGTGTCGAGGGTGTCGGCGAGCATCAACTGGCGGGAGAAGACTCCCAGCGGCCGCTCGGAAAGCTCTGCCTGAACGTTCTCGCCCTTGGTCGTCGGCCGGCGCTCGGCCTTGACGGTCAGCATGTTCCGCTCGACGTCGATGTCGATGGCATCGGCGCTCACGCCGGGAATGTCCAGCGCGATCACATAGACATCGCCCTCGCGGTAGGCGTCCATCGGCATCGTGGCCGGCCGCGACCATGTGCCGGACGTGCCCATGAGCTGCTGGGTGAGCCGGTCGAGTTCACGGAACGGGTCAGTGCGCATCAACATCGTGAAACACCTCCAGTGAGACGGGCAGTAACTCCTGCCAATGCGCTGCACCTGATCCCGTTGTAGCATGTCATCGAAACGATGACAAACGATGTGTCGTCCAGTAGACGACGAAAGGAGGGCTTCGTGACGGAGGCCGATGAACAGTTCCGGGACCTGTCCCCTGCGTCCTTCCTCACCGCGGAGGCAGCCCTGCGCGCCATTGACGAAGCCGTGCGCGCCGCCCACATCGCACCCTCCACCGACCCCTCCGCCGACGATGTGCCCGGCCCCGAGCAGGCGCTTTCCGCGCTCCTCCTGCTCCGCGAGGTGCGGCACCAGCTCGCTGACTGGGAGCCCGGCCTGATCGAGTCGGCCCGGGCGGCCGGCGCGAGTTGGGCCGATCTGGCCGCGCCGCTGGGCGTGGCCAGTCGCCAGGCAGCCGAACGCCGCTATCTCCGGCTCCGCCCCGGGGCCGCCGACAGCACCGGTGAGCAGCGCGTCAAGGCCACCCGCGATCGCCGCGCCGCCGACCGTGCGGTGATCACCTGGGCCCGGAACAACGCCGGTGAACTCCGCCAGCTCGCCGGCCAGATCGCCGCCCTGCCTGACCTGCCGGACACCGCCCGGGCACCCGTCCGCCGGCTCACCCTCGCCCTCGCCGACGATGATGCGGCCCTGCTGCTTGCCCCCCTCACCGACGCTGAGCCACATCTACGCGGCAGCCATCCGAGCCTGGCCGCCCACATCGACCGTCTCGCCCACCACTCCGACCAGCTTCGTCACCGCAGCAACACCGCCCGTCGCGCCCGCCGTTGACGGCAGGCCGAGGCAGCGCGGACGGCGCAGCATGCCGTCCCGCGTCCACTCGGTGCCGGCACCACCACCCATGTCGCCGAAGCAGGGGGTCGGGGTGCGGCCGGCCTCAGCGCGCCTCCGGCATCGGCGCAGGTCGGCCACGTGCCCGGCGGGCCGTACGGCGGGGTGTCGGTGCCGAGCGGCCCTATCGGCTCTGCGGTACCGCACGCCACGCTGGGAGCGGAGGCAGGGTTCCGGTCGGGCACGTTGCGCGTCTCGACCGCGTCCGGGAGGAGGAGCGTGATGAGCAGCAACGATCCGCGCGGTCCGGTGGTGGCGGGCGTCTCGCGTTCCCCGACGGCACGCTGCGCGGTGGAGTGGGCCGCGGACGCGGCGGCGCGGCGGGGTCGGGAGCTGTGCCTGGTGCACGTCCAGGAGTGGCCTTCCGGGGCTGCTCCCAAGGATCGGCGCGATGAGCCCGACCAGGCTTGGGCCTCGCATTACCGGGCCGCGGGGCGAACCCTGTTGCAGGAGTTCAAGGACGCGGTGGCGGAGCGCCTGCCGGGCCTGAACGTGACGACCCGGCTGGAGGACGGTCGTCCCACCGCCGTCCTGCGGGAGATCGCGGAGGGCGCCGTTTTGCTGGTGCTCGGTTCGCACCAGGTGAGCGGCCCGATGGAGGCGGTCACCTTCACCACGGTGGGTCGGTCCCTCGTTGGTCACCCACCCTGCCCGGTCGTGCTGGTGCCGGGCGACGCCGCGCGGTGCGACCCGCTCGGGCCGGTCATGGTGGGGGTCGACGGATCGGCGGCTTCCGCCCCAGCAGTGGCCTTCGCCTTCGAGGAGGCGGACCTGAGCCGGGCCGACCTGGTGGCCGTGCAGGTGCAGCGCCCACGGCACGGGGAGTGGCCGTCCGACGCCCACGGATCGCTGGTCGACGTCTCGGAAGCCATCGCCGGGTGGGGAGAGAAGTACCCACAGGTGCTCGCGCGGCAGGAGGTCGCGATCGGACAACCTGCGGTGCAACTCGCGGAGTTGGCCGCTGCCGCGCGCTGCCTCGTGGTCGGTTCGCGGGGGCTGGGCGGGTTCCGCGGGATGGTGCTCGGCTCCACCAGCCGCACGCTCGCCCAGCTCGCCCCGGGGCCGCTGGTGGTCGTGCCCCAGGGAGCGGGTGACGAGTGACCGCGCGTCGAGGGGAGCCTGGGACCTGTCCGATGGGTCGGGGCCGGATAGTTCCGGCCATGGCCATGGCCATGGCCCATCGGACAGGTCCTAGCCTCCGACGTGGCGTCCGGTCTGCTGTGCCGCCCAGCGGCGGCGGACGGCGTCTTCGTGCTCGGCCTGTTCCAGGGCGAGGTCGACGGCCGTGAGGCGCTGTTGGAGATGGGGGATGCGGTGGCGGCGCAGCGCCCTGACTCGTGTCAGGGTGCGGTGCGCTCGGGCCTCGACCGCGCGGGCGGCCGCCGCGGCGGCACCGTAGCGGGCGGCGGCGTCCAGCGCGGCGGCGTGGGCGGTACGGGCGTGGGTCAGCGCCGTGTTCCCAGGAGGGGCGTCGGAGGCGGCCGGGGTTCCCGGGGTCGTGGACGTCCGGCCCGGGCGCCGTACGCCCAGGGTGTCCACCCATTCCACGGTGACGTCCGCGTCGGGGACGAGGGAGGCGGTCCGCAGGGCGTCCTCCCCGCCGATCAGCAGGCCGCGCAGCAGCCACGTCCGGGCCCGGTGCGCGCGTTGTTCCCACTCCTCGCCGGCGTGGGTCTCGGCTCGCCGCAGTTCCGCCAATTCGGCCCGCAGCAGGTGGAGTTGTCGGTCGAGCAGGTCCGCGCCGCGGATCGCGGTGTCGAGGCGGCGGCGCAGGCGTAGGCGGGCGGCCCGGCCGGCGGGGGAAGGCGCTGCCGTGGTCATGGCGGCGTCCCGGACGGGGCATCGTGGTGCCGGGCGGTGAGCATCGCGGCGGGGAGCATGCCCAGTTCGCTGGGCGGCAGGGTCAGCAGGACCCGCCAGGCGCGTTCCAGGGACTCGTCCAGGGTGAGGGTGCGGTCGGTGTCCTGGTTCAGGAAGTCATGCAAGTAGGGCGGGTAGAGGGCGAGGTGGCTGCGGTCGGCGGGGCTGAGGGCGGATTCGCCGGCCAGGTCGGCGAGGTCGGCGGCCTGCCGGGCGCGGGCGAGCGCGGCGGTCAACTGCGCTGCGACGTCCAGGTGGTCGGCGCGGGTCCGGCCCGGGCCGGCGCCCTTGCGCATGAGGCGGGAGAGGGAGGACAGCGCGTCCACGGGCGGGTAGATCCCTTCGGCGTGGATCTGCGGGGAGAGCACGATCTGCCCTTCGGTGATGTAGCCGGTGAGGTCGGGTACGGGGTGGGTGATGTCGCCGGCGGGCATGGTCAGGACGGGGAGGACGGTCACCGAGCCGGGGCGGTCGGCGAGGCGTCCGCAGCGTTCGTAGAGCGAGGCGAGGTCGCTGTAGAGGTAGCCGGGGTAGGCCCGGCGGGCCGGTACCTCGCCGCGGGCCGCGGAGACCTCGCGCAGTGCCTCCGCGTAGGACGTCATGTCGGTCATGACGACGAGGACGTGTCGGCCGCCGTCGAAGGCGAGGTGCTCGGCGACGGTGAGCGCCAGTCGGGGGGTGAGGATGCGCTCGATCACCGGGTCGTCGGCGGTGTTGAGCAGCAGGCACAGTTCGCCGGCGGCGGCCCGGTCCGCCAGGCCGTCTTGGACGGTGAAGGCGTCGGCGTGGGTCAGGCCCATGCCGGCGAAGACCACGCTGAACCGCTCGCCCGCCGTGGTGGCCTGGGCGGCGATCTGCACCGCGAGTTCGAGGTGGGGCAGCCCGGCGACGGAGAAGATGGGGAGCTTCTGGCCGCGTACCAGGGTGTTCAGTGCGTCGATGGCGGCGATGCCGGTGAGCACCGGTTCGGCGGGCGGGCGTCGCCGGGCCGGGTTGATCGCCGTGCCCTCCACGGGTGCGAGGTGTCGGCCGAAGACCGGTGGTCCGCCGTCGCGTGGTGCGCCCTTGCCGTCGCAGGTTCGGCCCAGCCATCCGTCCCCGACGGGGATCGTGAGCGGTGAGCCCGTGAACGTCACCCGCAGTCCGGCCGGGTCCATCCCGCCGGTTCCCTCCAGCACCTCGACGACCGCGAGGTCGTCGCGCACCTCCAGGACGACGCCGTGTCGTCGCTCTCCGGACATGAGCGCGATGGTGCCGAACTCGTCCCAGCCGACCCCGCGGACGCCGCCGACCACGACGAGCGGCCCGCGTAGTTCCCGCGCCGAGGTGTAGGTGACGGGCGGCCGCTCGGTGTTCACCGGAGTCCCTCCAGGGCGGCGAGGGTGGCGTCGCGGGCGGCCCGCACGGTGGTGGGATCGTCGGGCCCCGCTTCCTCCCGGGCCCGCAACAGGGCGGTGAAGTCGGCCCGTTCGACGTCCTCCGGCGGGGTCCCGGAGGCCACCAGGGTGCGGCACCGTTCGACGACGGTGAGCACCGCGTCGGCGAGCGCCGCGGTCTTCTCCGGGGCGCAGTAGGCGTCGTGCGGCGAGAGGGCGCTCTGCTGGAGCAGGCCCTCGCGGACCAGGCGGCCGGACAGCACGCTGACCCGTTCCTGCGGGGGCAGCGCACCGATGCCGACCAGGTCGACCAGGTCCGCCAACCGGTCGGCCTCGGCCAGCAGTTGGGTCACCGCGGCCCGGCGGTCGGCGGTGCCGCGGTCGGTGCCGGCCGCGGTGAGGGCGGCGGCGTCCCGGGAGAACGACTGGGCCCAGGACAGCGCGGGGTAGTGGCGAGCATAGGCGAGTTCGCGGTCGAGCGTCCAGCGGCCGCGGACGCAGCGTTCGGTGTGTGCGGTGACCGGCTCGGCCAGGTCGCCGCCGGGTGGGGAGACGGCGCCGATGACGGTCACCGAGCCGGGGCCGGCGCCCAATGTCAGCACCGCCCCGGCCCGTTCGTAGAAGGCCGCGAGGGCGGAGGCCAGACCGGCGGGGTAGCCCTCCTCGGCGGGGAGTTCGCCGGTGCGCGAGGCGAACTCCCGCAGCGCCTCGGCCCATCGGGAGGTGGAATCGGCGATGACTACCACGTCGTTGCCCATGTCCCGGAAGTACTCGGCGACGGTGACGCCGGTGTAGATGCTGGCTTCCCGGGCCATCATCGGCATGTTGGAGGTGTTGGCGATGATCACGGTGCGGTCGGCGAGGCGCCCCCCGGTGCGCGGATCGGTCAGCTCGGCGAACTCCTCGATGACGTCGGCCATTTCGTTGCCGCGTTCGCCGCAGCCGACGTAGACGATGACGTCCGCGTCGCACCACTTGGCGATCTGCTGGAGCAGCACGGTCTTTCCCGTGCCGAAGCCGCCGGGCACCGCGACGGTGCTGCCGCGGGCCACCGGGAAGAGCAGGTCGATCACCCGCTGTCCGGTGGTCAACGCGGTGCGGGCCGGGGCACGTTCGCGGACCGGGCGGGGCCGCCGCACCGGCCACCGGCTCACCGCGCGGATCTCGGTCCCGCCGACGACGGCCAGCGGCGCGTCCTCGGGCTGCTCGCCTGCGGTGGCCAGGTGGGAGACCCTGCCCCGTCTGCCGGGTGGCACGAGGATGCGGGTGCGCTGCCCGCTTCCCGTGTGCACCTCTCCGATCACGGTGCCCTCGTCCACCACTTCGCCCGCGGTGACGAGGGGGGTGAACTGCCAACGGCGTTCCGGCGCCGCGCTGGTGTCGGCACCGGGCGTGAGCCGGTCGCCGGCGGTTGCGAGCGGCCGGAGCAGGCCGTCGAAGACCCCGCCCAGCAGGTCCGGGGAGAGGCGGGCGGTCAGTGGGCGGCCCAGGGGCCGACAGCTGTGCCCCGGTGCCAGGCCGCCGGTGTACTCGTACGCCTGCACCGTGACGCGGGAGGTGGTGACGGCGACGACCTCGGCCGGCACCTCCGCCGCGCCCAGGAGCACGAGGTCGTTCATGGCGATCCGGCCGGTGTTCTCCACCTCGACGAGCGGGCCGGCGACCCGCCGGATGCGGCTGGTTGCCGGCCGGCGGGGCACGGGCCACGCCGCGGTCAGCTCCGCCACAACCGCTCGACCTCGGCGCCGGCTTGGTCCAGGACGCGGCCGGCCACGGCGTCCAGACTGAGGTCCACGCACCGGCCGTCGGCCGTACCGACCACCCCACCCCGGGGGTGCTCGGTGACGGTGGCCTCCGGACCCAGTGCCTGGCGTACGAGCCCCGTGAGTCGTTCGCGCACGGCCGCCCGGGACGCCTCGCGCCAACACTGCCGCGCCCGGCGCAGCACCTCCTCGCGCAGCTCGTCGTAGGCCGCCGCCTGGGCTTCGAGGAGGCCGGCGCGTGCGGTGCGGCGGGCCCGGGCCAGAGTCGCCGACGCGGCCCGGGCGCCGTCCCGTTCGCCTCGGTGACGTGCCTCGCGCAGGGTCGTGGCCGCGGCGGACCGGGCGGCGGCCAGGGTCGTGGCGGCGTCGCGTCGCGCCTCGGCCACCAGGCGCTCGGCCTCCGCCTCGGCGGCGCGCAGGAGCGCCGTGCGCACGGGTGCGAGCGGGTCGGCCGTGGCGGTGGGAGCCGGCGTCATGGTGGCATCACCACCGTCAGGGGCTCGGGTGCGTCCAGGGCCTCGGGCCCCAGGGCCGCGGCGGCGGTCGGTGTGAGGATCACCAGGGCGACGTCCGGGGGCATCTCCCGCCATTGCGCGCGGACTTGCTCCGGATCGTCGGCGGGCCGGACCCGCACGCCGGCGAGGGCGAATCCCGCGGTCCGCGTCCGCTCACCGATGGCGACGACGGTGCCCATGGCTCATGCCTTGCCGATCAGCAACACGGCGACCACCAGGCCGTAGATGGCGATGCCCTCGGCCAGGCCGACGATGACCATCGCCCGCCCGAACAGTTCCGGGCGCTCGCTGAGCGCGGCCAGTGCCGCCGCCCCGGTGTAGGCGACGGCGATCGCCGAGCCGATCGAGGCGCCCGCGACGGCGATGGCGGCCCCGATCAGCGCGGCGGAGTTGGCGTGCGGCGCCCCGGCCGGGGCGGCCGACGCGGCCTGTGCCGCGCTTCCGCTCAGCGCCGCCACCAGCAGCGCCAACGCCCCCGCCAGCAGCGCCAGGTTCGCGCCGACGACATAGCGCAGCGTGCGCTTGCCGCCGCGTCTGCGGTACAGCGTGCGCACCGCCCACCACATCGCGGCGATGGCGGGCAGCGTGACGAGCCAGGTGATCACGGCACGGCCTCCGGACGACGGCCGGGCAGGCGCCAGGGCCGGAAGGGACGGCCCTGGCTCTCGAAGACCCGGGAGAACAGCTCGAAGTACGTAAGGCGGAGCGCCTGGACGCCCGCCACCAGCGCCTCCAGCGCGAAGACGAGCGCGTTGCCCAGCACGAACACCACGAGGGCCGCGGCGAGGCCCGCCGGACCGTGTCGGGCCAGGCTCGCAGTGCCCGCCCAGACGACCGCGCCGAGTGCGGCGTGGGTGAGGCCGAAGGCGGCGAGGCGGGCGAAGGACACCGCGTTGGACAGGATGCGGATGATGCCGTCGAAGAGTTGCACGCCGGTCTGGAGCAGGCCGGCGGCGCCCCGGTCGGTGGCGGCGAAGAGGCCGGCCGCGGCCAGTGCGGCGCCGATCGTGGCGAGGGCGGCGCCCGCTGCGACCGGCCACACCGCGCGGGTGGCGATCCCCGCGGCCATGGCCGCGAGCCCGAGGAAGAGTCCGGCCCCGGCGATCCCCGACAGCGAGTACGCGGCGCCGGTGGGGCCGCGCTCGCGCCACCGGTTCACGCAGCCCGCGGCGTAGGCGGCCAGCAAGAGGACGGCGCCCACCAACACCGCCGACACCAGCAGTTGTTCGGGCCGGTGCAGGGGGTTCAGCCAGAGGACGGGCAGCACCCCGGTCGGCCCGAAGAACTCCCCGTAGGCCAGTCCGGCCACCATGCTCAGGGCGCCGGCGGCGGCCACGAGCGGCCAGGCGCGGTGCCAGGCGGCCACACGGCGCGGCCGCCGTGTAGCCAGGGCGAGGGCGCCGAGCAGCAGCAGCGCGCCGTGTCCCACGTCGCCGAACATCATCCCGAACATCACGGCGTACAGGGCCGCTGCTCCCCAGGAAAGGTCGAGGTCGGCGTAGGGCGGGGTGCCGTAGGTGGTGACCAGCGACGCGCCCGCGCCATGGACCGGGCCGGTGCGGCGCAGCGCGGTCGGCGGATCGATGCCGTGCGGTGCCGCCATCGGCACCAGCGCACCGCCGAGTCCGGCCAGCCCGGCGCGCAGTCGCGGCACCTCGGAGCGCGGGCACCAGCCCGCGAGCGCCGCCACGTCCCCGCGTCGGACCGCGTCGGTCAGCAGGCCCGCCAACTGCTCTTCGTCGTTCGGCAGATCGCTGCGCGCTGCCGGCTCCGTACCGCCCGTCCGCGCCCCTTGGTACGGGGTGGGGCCGGGTTGCTGGGGGCCGGTCACCCGGTCGAGGTCCACGCAGCCGGCCTCGGCAAGGCGCAGCAGCGCGTCGCGCTCGGTGGCCCGCGGCATGAGCACGGCCACCCGCTGCATCGGCACGGGGAAGAGCGCCTCAGGCCAGGAAACCGAAGCCATCGAAATCCTCCAAGGAGGCGCCGTTCGCGGCGAGTTCCAGCGCGGCGCGCACGCGCCACGCGTCGGCGGACAGCGCCGCGACCGCGCCCACGACGGGGATCGCGTCGTACCGCGTACGGCGCACCATCTGCAGGCCGTCCTGTTCAATATCCCCCCACCAGCGGCCTTCCGCCCGCCAGAGGTCGGCCGGTTCGTCGATGCCGCGCAGTGCCCAGCCGGCTGCGCTCGGCAATCGTCGCTGGTACGCGCGGAAATCCGGCGCGCGGTAGGCGGATCCCAGGAGTTGGGCGGCTGGTCGGCCGGCGCGTGCGGGCAGTTCCCGGCCGTGCACGAACCGTTCCCGGGCGACCAGGATGGCCGCCCGGCCCGCCGACCACCGGGCCGCGCACGGAACCCGTGCCGCGGTCCGGGCGGCCGCGGTCAGCCGCAGCCCGACGGCCAGTTCGGCCGCCGTCCCGCCGGCGTCCCGCCACGTCGACGCGGCGAGCAGGGGCCGCAGTTCCTCGGGGCCGGTGGCGCGGGAGATCCGGTGCCAGGCGGTGGCGAGCGCGCCGAGGGCATACGGGGAGGGCTCCTGCGCACCGCTGCTCAGCTGCCGGAACCGCGCCTCGATGTTCACGATCTCGAAGCCGGCGGCCAGCAGGCGCAGGCACTCCACCCCGCGGTGCGGCAGCCAGCCGGCGAGCACCCGCAGGTGCCAGAGCAAGGTGGCGGCCACCGCGCGCTGGGCGGCCGGAAGGGAGACTCCGGCATCCAGCCCTCGCCAGTACGGGAAGGGGGCCAGGCGGCGCAGCGCCTCCTCCAGTGTGCCGGCGGTCGCGACCTGCCGGGCTCCGGGCGCGCCCGGGGACCGGGACAGCAGCCCGCGCGCCCTGGTCACCCCGGCCACCCATGCGGCGCTCACGGATCGCCGCTCCGTCCGTCGGGACCGCCCTGTCCTCCCACCCGCGGTACGGGCAGGCCCAGTTGACGACGCACCTCGTCGGTCAGCCGGTCCGCCATGGACGGAATGCGTTCGGCGGCATGGTGCCGCAGCGCACCCCGGGCCCGTTCGCCCTCGGCACTGATCTCGGCCGCCGCCCGCCGGGCGCGCTCCTGTTGCCGGTCGGCGGCCTGCGCCCGCACCCGCTCGGCGTGCGCCGCCGCGCGGGTCGCCAGGTCGGCCGCGCGGTGGGCGGCGTCCTGACGGATGCGGTCGGCCGCGCGGTGGGCGGCGGCGCGGATGGCGTCGGCTTCGGCGGCCGTGCCGTCCAACTGGGACAGGGGTGGCGTCAGTTCCGCGGTCAGCTCCGCGGAACGGTCGGCGGGTACGCCGACGGCCGCCGCTCCCGGCGTGCTGACCGGACGGAACCGCATGAGGAGATCACGCAATCCGGGCACGGCCGCGCCTCCCTCCGCAGGTATGCCGCGCGATGCGGCCTTGGTTCCAGTGTCCCGTTCTCCCGCTCCCTGCCCGCATCGTCCGCGGTGCCTGGCGACGCGGCATAGGGCCGGTGGTCCCCGGTCGGAGGGCGGTTCGGGGCCGCTCACCGGCTGCGGGGCAGCCGCCGCACCCGGTCCGGCGTCGCCCTCGGTCCCC